>JAEZCG010000239.1 GCA_023430065.1 Pseudomonadota bacterium | reverse complement strand
TCCGATCCGGGCAGTTGAGCCGTCTCGATACGGCCAAGCTCGAGCGCGGCTATTACGAGAATCTGCTCTCGGTCGACCGGTTCAACTCCCAGCTCTGGGAGGTGTACACGAACAAGCCCGCCAACTGGCTCGATGTCGACAACGCCAACATCAAGCGCTTCGTTCCCGGATTCCAGCGAAACGAGCTGATTCCTTCGTTCGTGTTCAGTTCCCGGTACGGACCGATCAGCATCAACCGGCTGGGCATGCGCGACCGCGATTACGCCGATACCCCCGCGCCGGGAACCTATCGCGCGGTCGTGCTGGGTGCATCCTCCGTCATGGGATGGGGGGTCGCCGACGGAGAAACCTTCGAGGCTCTCATCGAGAACAGACTGAACAGCGAGTTCAGGGAAGGGCCGTTTCAGCGGTATGAACTGCTGAACATGGCGGTACCCGGTTACGAGCCGCCGCAGCAACTGCTGCCGTTCACCAGAGCGCTCGACTTGCAGCCGCATGCCGTCTACTACGTGGCAACGGGGAGAGAAATCAAGCGCTCGGTTCGCTATCTGGCAAACGCCGCGCGGGACGGACTGGAGATCCCGTTCGAACGGCTGCGGCAGATTGTCGAGGAAGCGGGCGTGACGCCCAAGATGGACGAAGCGGCGGCCATGCGCGCCCTTGCGCCGTACGGCGGTGAGATCCTGGTGTACATCTACAAGGACATGGTCGAGAAGTCGCGCTCCCGCGGCATCGTACCGGTGTGGATCTTCCTGCCGCAGGTACGCCAGGGGCAGTGGGTGGAGGAAACGCCGGAGATCCTGAAGATCGCAAAGGAATCCGGTTTTGTCATGATCAACATGGACGATGTCTACGCTGACCTCGATGTCGCAGCCATCCGGCTCGCGGAATGGGATCATCACCCGAATGTTCGGGGGCACGAAGTGACGGCAGAGCGGCTCTATCGGGAGCTGATGGCGCTGCGCACCGAGATCTTCGACGCGGCGAAACGATGATGGTCCGGCATATATCGGTGGGCTTTCTAGAACGGAACGGAGCACGGTAATGAGCGAGCAGGTAAAGGCGGCGGTAAAGGACTTCATCCTGAGGGAGTTCCTTCCCGGGGAGGATCCGGCAAATCTGACCGAGGATCTTCCGCTGATCACGACGGGAATCCTCGACTCCATCGCGACCCTGAAGCTGGTGCTGCACCTGGAGGAGAAGTACGGGATCACGCTGGAGGCGCATGAGGCCGACAAGGAACATCTCGACACGCTCAACAAGATATCGTCCCTGGTGTCCAGCAAGATGAAATAGAGGAGCGTGCGTCATGTCCGGACCTCTGCACCGAGGTTTCATCGAAGCTGCGAGACGTTTTCCCGGGCGCACTGCAGTCGTCGAGCCGGCGAAGGGCTCCGTCACGTACGCCGAGCTCGATGCCTTGTCGGATCGACTTCGGGACCGCCTGGTCGGACTGGGAGTCGCCTCCGGCGATCGCGTCGGCTTCTATCTACGCAAGAGCATCGACGGCGTGGCCGGCATGATCGGCATTCTGAAGGCGGGTGCCGCGTATGTTCCCGTGGATCCGGGCGCTCCGCCGGCGCGCAACGCCTTCATCATGCACAACTGCTCGGTGAAGGTTGCGATTGTCGAGGCGCAGTTCGAGTCGCGCTTCCGCGCCGAGCTGGAGGCGTTGGGCGCGCAACCCCATGTGATCGTGCTGCCTGATGTCGGAGGGGGCAGAGGGCTGGCGACAGCGCTCGATACCCTCGGACGGGCTCGAGGTGCGACGACGGCGTCGACAGGCCCCGCATCACTCGCGTACATCCTCTACACCTCGGGGTCGACGGGGAAACCGAAGGGCGTGATGCTTTCCCACCAGAACGCGGTCAGCTTCGTGGACTGGTGCAGCGAGGTGTTCGAACCGACGCACGAGGATCGATTCTCGTCCCACGCGCCGTTTCACTTCGACCTGTCGATTCTAGACGTGCACGTCTCGCTCAAGCACGGCGCGGCGCTCGTGCTCATCTCCGAGGATGCAGGCAAGGACCCGCAGAGGCTGGCTCAGCTGATTGCGGACGAAGGCATCTCCATCTGGTATTCGGCGCCATCCATTCTCAGCTTGATCGCGCAGTTCGGCGATCTACCGTCCCGGAGCTATGGAGCACTGCGCACGGTGCTGTTCGCCGGCGAAGTGTTTCCGGTCAAGCATCTGCGAACGTTGACCGAGCTGTGGCCGCGACCGCGCTACTTCAATCTATACGGCCCCACGGAAACCAACGTCTGCACCTTCTACGAGGTGAAGCTGCCCGTGCCTGCCGATCGCGTAGCGCCGTATCCGATTGGGGAGGTGTGCTCGCATCTTGCCGGGTGCGTGGTGGATGAGAATGGACGCCTCGTGCCGGCGGGAGGTGAGGGAGAGTTGTGCATCACCGGCCAGGGTGTCATGCAAGGGTACTGGGCCTTGCCCGAGCAGACGGCCAAGGCATTCTTCACGGACGCCGATGGGACGCGCTGGTATCGCACCGGGGATGTGGTCGTGGAAGAGCAGGCGGGGTGCTACGTCTATCGGGGCCGGCGCGACCGGATGGTCAAGCGGCGTGGCTATCGCGTCGAACTGGGCGAAATCGAAGCAGGTCTGTACCAGCACGCCGCAGTGAAGGAGGCAGCGGTGGTGGCCTTGCCTGATGACGAGGCGGGCGTGCGCATCATCGCGTTTCTGAGCAGCAAGGATGGCCAACGGCCGTCGCTCATCGAAATGAAGCGATTCTGTTCCGAGCGACTTCCGCTCTACATGATCCCCGACAGATTCTCCTGGTCGGATTCGCTGCCGAAAACCTCCACCGACAAGATCGATTACCAGCGCCTCAAGGAGATGGGGTAATGGATTTCGCGCTCACTGAAGAGCAGCGCATTCTCCGGGATAGCGTCATTCGGTTCGCACAGGGCGCACTCAATGAACGCCTGATGGAGCGAGACCGCGATCAGGAGTTCTCACGAGACCTGTGGCGCGAATGCGCGAAGGTCGGTCTGCAGGGCCTGTCGGCGCCGGAGGAGTATGGCGGGACCGCCCTCGATGCGCTATCCACCGCAATCGCGCTGGAGGCGTTCGGGTACGGATGCCGGGATGGAGGATTGGTTTTCTCCCTGTGCGCCCACCTGCTCGCGTGCGTGATGCCGGTGACCCGGCACGGGAACGAGGCGCAGAAGCGGGCCTATCTGACCGGGCTGTGCGATGGCACGCTGGTGGGTGCGCACGCGATCACCGAGCCCGGATCGGGGTCGGATACCTTCTCGATGCGTACCCGCGCGGAACGCGACGGGAGTGGCTGGCGTATCAATGGCTCCAAGACCTTCATCTCCAACGGACCGGTCGCGGATGTCGCGATCGTGTTCGCGGTCACCGACAGCAGCAAGGGATTTCATGGGGGATTGACCGCGTTTCTGGTCGAGACCAGCCACCCCGGGTTTTCCATCGGCAAGAAGATGGACAAGATGGGATTGCGTACGTCTCCGGTCGGGGAGATCTCGTTCCAGGACATGCGCGTGGACGAGGAGCACGTGCTGGGAACGGTTGGCGGCGGCTCGGCGGTATTCGCCACCGCAATGGACTGGGAGCGGACCCTGCTGGTCGCGAGTCACGTGGGTGCGATCGAACGCCTGCTGGAAACGTCTGTCACCTATGCGCGAACCCGTAACCAGTTCGGTCAGGCAATCGGAAAGTTCCAGGCTGTTGCGCACAAGATCGCGGACATGAAGGTGCAGCTCGAGGCGGCGCGGCTGCTGACGTACCGTGCGGCATGGCGCCTCGACCACACGCGGAACTCGAACCTGGACGCGTCCATTGCAAAGCTGTTCGTGAGCGAATCGCTCGTCAAGGCAGCCTTGGACACTGTGCAGATCCACGGCGGTTACGGTTACATGATGGAGTACGAAGTCGAGCGGACGCTCCGTGATGCGATCGGGGGGACGATCTACTCCGGCACCTCGGAGATGCAGAGGAACATCATCGGGCGATGGTTGGGCCTGTAGCGGAGGACCGGGTCGGGCGGCGGACGGCCGTCATCACGAAAACCACGTGACCCGTCTTGGCAGGTTTAACCCGCGCAGCAGGCCATCCTGCAGCATTGCGGCAAGCCGACGCTCATGCCGCAGTCCACGGTCCTTCACCTGATACAGCTTTCCCTTGCTGCCTTGTGCCATGCCAAGGGACTCGCCCCGTCCGAGCTTCGCGATCGCTTCGACGTAGACCTCTGCACTATCCTGTACGGCCCGCCAGAACAGGGTCAACTCGTCGTCGCCTTCCCTGACTTCCGGGCAGACGTGCGCGATCAGCTTGCCGGTATCGATGCCCGCATCGATGAAATGAAGCGTGCAGCCGATCTTCTCCGGCTCTCGGTTATAGAGCGCCCAGAACGTGCAATCGGCGCCGCGGTATTCGGGAGACAGACCGCCGTGCAGGTTCAGGATGCCGAGCCTTCCCTTGGTGAGCAAGGGCCCCTTCAGTAGCGAGGTGCCGAATACCGCGATGATGTCCGGCTTGTGCCGATCGGCTAGGGCCGCAACGTCGGGATGGTTGATGTGCGGAACGAGCGTGACGAGTTCGGGCCGATCCAGTGCCGCGGGCCGAGTCCCGAAGTAGAACCTGGCTTCAGGATTTCCTGCGTAGCGTTTGCGGTCGCGCAGCCAGCGCCAGGCTTTGCGTCCGAAGTTGTCGGGGCGGAGCAGTTTCATCACCTTCTTCGGTGTCCACTGGGTCCCGGTTTCGTGGACGATTCCGACAACATTCGTGGCGGCACACAGCCGGTTGGCAAGGTACACGTGCCGCGCCGAGCGTCCGCACAGAATCAACACCGACGGTTCAGACATGAGCGGCGACCTCGTGTCCGCTACGCGCTGCGACGGGCGGGACAGGCTGGTTGGTCGCCTGGATCAATAGCGCGTCCGCAAAGAACTTCGCAGCCCAGTTGGGATACTCGAAGCGCGAGTAGGTGCCCCAGATCGGATGGGATCCCGGGACACCGCCGCGAGCGGCCTCGCACGGATCGTCGAGACGCTGCGTGCTCTTGACGAACTCGATCCCGCGTCGTGCGTTGTCGAGTAACCCTTTCTCGCCCATCTCCTGTGCGAGCCGCAACCAGTTGAGACACATCTGCGCGACGCCGGTCACGCAGCTGTACGCTGCGGTCGGAACCCAGCTGTCTGCGTAGGTGCCTGCGAGCCATCCGTCGGCTCGCTGTCGTGCCGCCAGTCCTTTTGCAGCAAGCAGGGCAGAGCGCATGTAGCGATCTTCGCCGAGCAGCACGCCGCTCTCGAGCAATCCGCGGATGGCGTAGGCAATCGTGTGGGTGTAGGGGTGAGCGTCGGCGGTGAACGCATTGTTTCGATACCAGCCGGAGGACGTCTGCTGACTCAATGCCCAGTCGAGATTCCGCCTCGCGGCATCCAGGAGCAGCGTATCGCCTGCCAGCACACCGGTCGCGGTGAGTGCCCAGGTTCCACGTGTGTTGTAGACGTGAACCGTGTCCTTGTGCTCGAACTTGCGCCAGAATCCCTCCGGCTCCTGATGCCGCGCCAGCCAATGCCCACCTTTCACGGCCGCTTCGAGGCATTCCTGGCGCCCGAACTGCAGGTAGCCCGCCACCATGCCATGCATGATCTGTCCGGTATTGAAGATCACCGGTCGGCTGCCTGGCTCGCCGAAGTGCCCCGGGAACGCGCCGTCGTCGTGCTGCAGGGACAACTCCCAGTCGATCATCCGTTGCGCGCGGGTCAGTAGGTCGGGACGCTCCAGGAAGGACGCAGCGGCGATGAACGTCTCGATGATGTATCCGGTCGTCTCCGGATAGCCGGGAAGCCAGCCATCCTCGAAGTTCCAGCCCGCGGAGACGCTTCCCGCGTCGCCGCGATCATCACGGATGTCCTGTGCGCGGCACAGCCAGTCGATGGCTGCCACGAGATGGGTGCGGTCGTCGGAGGTGGGGCGGACGCTCCCTCCAAGGTCGGCGGCGACCAGCCGCAGGTGCAGCGGCCGTGCCAGCTTGTACCGCAGAGGGGCTCCGAGAAGCTTGGCAATCATTGCTCGATTTCCGGTTGGATCGGGATCGGTTTCTTGGATCAGACGCTGGGCGGACGTGACAGACCCTGCGCGCGCAGCCAGTCGTTGCGAATGATCAAGATCTTGCTGTTGCGCGTGAGCTCCGGCGCACCCCAGATGATCGTCCACTGGACTTCGTCGGCAATCTTCGACTTGAGGTAGGCGATCACCTCTTCCTCCGTCATGGAAAAGGATGAACCTCGCTGCAGGCGCGCAGTGACGGCGTTCGGAGACGTCTGGATGAACTGGTAGGCATGCAACCCGTCCAGCCAACGCATCACGAGGGTCAGGCCCGGCATGGCGATGCGCCGTCCGCTGGGCAGGAAGATGAGATCTCCGGTGCGTCCGTCCACCGGGCCGATACGAGGCCAGGCGATACCGGTGGACGATGGTTCCCAGGTCTTCCAGTGGACTTCGTCCCCCGTTTCATAGCGCACGAACGGAGTCGCCAGGTTCGTCAGACTGGTGGCAATGGCACGGCCCGTCTGTCCGGGTTGGGTGATCTGCCGATTCTGCGAATCGCACACTTCCATGATCGCGCGATGAAAGAACACGTGCAGTCCGTCGCGGTCCGGGCCTTCGGCGGCGAGCAGGCCGCCGTCGTTCAGCCCGTACTGGTCAGTCACGGGGACATTGCCGAACACCTTGGAAATCCGCTCTCGTACGTCCAGGCGCATGACCTCCGCCGTGCACGTGATGCCGCGAAGGCTCCGTGGTGTTGCATTCATGTCCGAGAGCAATTCGCCGAGTTCTCGAATCGCGTTGGGATATCCGAAGATCAACTCGATCCGATGGAACTGTGGCGACTCCGCAAGTGCGCGTGCCCGCTCCGCGGTGAGGTTGGACCCACTGGTGATCCAGCGATTGACGATCCAGTCCTTCCAGCTGCGTCGGTCGCTCAGTCCGATGCCCAGCGACTCGCCTCCGACAACCAGGAACGGTGCTCCTGGCGTGTAACCCGCCCAGGACCAGGCCGTATACATCTGCGCCCAGGCCATCTCCTCGTCGAGCTTGTTCATCCGGAACAGCGTCGGTCTGCCGGTGCTGCCTCCGCTGCGAGCCGGTGATCCTTGGTACTTCTTGACCGTGGTGGTGAGTGCGGTCAACTCGGAGCGCAGCTCGTCCTTCGAGAGAATGGGCAGTCTCTGAAGATCCTCGATCGTGCGGATGTCGCCAGGAGCCGAGATGTGCGACCGCCAGCGCGACCGGTAGAAGGGGACGTTGTCCCAGCAGTACTGGACGAGCTTGCGCAGCTCGGCTTCCTGGTATGCCTTGATCTGCCCGGCGTCCCACGCAACGCGCGACTGGACGAGGTTGTACAGGCGCATGCGAACGGGCGTGAGCGCGCTGAGCAGAGTCCGGTGAAGTACGGAGGGCATCTAGGATCGCTGTCTGGCGGTATGCTGGGTGCGGGAGGGTAAAGGGTCGTGTGCAATCGCCTACTTCGCCATGCGCATGCGGATCTGCTGCTCTCTTCTTCCGTTGCGCCCGACTACCCGTCGCCAGGCCGGCAAGGGGTCACGCCAGTTAAACGCCGCAAACGCGCGGGTACGCAAGAGACTCGCCAGGTAAGCCGGGACGCTCACCTTGCCCTTGCGTACCATTCCCACGCTGCGGGACCACGAAACGTAGAGATCGTCGTGCCAGTTGAGCCAGGCGATTCCGCTGCGCTTCCTGGGTGAGGGGCGATGCTCTCCCATGAGCACGGCGAGGAAGTCGTGCCCCGACGCGGCGGCGAGCGAATACTGCAGCCATGGGCGCGCGTTCACCTCGATCAGGACATGCCGAGCGGTGCGCGTCGAGCGCAGCACTTCCACCTCCGCGATGCCGTAGTAGTCCAGCTTGCGAAGCGCCCCCAGGACACTCGCCTCTATTTCGGCATCAGGGCTCAACTCTACATAGGTTCCCACGGCACAGGCCTCGGGTGCCGGGCGTGCCTTGATCGCCACGAAGGACTGACACTCCAGCCCGTTCCGAGCGACCGCTACCGAGTACTGGACGAGCGGCTCGCCCAGCAGTGACTCCGTCACCAGGGGGGCGAGTCCCGCCTTCGCATAGCGGTCGAGCAATTGCGACAGCTCGTCTTCGGTCCTGCTCTCGGCCGCCTTCGGGATTCCGCCCCGAGGGCGGTCGTGGATCGTGTCCGCGGGCCGGATGAACAGAGGGAAACCCAATCCTTGGGGCCGTGGCTCCTCGCCGGGAAACCAGGGCCGCGGCGCCGGAATCGAATTGTCCCGGCACCAACGTGCGAAGCGGGCTTTGTTCAGACACACGGACAAGGCTTCGTTCGAAGCGTGCAGCACACGCGTGAAGGCGGCGTCCAGGCG
>JAEZCG010000185.1 GCA_023430065.1 Pseudomonadota bacterium | reverse complement strand
TCGCCTTCGTCTATAACGGCATGGCGCACGCAGTCATGATGGCGACTCCTTCCGATCTCGAGGATTTCGCGCTGGGCTTCTCCCTCAGCGAAGGGATCGTCGCCAGCGCCGAGGAGTTGAGGTCGATCGACGTGGTGCCCCTCGACCAGGGCGTGTTGCTGCGACTGGAGGTGGACGCGGAGCGCGCGCTGGCCCTGGAATCGCGCCGGCGCAGCATCGCGGGACGCTCCTCGTGCGGGCTGTGCGGCGCGGAGAACATCGACCAGGTGATGCGCCCGCTGCGGCCGGTGCAGTCCGCCCTGACCATCCCGCACACGCGGCTGCATGCCGCCTTCGAGGTCCTCTCCAACCGGCAGGCGCTGAATGCGCAAACCGGCGCGGCGCATGCCGCCGGATGGGCCGTGGCCGACGGTGCGCTGGGCCCGGTGCGCGAGGATGTCGGACGGCACAATGCCCTGGACAAGCTGATCGGCGCGGTGGTGCGCGCCGGCATGTCGCTGCAGCACGGGTTCGCGCTGATCACCAGCCGCGCCAGTTTCGAGATGGTGCAGAAGGCGGCGACGGTGGGGATTCCGGTGCTGGCCGCGATCTCGGCGCCGACTGCGCTGGCGATCCGCGTTGCGCAGGAAGCCGGTGTCACGCTGGCAGCGTTCGCGCGCGACGGCACGCACAACGTCTATACGCATCCGGGGCGTCTGGGCGAAGGCTGAGTGTATCGGCTCAGCCGCCGTAGGTCAGCGTGCGCGTCTTTCCCCAGAACACGCGGTACGAGAGCACGGTATAGGCCAGGATGAAGGGCAGCACGATCAGCGTGCCGATCAACACGAAGCGCAGCGAATTGTCGGAGGCGGCCGCGTCCCAGATGGTCATGCGGTCGATGACCAGGTAGGGGAACAGGCTATAGGCCAGTCCCGCGAACGCGAAGACGAACACCCACACGGCGAGCACGAACGGCAGCCACTCGCGCCGCGAGCGGCCGGCGCGCAGGCGCGCGGCCATTGCCGCGATACCGGCGAGGGCGGAGGCGGTGAGCAGCGGCAGCGGCAGCAGCCAGAGCATGCGCGGCCACGAGAACCACTTGTGGAGGATGCGCGGGCTGGCGAACGGTGTGGCCGCGCTGATCGCCAGGTTGCCGACGGCCGCGGCGATCAATGCCCAGCGCGTCCAAGACAACGCCTTGTCGCGCAGGGCGCCTTCGCTCTTGATCACCAGCCACGTCGCGCCGAGCAGCGCATAGCCGCCCGCGAGGCCGGCGCCGCCCAGCAGCCCGAACAGGACGAACGGCCAGCCCGCCGCGAATCCGGTGATGACGCCCGCCAGCATCACACCCTGGGACACCGCCATGATCAGCGAGCCGAGAAAGAACGCGCGGTTCCACACCTCGCGGTGCCAGCCGGTGGCCTTGAAGCGCAATTCGAAGGCCACGCCGCGCATCACCAGACCGAGGAGCATCGCGGCGACCGGCAGATAGAGCGAGCTGAGGATCACGCCGTGCGCGAGCGGAAACGCAACCAGCAGGATGCCCACGCCGAGCACCAGCCAGGTCTCGTTGGCATCCCAGAAGGGTCCGATCGACGAAACCATCAGGTCCTGCTCGTCGCGCGCGGCAGCCGGCAGCAGGATGCCTACGCCGATGTCGAAGCCGTCGAGGATCACGTACGCGAGGATGGCCAGGCCCATCAGTGCCAGGAAGACGAGCGCGAGGTCGAGTTCGTTCATACGGCACCGCGCCTCGTCACGGGCAATACGCTGCCGGTGGGTTGCGACTCGCCCGAAGCGGGAATCTCGGGCATGTCGCCGACGGCGTTGCGCGCCAGCTGCGTGAGCACCACCAGGTAGGAAACGAGCAGCAGCGCGTAGACCACGGCGTAGCCGACGAAGGTGAGTGCGATGTGGTTCGCCGGCACGGACGAGGCGGCCTGCGCGGTGGACAGCACGCCGTAGACCAGATAAGGCTGGCGGCCGATCTCCGTCACCAGCCAGCCGGCGATCGTGGCCGCCCAGCCGGAGAAGGTCATCGCGACGAAGGCGAGCAGCATCCAGCGCGGGAGCGCGCGGCGACGCAGCAGCGTCCACGCAGCGATCCAGGACAGGGCCAGCATCAGCACGCCGACGCCGACCATCACGCGGAAGGAGAAGAACACCGGCGCGACCGGCGGGTGCTTGCCGGCGAAGCGGTCCAGCCCCTGCAGTTCTCCCTGCGCCTCGTGGCGCAGGATCCAACTGGCGCCGGACGGAATCTCCACTGCATAGTCGTTGCGCAGCGTCTCCGGGTTCGGCCAGCCGAACAGCACCAGCGGAATGTTCGGTCCGCTCTTCCAGATGCCTTCCATCGCGGCAATCTTGGCCGGCTGGTGCTCGAGCGTGTTCAATCCATGCACGTCGCCCACCGCGATCTGCAGCGGAATGAGGAGCGCGGCGGTGAACACGCCCCAACGCAGCATACGCTGCGCCGGCAGGTAGTCGTGCCGCCGCAGCAACTGGAACGCCGAGACGCCCGCCACGAGAAAGGATGCGGTGAGCCCGGAGGCCAGCAGCATGTGGGTCAGGCGATAGGGAAAGCTCGGATTGAAGATCACCGCCCACCAGTCGGTCACGTGCAGTGTGCCGTCGATGACCTCGAAGCCCTGGGGCGTCTGCATCCAGGAATTGAGCGCGAGAATCCAGAACGCGGAGGCGCTCGTGCCCACGGCCACGAGCACGGTGGACAAGGTGTGCAGCCAGACCGGAACGCGATCGCGCCCGAACAGCATCACGCCGAGGAAGGTCGCTTCCAGGAAAAACGCGGTCAGCACCTCGTAGCCCAGCAGCGGGCCGGCGACGTTTCCGGCGCGTTCCATGAAGCCGGGCCAGTTGGTGCCGAACTGGAAGCTCATGACGATGCCCGACACCACGCCCAGCGCGAAGGACAGGGCGAACACCTTCACCCACAGCGCGTAGGCGGCGATCGCCCAGTCCTGCCCGGGGCGGTTGGCGCGCACGCGCAGGGCGACGAGGAACCAGGCAAGCGCGATGGTGATGGTCGGAAACAGGATGTGGAACGCGATGTTCAGTCCGAACTGGGCGCGGGCGAGCAGCAGCGGGTCGTCGAACATGGCCGATCTCGGTTCCGGTCGGGGCGTGGTGCGCCCATGGTGCACGAGTTGCGCCTCGAAGTGGACATTTCGCTGCGCGACCGTTCGGTGGCAAGGGTTACGCCGGGTCGCTGTTACGCCGGGTCGCTGTTACGCCGGGCCGCACCTGGCGAGACCGGCGGCTGGGCGCAACAGGCGCGTCGCCGCGACGGGCGCACTGAGGTACCCTAGCCGCCAGGACCCGATCTCGATCTCCCCGATGCAATCATCTCCGGCCGATCCACCGCGTGGCCCCTGGGCGCGCTGGACCGCGGTTCCCCTGTATCTGCGCATCCTCGGCGCGCTCGCCCTCGGTGTGGCCGTCGGCGTCGCGCTGGGCGAGCAGGCCGGGACGCTCGCCACGCCGGCGAAGCTGATCCTGCGCCTGCTTTCCGCACTCGCGCCGCCGCTGATCCTGTTCGCCATCGTGCGCGCACTGGTGACCGCCGAGCTTCCCCCGGGGACGGCCCCGCGCCTGGCCGGCCTGCTGCTGCTCAACACCACCGTCGCGATCGCGATCGGGCTGGCGGTAGCGAACCTGCTGCAGCCGGGAGCATGGCACGAGGTCGGCCCGTCGCCGCCGTCCGCGCCGGTGACCAGCGCGCCCGGGCCGCTGGCGCAGTTCGTCGACAACATCCCACGCAGCCTGCTCGGTCCGCTGACCGACAACGGCAGCGTGATCTCCGTGATCATGCTGGCACTGGCCTTCGGCGTGGCACTGCGCCAGCTGCGCGAGCGTCCCCTGCGCACCGTGCGCGATGCCATCGACGTCGGATTCGACACGCTGATCGTCGTCCTGCGCTGGGTGATCGAAATCATCCCGTTCGGCATCTTCGGCATCATCGCCAGCATCGTCGGTACCAAGGGATTCGCCGCGTTCATTCCCCTCGGCGGCTTCGTCGTCGCCGTGGTGCTCGCGTTGCTCCTGCACGCCGGCTGGTATCTTGCGCGCATCCGCTTCGGCTCCTGGGCGCGCCCGGGTCACGTCCTGCGCGGCACGCGCGATGCGCTGGTGATGGCCTTTTCCACCGCCAGTTCCACCGCGACCATGCCGGTGACCTACGCCTGCCTGCGCGATCGCGTGGGGCTGCGCGACCGCTCCGCGAGTCTCGGGGCGCTCGTCGGCGCGAACTTCAACAACGACGGCACGGCGCTCTACGAAGCCATGGCAGCGCTGTTCATCGCCCAGGTACTGGGCATGGATCTCACGCTCACGCAGCAGCTGCTGGTGGTGGTCACCAGCATGGCGGCCTCGGTCGGTGCCGCCGGCATTCCGGAGGCAGGGCTGGTCACCATGACCATGGTGTTCATGGCCGTTAGTCTGCCGGTGGAATACATCGCGGTGCTGTTCTCGGTGGACTGGTTCCTGGATCGTTGCCGCACCACCATCAACGTGATGGGCGACATCAACGTGAGTGCACTCCTCGACGGGCGGCAGCGCAAGGACGACAACCTGGACAAGGCGGATTGAGGATGGCCGAGGCGGGTGAGAACAGGGGTCGACACGAGAGCCGCGTGCGCGTGAGCGTGCGCGAGGCCGTATTCGCCCTGCTGCGTGCGTTCGACATGACCACCGTCTTCGGCAATCCGGGCTCGACGGAACTGCGCATGTTCCGCGACTGGCCGGCTGATTTCCGCTATGTGCTCGGCCTGCAGGAGAGCGTGGTGGTGGCGATGGCCGACGGCTTCGCCCAGGCGCGCCGGGCCCCTGCGCTGGTGAATCTGCACTCGGCCGGCGGTGTCGGCCATGCGCTGGGCAGCGTGTTCACCGCGTGGCGCAACCAGACGCCGCTGGTCATCCTGGCCGGGCAGCAGACGCGCGCGATGTTGCCCACCGATCCCTTCCTGTGCGCACGCGCCGCGGTCGACTTTCCCAAGCCATACGTCAAGTGGAGCATCGAGCCGGCGCGTGCCGAGGACGTACCGCATGCGCTGGCGCAGGCGATCTACACCGCCCTGCAGAAGCCATGCGGGCCGGTGTTCGTGTCGGTACCCGAGGATGACTGGGACGTGCTCACCGAGCCGATCGAGGCGCGTGCGGTGGCGACACGCTTCGCGCCGGATCCGGTCGCACTGGACGCACTCGCAGCCGCCCTCGAGGCGGCACGGCGTCCCGCCTTGGTGGTGGGCGCGGCGATCGACCAGGATGGGGCCTGGGATGACGTGGTGGCGTTGGCCGAGCGCCTGAACGCGGCCGTGTGGCACAGCCCGATGGCGGGCCGGCGCGGTTTTCCGCAGGGCCATCGGTTGTTTGCAGGATTTCTACCGCCGCTGCGCCAGCCACTGGCCGACCGCCTGGCCCGGCATGACGTGGTGCTGGTCATCGGCGCACCGGTGTTCCTGTATCACGTGCACACGGAGGGAGACTATCTGGCCGCCGGTACCCGGCTGTTCCAGCTCACCGACGACGCCGAGCAGGCCGCGCGTGCGCCGGTGGGCAGCAGCCTGTTCGCCAGCATCGGCCTGGGCGTGGCGCAGCTGCTGGCGCGCCTGCGCCCATCGGACCGGCCGGCCCCGCCCATCGCACCGCGACCGCCCGCTCCCACGGCGGGCGATCCGATCGGCGGCGAATTCGCTATGCACGTCCTGCGCGAGACGTTTCCGGCGAACGCCGTCCTGTGCGAGGAGGCGCCCTCGCACCGCAATGCCCTGCACGAGCACTTTGCGGTGGACGCCAGCGGAGCGTTCTACGCGTGCGCCAGCGGCGGGCTCGGGTTTGCCCTGCCGGCGGCGGTGGGCGTGGCGCTCGCGGATCGGTCGCGCAGGGTGGTCGCAGTGGTCGGCGACGGGTCCAGCCTGTACACCATCCAGGCGTTGTGGTCCGCCTCTCGGCATGCGCTGCCGGTCACCTTCGTCATCCTGAACAATGGCGGCTACGGTGCAGTGAAATCGCTGGGCCTGCGCATGGGCCTCCAGTCGATCCCCGGCAGCGACGTGCCGGGGGTGGATTTCTGCGCCATCGCGCGCGGATTCGGTTGCCGTGCGTCGCGCGTGGAGTCGGCGCACGATCTGGCGCCGGCGTTGCGCGAGGCGCATGCTGCGGAGGGTCCGTGGCTGGTCGACGTGAGCATGCATCGCGATGCCGACAAGCTCTACTGATTGCACCCTGCGTCGTCTGCTTCGTCTAGCGGCCGTCTGCCTCGCGATCGCGGCGCCCCCCAGCCTCGCGCAGGCATTCGATCTGGTGATTGCCGGAGGGCGCGTGATGGATCCCGAGAGCGGCCTCGACGCCGTGCGTCACGTGGGCGTGCGCGACGGCAGGGTGGAGGCGGTGAGCACGCAACCGCTGCAGGGTGCGCGCACCATCGATGCCAGCGGATTGGTGGTGGCGCCCGGATTCATCAATCTGCATTGGCATGGCACGCAGCCGCGCAGCAATACCTTCGAGGCGATGGACGGTGTCACGTCGACGTTCGAACTGGAAATCGGCGTCGCGGACGTCGACGCCTGGTACGACGAGCGCGCCGGTCGCATGCCGATCAACTACGGGGTGGCGGTGGGCCACGCGCCGGTGCGCATGCGCGTGATGAACGACCCCGGGGCTTTCGTGCCCGCCGGGGTAGCCGCACGCGAGCGGGCCACCGATGCGCAGCGCGCGCAGATCCTGGACGGGATCGAGCGCGGGCTGCAGCGCGGCGCCGTGGGCGTGGGCTTCGGCCTGGCCTACACGCCCGCCGCATCGAAACGAGAGATCCTCGAGGCGTTCCGCGTGGCGGCGCGTCACGACGCGGCCGCCTATGTTCACATCCGCGGCGCCTCCAGTGCCGGCAGCGCCGACCGCGAGGAAGGACTGCTCGAGGTGATCGCACACAGCGCAGTGAGCGGCGCGCCGGTGCACGTGGCGCACATCAACAGCAGCGCCCAGGAAGCGATCGACCGCCTGATGGAGATCATCGTGCAGGCGCGCGCCCACGGCGTGGACGTGAGCACCGAGGCCTATCCGTACACGGCGGGCATGACGCGCCTGGAGTCGTTCCTGTTCGACAGCTGGGTCGACCGGCCGGAATCCAACTATGCCAAGCTGCAGTGGGTGGCGACCGGGGAACGGCTGACACGCGAGAGTTTCCTGCGCTATCGGGAGCAGGGCGGCTACGTGCTCATCCACGCCAATACCGAGGAGCGCGTGCGCCGTGCGATCGTGCATCCGCTCACCATGATTGCCAGCGATGGCTTCGACACGCATCCGCCCAGCCATCCGCGCTCGGCGGGGACGTTCACCCGCACCCTGGCGCGCTACGTGCGCGAGGAGAAGGCGATGACGCTGATGGAGGCACTGCGCAAGATGACGCTCCTGCCCGCACAGCGCCTGCAGGGGCGGGTTCCCGAGATGGCACGGCGCGGCCGGCTGGCGCCTGGCGCGTACGCCGATATCGTGGCGTTCGATCCCGATGTGGTGCGCGACATGGCCACCTACGAACGGCCCGCCCGCTACGCGATCGGCATGCGCCACGTGCTGGTCAACGGGCAGTCCGTCGTCTACGATGGTGCCCTGGTGGAGGAAGTGAAACCGGGCTTGCCGGTGCGCGCGCCACATTGACCGTCCTGAGCGACAGCAAGCGCTGCCGCGGTGGGATCGGTCTGTCATCCAATCATTGCCCTGGCTGACGTCTCGGCGGCCGGAGCGTATACATGGGCCAGGTCAATCAATTCCTGCTGATCGCCGGGGTGTTGCTGTTCGCCAGCATCCTGATCGGTCACGTGTCGCGGCGCTTCGGCATGCCGCTGCTGCTGGTGTTCCTGCTCATCGGCATGGCCGCTGGAGAGGACGGACCGGGCGGCATCCACTTCGACGACTTCGGCACCGGTTTCCTGGTTGCCAATCTGGCCCTGGCGGTCATCCTGCTCGACGGTGGTCTGCGCACGCGATTCCAGAGTTTCCGCGTTGCTTTGCGCCCGGCGCTTTCCTTGGCCACGGTCGGCGTGGTGATCACCGCGGCCCTGGTCGGGGTCGCTGGCCATCTGATGCTCGGTCTGGACTGGGGGTACGCCCTTCTGCTCGGGTCGATCGTCGGCTCCACCGATGCGGCCGCGGTGTTCGCACTGCTGCGCGACAGCGGTACGCGGCTCAACGATCGCGTGGCCTCCACGCTGGAGATCGAGTCGGGGGCGAACGACCCGATGGCGGTGTTCCTCACGCTCGCAATGATCGAGGTCATCCGCAGCGGGGCGAACGTGCCCGATCTGAGCCTGTTCGTGCAGCTGTTCCAGCAGTTCGGGCTGGGGGCCGTGATCGGTGGGGGAGCCGGCTATCTGTTGAGCCGCATCGTGCAGTCCGTGCACGTGGGCGAGGGGCTGTATGCACTGCTGATCGCCTCCGGCGGTCTGCTCGTCTTTGCCGGCTGCAACCTGCTGGGCGGAAGCGGCTTCCTGGCGGTGTACCTCGCAGGCCTGGTGATCGGGAACCGGCGCATTCCCGGTGGCGAGAACGTGCTGCGGGCGATGGACGGCCTGGCCTGGCTGGCGCAGTCCGGCATGTTCCTGTTGCTCGGGCTGCTGGTCAACCCGGGTGACCTGCTGTCCGTCGGCGGGTGGGCGCTGGGCGTGGCCATTGCGCTGATGGTCGTCGCACGTCCGGTGGCAGTGGTCGTGTCGCTCGCGCCGTTCCGGTTCCCCGTGCGGGAGACCGCCTACATCTCTTGGGTCGGACTGCGGGGCGCGGTCCCCATCGTGTTGTCGATCTTTCCGACGATGGCGGGCATCGACGGTGGCCACGTCTTCTTCGACGTGGCGTTTTTCGTGGTCCTGGTTTCGCTGACTCTGCAGGGTTCGACGATCGCGGCGGGCGCGCGGCTGCTCGGCATCGCCCTGCCGGCGCGCATCGAGCCGGTGGCGCACGGCGAGATCGAGCTGACCCGTCAGCGCGGACTGCAATTGCTCGAGGTACGTGTGCCGGACGACTGGCCGTGGTCGGGAACAGCGGTGCGTGGTCTGCGTTTGCCCGCGCAGACCCAGGTGCTGGCGGTCTGGCGCAACGGCGTGCTGGTTGCCGAGGTCGGATCGCATCTGCTGCAGGCGGACGATGCAGTGCTGTGCGCGGTTCCGCAGGAGTCGAGTGTGGCGCTGGCGCAGCTGTTCACCGAGGCTGCCCAGCAGGGCGCGCCGACGCAGCGCAGCGTATTCGGCGATTTCACCATCGATGCCGACATCGCCGTGGCAGACCTGGAAATGGCCTACGGATTCACGCTCGCGCGCGACGAGGCGGACCGCGATCGGCGTCTGGGCGAATGGCTGCAGTCGCGCCTGCGGCGCCGTCCCGTGGTGGGTGACCGGGCGCGGATCGATCGCATCGAACTCACCGTGCGTGAAGTGCGCGACGGCCGCATCGCTCGGGTCGGTTTGAAGTTGAGCGCCGAGTAGGTTGGCCCGCTCGAGCTGACGCTCAGGACGACATCGCGTAATGACGTCGTCCTGTCACGTCGACACGGCCGGCGTCTGTTCGTCCGGCAGCGCTTCCGGCCGCGGCTCAACTCCTGCGACACCACGTTCCAGCCGCTTGCGCGCGTCCCAGGCCTGCTCGGGAGTGAGCGTCTGGTAGTACTGCACCTGTCCGCCCACCAGCGCAGCCACGGGAACCCCTTCGCGCACCAGCAGGCGATTGGTCGGCGTCGCGGGTACTTTCGGCCCGGGCGTGAGGATGCCCGCGAGATTGAGGGGGTCGGCGCCACACACGATGCAGTCACCCGCATCCTGCGCACGCCGGCGTGTCTCGCGCAGTGCCACGATCGCCTCCGGGAGGGCGAACTGCTCGCCCGAGAAGCCGGCCACGAAGCGACCGCCGCGGATCTCGCCGCGCGTTTCCATGCGGCGCAAGGCGAGCAGGAGCTCACGCCATGACGGCAGCCAATCCGGCTCGCGCGCCAGCACTCGCCAGAACACGACGCCGTAGCGTTTGAGCAGGGCGCGCGCAATCTGCTCGGCCGCCTCGCGCGTGAGGGCGGCGGGTGGCTTGCGCCGGATCAGTGCCCAGCGCCCGGCATCCCGGACGCCGGGCAGGCTCGCGCGGCGCCGTGAGCCGGCGAACGGGCGGCGGCGATCCGCGGGCAGCAGCAGCGCACGCAATCCGCCGAAGGCATCCGAATTCACCAGGCCCGCGGCCACCAGCTCGCCCAGGCCCTCTTCGACGAATGTCTTCGGCAGATCCAGTCCCTGGCAGATGTCGTCGAAGAAGGAGGCGCCCTGCTCGCGCAGGAACGCGGCGATCTGCGCGGCGCGCGCACTCGGCGGCGGCGTATCGTCGCCTTGCCCATTGAGCGACGACCAGAGTGCCAGGTTGCGCCGGGTGAGTAGGGAGATGGGCGTCGCGCGCACCGGTCCGGCGCTCCGTTCGCGATCGGGCTGGGCGCGCGGCGCCTCGAGCCGTGTCCACAGCACGCGCCCGGCCAGGCATACGTCGTCCAGCCAGGCCGGGTCGTAGTGTGCAAGGCGTGCGGGCAGGATGTCCGCTTCCCAGGCTGCGGCGGCGGCCTCGTAGCCTTCCAGCTGCGAGACGAGTGCTTCCAGCGCGTCCGGGCCTTCCATGCGCTCGCCCGGCACGGCGTGCTGCCAGGCGAACAGGAAGCGCATGAACTGTGCGGCCGGCACCGGCTCGATCTCCTGCCGCAGTCGCTTCACCGTGTAGCGGTTGATGCGGGCGAGCAGCCGGCGCTCGCACCATTCCTGGACGCCGCCTGCCTCCCCGGTGAACGTGCCACGCATGACGAAGCCCTCCGCCTCGAGCGCGAGCAGCGCGGCAACGAGCTCCGATGGCGGGCGCTGGAGCGACCTTGCCAATGCTTCGGTCGTAGTCGGTCCGAGGGATTCGAGTCGACCCCGCACGATCTCGATCAGCGCCGCCTCGGGTGTCCGGTCGCCCTGCGTTTCGATTCCCGGCAGCGGTGGCACCAGTTGCCGGCCGCCGAACACGGCGGCGAACTCCGCGGCCCGATCGCGTGCGATCCACAGCGCGCCGTCGTCCAGCAGCAGCCGCGCGGCGCGTCCCTGCCGGGCGAGCGCATCCAGCAGGGTCGGCCAGCCCGCGTTCGCCTGTGTCTCGGGGTCCGTGACGAATCCCATCAGCACGAGCGCGTCGTGCATCTCGTCGGCGTTCTCGGGCTGCGGCCAGGCTTCGCTGCGCACGCGCGCGATGGCTTCGGAATCGAGTCTGCCGAGGTCGGCCGCATTTTCGGGATCGAGCCAGCGCCGCGCCATGACTGCCTGCGTGCGCCGCTCCTCCAGGGGGGCATCGTCCAGGAAGGCATAGGGCCGCGCCGCCAGGATCTCCAGCGCCAGCATCGACGGCTCGGTGAGGTCGCGCGCGGTCACCTGGACCTGTCCGCCTTCGATTGCACGCAGGAGCCGCTGCAGACCCTCGATGTCCATGGCATCGTGCAGACAGTCGTGGATGGTCTGCTGGACGAGGGGATGGTCGGGGATCTCCCGGTCGCCTGCGATGTTCTCCAGACAGGCGAGCTGGTCCGGGAACACGGCGGCGACCAGGTCCTCGGCCTGCATGCGCTGCAGTTGCGCGGGCACCTTGCTGCCGCCGCGAAAGCGCAGCAGGGCTAGTGCGATCGAGGCGTTCCAGCGCCAGCGGGTGATGAACATCGGCGCGTCGAGCAGTGCCTGCACGAGGATCTCGCGCACGCTGGACGAATGCAGGTAGCGCGCAGGCTCGTCCAGCGGAAAGCTGTGCGTGGCGGTGAGCGACAGGATGATCGCGTCCTCGGTGGCCGCCGCCTGCAGTTCGAAATTGAACTTGCGGCAGAAGCGCTTGCGCAGGCTCAGGCCCCAGGCCCGGTTGACCCGGCTGCCGAAGGGCGAATGGATGATCAGCTGCGTACCACCCGACTCGTCGAAGAAGCGCTCGAACACGAGGTGCGACTGGGTGGGCAGGCAGGTGAGGGCGGCCCGCGCAGCGGCGTAGTAGTCGACCAGCTGGGAAGCCGCGGCCGGGCTCAGATGGAGCTCGCTCGTCAGCCAGGCAAGCGCTTGCGACGCCGGCTGCAGGCGCGCCTCGATCTCCTCGCGCAGGCGCGACACCGATGCCGATGCCTCGTCCGAGCGCGCGGGCGCCTCCCCGATCCAGAACGGTATCGTCGGCGGCTGACCGTGCGCATCCTCGACGCGCACGCGCCCGCCTTCCACGCGCAGGATGCGGTAGCTGGTGTTGCCCAGCTGGAAGACGTCGCCCGCCATGCTCTCGATGGCGAAGTCCTCGTTCACGGTTCCGACGATCTGGCCGGCCGGCTCCAGCACGACGTTGTAGTCCGCCGTATCCGGAATGGTGCCGCCGCAGGTGACCGCGGTCAGGCGCAGTCCCTTGCGCGCGCGCAGGGAGCCCTGCACCGAATCGCGGTGCACCTGCGCCTGGCTGCGGCCGCGCCGGGTGGAGAAACCCTCCGCGAGCATGCCGACGACGGCGTCGAAGCGCTCGCGCGTGAGCGCCCGGTACGGCCATGCGCGCGTGCACAGCGCGAACAGCGCGTCCTCCTGCCACTCCCGGCAGGAGACCTCCGCGGCGATCTGCTGGGCGAGAACATCCACCGGCTCGTGCGGCATGCGCAGGCGGTCCAGTTCTCCGCGGCGCACGGCGTCGAGCAGGGCCACGCATTCGGCAAGATCGTCGCGCGTGAGCGGAAACAGCCGGCCCTTGGGCAGGCCGGCCACCGCGTGGCCGGAACGGCCGACGCGCTGCAACAGGGCCGCGATGGCGCGCGGCGTGGAGATCTGACAGACGAGATCGACGTGACCGATGTCGATCCCCAGTTCCAGCGACGAGGTGGCCACGAGCGCGCGCAGTTCCCCTCGCTTGAGGCGCTGCTCGGCATCGAGCCGCTGCTCGCGGGCAAGGCTGCCGTGATGCGAGGTGACTGCGGTGTCGCCCAGCCGCTCGGACAGCGCCCGTGCCAGTCGCTCCGCCAGGCGTCGCGTGTTCACGAACACCAGCGTGGACCGGTGCGCCTCGATGAGTTCGGTCAGGCGGCCGTAGACCTGTTCCCAGACTTCTGCGGACATCACCGCCTCGAGCGGCGACTCGGGCAGCTCGAGCGCGAGGTCGCGGCGGCGCGTATGGCCCGTGTCGACGATGGCACAGCCGTCCACCGTCAGGATCGGAACATCGGCTGGTGAGGCAACCCTGTGCGCCGCGGGGTCGTCCAGATCGAACAGGTCGGTGGGCGGACCCAGCCCGTCGAGCAGGCCGCGTGTCGGCCGGTGCGCGCTGCCGACGAGGAAGCGTGCCACGTCCTCGATCGGCTTCTGCGTGGCGGACAGACCCACGCGGGTCAAGCGCGTGCCCGCGAGTTCCTCCAGCCGCTCCAGGGTGAGCGCGAGGTGCGCGCCACGCTTGCTGGGCGCGAGGGCGTGGATCTCGTCGACGATCACCGTGCGCACGCTCGACAGGATCGAGCGCCCCGAATCGCTGGTGAGCAGGATGTACAGCGACTCGGGGGTGGTCACCAGGATGTGCGGTGGGCGCCGGCGCATGCGGCTGCGCTCCGCCTGCGGCGTGTCGCCGGTGCGCACCAGCGTGCGCAGCTCCACGTCGGGATAGCCGAGCGCCGCGAGGTCCTCGCGGATGCCGGCGAGCGGCAGCTCCAGATTGCGGTCGATGTCGTTGGACAAGGCCTTCAGCGGCGAGACGTAGAGCACGCGCGTCGCGTCGCCGAGCTGTCCGCGCACGCCCAGGCGCACGAGCGCATCGATGGCGGCGAGGAAGGCCGCGAGGGTCTTCCCCGAGCCGGTCGGTGCGGCAATGAGCACGTGGCGCCCCGACTGGATGAGTGGCCAGGCCTGCGCCTGCGGTGCGGTGGGTGCGGCATGCGTGCGGCGGAACCAGCGCGCGACCGCCGGATGGAACTGATCGAGCACGTCGGACATGCGATCGATTGTGCCAGCATTGGGGCTCATCCGGTGAGCCAGTGTCCAGGCACGCCGCCTGCAAGCCGAAGCGTTCCGTCGTACGGTGCGCGGCGCGCACGGGCGGGACACCGGCGGTGCGCCGGCATGACGAAGACATTGCAAGTGGGCAAGCAGCACAACCGACTGCGGCAGATGTGCCTGGAACACAGGGGGATACCCGATGCGGACGAGGCAGAGCTGCTGTTCGATGCGCTGCGCGAGCAGCTGCTCGCCGAGATCGAGGCGCAGGCGGAAGCGCTGGCCGAACGGCTCGGCGGGCGTACGTTGAGCGATCGGGTGATGGCTGCGGTGGCGCGCGTGCCGCGCCACGAGTTCGTGCCGATCGACGTGCGGCCGTTCGCCTATCTCAACCGGCCGCTGCCCATCGGCTTCGGGAAGAGCATATCCCAGCCGTTCATCGCCGCGCTCATGACCGATCTGCTCGAGGTCGACGCTGCGCACAAGGTGCTCGAGATCGGCACCGGTTCCGGCTACCAGGCTGCGCTGCTGGGGGAACTCGGCGCGAGCGTCTACAGCGTGGAGCTCATCCCCGAACTCGCCACGCAGGCGGCCAGCCGGCTGGGGCGGCTGGGCTACGACAACGTCGCGGTGCGCATGGGCAATGGTCGCCTGGGTTGGCCGGAGCACGGGCCGTACGATCGTATCCTGGTGAGCGCTGCCGCCGAGCTGATCCCCGCCGCCCTGCTGATGCAGCTGAAAGTGGACGGGACGATCGTGCTGCCCACCGGCATCGCCGGGCAGCAGCAGCTGGTGCACGTCCGGCGCGGCACCGGCGGACAGCTGACCACCCGGCCCGTGCTCGATGTGCGCTTCGCGCCCCTGGACGAGGACGAGCGCCTGCACGGCAGCGGCTGAAGCCGTCCCGTTCCTTCCTATGGCCGAACGCGGGTCGCCTCTGGTAATGTCCCGAGCGGTCGGCGGAACGAATCATGACGAGCAGATCATCGAGGCGCTTCAGCGCGGGCGTGGTGGTGGTCCGGCACACGCGCGGGGGCTGGCGCTACCTGCTGCTGCGCGTCTACCGGACCTGGGATTTCCCGAAGGGCGGCGTCGAGATCGGCGAGACGCCGATGCAGGCCGCACGCCGCGAAGTGGCCGAAGAAACTGCACTCACCGACCTGCGCTTCGACTGGGGCGAGGGCTACCTGGAAACCGCTCCGTACAGCGCGGGGAAGGTGGCGCGCTACTATCTCGCCTCGAGTGTCGACCAGATCGTCTCGCTGCCCATCAACGCGGCCCTGGGACGCGCCGAGCACCACGAATTCCGCTGGGTGACGCATGGCGAGGCGCAGCGGCTGCTGCCCGAGCGGCTGCAGCCTGTGCTCGCCTGGGCAAACGCGCTGGTCGAAGGGGTGCCGCCGGCGTGAGCGCGTCTACTTGCGCTCGGAGCTGGTCTTGTCGATCTTCCCGGTGGCGGCGTTGACCATCACGTTCGCGGTTCGCCCGTCGGGCAGTGCGAAATCGTAGCTGTAATAGGGGTTGCCGCGCCAGGTCAGGTCGTACTTCATGCGGTTGAGTTCTCCGCCGCGATACTCGGCGCCCGCGAGCTGCCTCGCATCGGGTTCCTCCACCCGGTGGCGCGTGCTCAGCATCTCGTACTTCTTGTTGCCCGCCTTGCGCTCCGAGTTGACGATGGTGCCCCCTTCGCAGCGCATGCGATAGACGCGGTTGTCCGGGGCCACCAGCTCGACATCGAAGCCCAAACCGTTGTGCCAGTCGAGATCCCACTCCGTGACCTGCCCCACCTGCTGCTGCCTGGCGGCGTCCAGGCACTGGTTGATCGCGCGGTCCACCTCCGGACCGAACTCCGCGGCCGTGACCGCGCCTGCACCGAGCAGGCCTGCGGCGAGGCCGATGAGGGAATGTCGCATGTGTTCCTCCTGTCGTTGCCGATGTCGCCGTTCGCCTACACATGGCGGCGTGCGCGACAGCAAGAATACACGCGGAGGCGTCCCGCGCGCATCGCCGGCGCGCACGCGCGCTATGATGTGCCGGTCCATTCGCGCCGAGGCGCTCCCTGCGCGGCGCCCAGCATCATGCCATTCGCCTATTTCGATCGATTGTCCGCGGCACGCAAGGCCGTCTACCTGCGCAGCGATGCGATCGAGCGTGTCGACCTGCCGCACGGCGCCGACCTGCGCGTCCTGCTCGACGACATGGAGGTGGCGCTGCGCACCGAGAACCGGGCGCTGGTCGAGCGGCACGCCCAGGCGCTATGCAACGATCTCGCCGACCGCCTGCGCGTCCCGCGCCTGCGCACACGTGTCCTGACCGTGCGACCGAGCGGCAACTGGGGCGAGCTGCACGGTCTGTACGAGCCGTTCGAGGACGGGCGCGCGCCGTTGCTGACGGTGTGGATGCGAACGGTGGCGCGCCGACAGGTGGTGGCTTTCCGCAGCTTCCTGCGCACCGTGCTGCACGAGTTCTGTCACCACCTCGACTACGAGCTGTACGGACTGCCCGAGACGTTTCACACCGAGGGGTTCTACAAGCGCGAGTCGAGCCTGTTCTACCAGATCCGGGGCGAGACCCGCCCCGTGCAGCCGGCGTCGCGCGGCCGCTCAGCGCCAGGGAAGCGGGTTCTTGGTCAGCGCCACGGCGACGATGTAGGCGAAGGTGGCTAGCGCGGCGGCGAAGGCGACGCCTCGCACCAATGGCGTGCGCCCGCGCTTGAGAGCGATGCTGCCCAGCACGATGTAGGCGAGCAGGCCGCCGACCTTCGCCGTCAGCCACGCATCGCGCAGCGGTGCCTGACCCAGTTGCACGGCGAGCCAGATCGCGGAGCCCAGCAGGACCGTGTCCACCACGTGCGGCACGATCCGCACCCACGCCTGCGCCAGGTGCGCGTCCCGGCACAGCATCCAGCCTCCCCGTAGAAGGAACAGCGACAGGCTCAGTCCGACGCTGCCCACGTGCACCAGCTTCACCGCAGAATAGTCCATCAAATCAGGATAGCGCGGATTCCCGGGCCTATTCCCGGATGGGCGGATTTTCCCCTAGAATCGGGAAGGCGTTTGCATACGCATGCGCTCGGATGCGGCAACCAGCTCAGGGAGGGCGTCGATCCGGTCGATTCCTGGACGAGAAGGAGCGGTAAGTGGCCCTGATTCTGGCGTTGGACATGGCGGGCATGCCCAACCGCTGGCTGATCGTCGAGCAGGCGATCACCTATCACGCGCGCGACATGGTCGCCTGGTCGCTCGGCAAGACCGTCTGCACCTTCCATGGCGGCGTATCGCGCCTCACCGGGCTGCGCTCGGCGCTGTCGACGAAGAGCATCATCGCCATCAAGGGCGCGTCGGAGTTCGTCCGGGAACACCGGCTCGATCCGCATCTGACCAACGCCGCACTGTACCGGCGCGACCGCCACGTCTGCGCCTACTGCGGCGGGCAGTTCAAGGAGTACCACCTGTCGCGCGATCACGTCGTGCCCCTCCACCAGGGAGGCCGTGACCGCTGGATGAACGTGGTGACCGCCTGCCGGTCCTGCAATACCGTCAAGGGTGGACGCACGCCGGAAGCGGCGCGTATGCCGCTGCTGTATGCGCCGTACGTACCGAACCGGCACGAGCACCTGATCCTGCAGAACCGGCGCATCCTGCAGGATCAGATGGAATACCTGATGGCGCGGGTGCCGCGCCACAGCCGCCTGCATCGCGCCTGAAGCCGCGTGCGAGCCTTGACCGGCGTCAAGTCCGGCCGCTTCCGCTGCGGTTAGCCTCGCGCTTCGTTCCCGCTTGAATTCGCCGCGGGATTCCCAGATAGTCACTCCACGAGAGGATCGATACGTGTCCCATTATCATGCAGTCGTCTGGCTCGACCATAGCGAAGCCCGGATCATGCACTTCACGCCCGACGAGGTGGACAAGACCGATATCCACGCCAAGGAGCCGCACAAGCACCTGCACGCGAAGCACACCCTGCACGAGAAGCACCACGAGGACAAGGGCTTCTACCACGAGATCGCCGAGGCGCTGAAGGGCGCCACGGAGATTCTGGTAGCGGGCCCCGGTTCGGCCAAGCTCGATCTGGTCAAGCACATACACCGGCACGACCACGAACTGGTCCCGTGCCTGGTGGCAGTCGAGACGGTGGATCATCCCTCGGACGGGCAGTTGCTGGCCTACGCGCGCAAGTACTTCAAGGCGGCCGATCGCATGCTCTGAAGGACGGATGAAGTACAAGGACTACTACAAGATCCTCGGGGTCGAGCGCGGTGCGTCCGAAGACGCGATCAAGAAGGCCTACCGCAAGCTCGCGCGCAAGTACCACCCGGACGTCTCCAAGGAGAAGAATGCCGAGGAGAAGTTCAAGGAGGTAGGCGAGGCCTATGAGGTCCTGCAGGACCCGGAGAAGCGTGCCGCCTACGACCAGATGGGCGCCTATCAGCCCGGACAGGATTTCCGTCCGCCGCCGGGCTGGGGCGAGCGCTTCGGCGCCGCCGGCGGATTCGACGGCAGTGCCGGATTCGAGGATCCGGCCGATCTCGATCTGTTCGACATCCTCGCCGGCCTGGGTGCGCGCCGCGGATTCCGC
>JAEZCG010000159.1 GCA_023430065.1 Pseudomonadota bacterium | reverse complement strand
CGCCCGACATTGCCAGTAGCGCGGCGAGTACCGCAGCGCGGGTCATATCGACTTTGTTTGGTCGATTCATCTCCAACTCCTTCCGTTGAATGCAGCGACACTACTGCTGCATTCAGTTCGGCAGGTGCCATGCCGAAGCCGATCAACGCCACCAGCGCGAGGTCTCCGTCATATCATCGGCGCCCGTCGACTGCGACGCAATCAACCAGCCGATGAGCAGGCCGACGCCGGCCGCCACCGCAATCGCGCTGAAGGGCCAGCGCTGGATGGTTTCGGAGGTGGAGTCCACCATGTGGCGCGAACGCTCCTGCGCGCTGGTCATGGTTTGTCCCAGCCGATGTCGCGCGTGCGCGAGCGAATCGCGCATACCGGCGGCCGTGCGCGCGTACGCATCCGATCCGTTGCCGCGGCGCGATTCGGAGGTGGGGAACTGGAAGTCCTCGCGATCGTTCATGTCGATCTCCTTATTCGGTTTCGTGGCCTGCGATCCGAGGCCGCACGGGCACGGAGCACCTCGCGTGCCGACGTATCGGCACACCGCTTGCGGAACTCAGCATGGCGGTTCGCACGCATCGGTCGCATGGCGGTTCGGATCGGATGCGTGCGGATGGGCAATTCACTGGATCAACTCATGAGTTAAACATCCCAGGAGACGAGACATGGCAAACGATCCAACGGGCACCGGCGGCATGCGTGACGACAAGGCAGGCACAGGCGCCAGCGGAACCAACGCGGGCTTCGGGGGCGGCAGCAGCGGCGGGGCCGGCTACGCCGGTTCGCGCGGCACGACTGGAAGCGTGAGCAGCGGTTACAGTGGCAGCAGTTCCGGGGGCGCGAGCGGTTCCGCGGGCACCGGAAGTAGTGCGTCTGCGCAGAACGCGCAGGGCGCGAAGATCAAGGGTGAGGGTGTGCACGAGAACACTTCAGGTCCGGGCCCTCGCCTCATGACTGCCAGCACGCTGGAAGGAGACAAGGTGGTCAACCGCCAGGGCGAGGATCTCGGTGAAATCGACGAGATCATGCTCGACGTACCACGCGGCCGCATCGCGTATGCGGTGATGTCCAGCGGCGGTTTTCTCGGAATGGGCGAGAAGCTGTTCGCCATTCCCTGGAGCGCGCTGACGCTCGACACCGATAACAAGTGCTTCGTGCTCGATGTCGACAAGCAGCGCCTGAAGGACGCCCCGGGCTTTGACAAGGACAACTGGCCAAGCATGGCGGATACCGAGTTCGACACCCGTGTGCACAGCTACTACGGCACTCGCCCGTACTGGGAGTGAGTGGATGAACCGGGCCGCCATTTGCGGCCCTTTACATTGAACAAAGGAGAACGAGACATGAAGTACACGCTTCAGGGTGTGTCGGCGCTTGCCCTGGTGGCAGCGCTGGCAATGACCGGCTGCAATCGCACCGAGGACGTCAATACGACCGGTGCAGTCGACTCCAACCCGACGCTGCCGGACGACACGGCTCAATCCCCGGCTACTCTTCCGTCGGATACGACTGCGGAAGCCGAGAGCATGGGCGATCGGGCCGTGGGCGCGCTGGACGACGCGACAGTCACGGCCAAGGTCAAGGCGGCACTGCTGGCTACCGACGGCATCAGCAGCAGCGATATCTCGGTCGAAACCGAGCAGGGACGCGTCATCCTGACCGGCAGAGTCCCCGATCAGATGCAGGCCGAACGCGCCGAGGACGTTGCAGAGGGCGTCGAGGGGGTACTGGCGGTCGAGAACCGCATCGAGGTCGGGGCTGGCTGAAGCAGGCTCCTTCGAGCCCGCGAACCCGTAGGCTGATGGCCGGCGACACGCCGGCCGCGGTGCTGTGCTTCCCCGCGGGGAGCCGCTATCGCGATAGGAGAGCGCCGCTGCGGCAGGGAGGAGATCCTGCGCCGCGGCGGCGCCGAGGTTGCATAAATTCCTATTCCTGGGCCCCGTTGTCGCGGCGCCGCAGCGCGGGATCTTCCTCCTTTGCATGCGAACGCCCCTCCCGTTCCGCCGCCTCCATCTCGCGCGCCTCCTCTTCGCTGCCTGTTGCCGCTTTGCGCGCCGCCTGTTTCACCTTGCCTTCCTCCACGAAATCGCGCGTCGCGTCGTTGTACTGCTTGGCTCCCGTGTAGCTGCCTTCGCCTTCGATCCCGTCATTCTGCTGCTTGTCCTTGCCGGTGTGTGCCATGGTCGACATCCTCCTGTGCGGGCAACGTTGCCTCGATGAAAGGCGTTTCGCAACCGCCGTGCCGCATGGGCCCATTCATATCAACTGAAGGCGAATCGAGCCGGCCATGGCTTCCCTCGAACACTAGTCGGCACGCGCGGAGCGAATAGCCGGTGTGGGCCGACGAATTCACGCTTATACCCACACTGAAAAAAGTACAGCATTCGGCGATGTGGGCAGGGAGCGTGCGCGCGCACGCATTCCGATTCGACATGAAATATCTTTTTGTAAATAATTGCTTGTGATTAATTATCAGGGAAAGCCTCGTTGGCACGCGCATTGCCATTGCCCGGATGCCAACTAGAACGAGGAGGCCTTTCGTGGAACGTACCCTGTCCCTGAAGACAAGGCAGACGCTCGCGCTGTCGCCGCGGCTGCAGCAATCCGTGCGTCTTCTCCAACTATCCGCGCTGGAGTTTGCACAGGAGATTCGTCAGGCACTGGTGAGCAATCCTTTCCTCGAGGAAGAGGATGTCGAGGAGCCGCAGGCCCCGGGCATCGCCGGCACGCACGACGAACCCGCCGCCGCGGATGCTCCCCCCGAAGAACCACTCCCGACTGCTACGGACGACAGCTACGATGCCGGCCCTCAGCTGTCGGATTCCTACAGTGAGCGATCCAGCAACTCGCGCAACGGCGACGATTCCGAATCGGACTGGACCGACTGGATCGAGTCTGCAGTCAGTCTGCGCGATCACCTGCGCAGCCAACTGATGATTGCGCAGCTCGAACCTCGCGATCGCGCGCTGGCCCACGTCATCATCGAGGCGCTGGACGACGACGGTTACCTGCGTCAGAGTCTAGAGGAACTGGCGACGGCGATGGCGGGCAGCAACATCGATCCGCCGGTCGAGGCGGATGACCTGCGCTCCGCCCTGCGCCTGGTGCAGTGCCTGGAGCCCTGCGGCGTCGGCGCGCGCGACCTGGCGGAATGTCTCGACCTTCAGTTGCAGGCGCTGCCTCCCGACACGCCCTTTCGCGAGCTCGCCCGGCGTGTCGCGCGCGAACACTTGCCGCTGGTGGCACGTCGCGAGGTCGCTCGTCTGCAACGCATCGAGAACTGCGACGAGGACGCGCTGCGTCATGCCCTGGCGTTGATCCGCAAACTCGATCCCCGGCCCGGGACGCAATACGGCGACGATGGCGTGCGCTACATCGTCCCGGATGTGATCGTGCGCAAAGTCCGTGGCAAGTGGACCTGCACGGTCAATCCTGCGGTGCTACCTCGAATCCGCGTCAATCGCGTCTACGCGGACATCTTCCGGCGCAGCCCCCGAGACGGCGGCTCACCGCTCAGCCAGCAGCTGCAGGAGGCGCGCTGGCTGATCCGCAACGCTGAACAGCGATTCGCCACGATCCAGCGCGTGGCGGAAGCCATCGTCGAGCGGCAGAAGAAATTCCTGGACTACGGCGAGGTGGCGATGCGCCCGCTTGCCCTCAAACAGATTGCGGACGAACTCGGCCTGCACGAATCGACGGTGTCGCGGGTGACCAACAACAAGTACATGTCCACGCCGCGGGGACTGTTCGAGTTCAAGCACTTCTTCTCGCGCCAGCTATCCACCTCGAGCGGCGGCGTGTGCTCGGCCACGGCGATTCGTGCGCTGATTCGGGAACTGATCGAGTCGGAGAAACCGGAGGAGCCGCTCTCGGATGCCCGCCTGGCGGAGATGCTCGCCGAGCAGGGCGTGCGCGTGGCGCGCCGAACGGTCACCAAGTACCGACGTCTGATGCAGTTGCCGAACGTGGAACTGCGTCGACTGAGTTAGCCGCGCTGCGGAGGCGGTCGCTTCCGCCTCCGCTGTTTGCACGATCGCGGCGCGGGACGTCCGCCTGATTCACCTGCGGATCAGTCGTCGTCTCGCCTTTCCCCGACCTCATGGCCGACGACACCTCCGACCGCTGCGCCGGCGGCCGTGCCCAGCGCGCTGCCGCCAGATACCGCCGCGCCACCCGCCGCGCCGGCTCCAGCGCCGATTACCGCTCCCTTCTCCGAGCTGTCCAGCTTGTCCCAGGTCGAACAGCCGGCAAGCCCCAGCCCGGTGACCAGGGCAACACTCATCGCAATCGACTTGAACATCACGACCTCCTGTCATCAGTTGTCCTGATCCCATTCGGCAATGCGCATGCCGCGCCCTTTTCGGCACATGGGTTGCTGCCGGACGGGGCTCACAACCCACTCGGGAACAGGTATGAACGACTTCGTATCCGACATCAAGGCTATCCGTGAACGTGCGCGGCGTCACATCGAGGAAGGCGCGGTCACGCCCAGTTACGGCGCGAACCGGGACGTCGTCGTTCGGCTGCTCAACGAGGCGCTCGCCACCGAAATCGTCTGTACGCTGCGCTACAAGCGTCACTACTTCACTGCGCGTGGGCTCACCTCTGCGGCCGTCGCCGCGGAGTTCCTGGAGCACGCGAACGAGGAACAGGCGCACGCCGATCAGATCGCCGAGCGCATCGTGCAGTTGGGGGGCGAACCGGACTTCTCCCCGGAGGGCCTGGCGGCCCGCAGCCATGCAGAATACGTCGAGGGCGGTTCCCTGCCCGAGATGATCAAGGAAGATCTGGTCGCCGAGCGGATCGCCATCGAAAGCTACCGGGACATCGTGCAGTACCTGGGTAACGACGATCCGACCACGCGGCGCCTGATGGAGGAAGTCCTCGCGAAGGAGGAGGAGCACGCAGAGGATCTGCTCAGTCTGATCCAGGAGCTGCGGCTCGACATCGGCGGAGGGAGTCCCCGGGAGGGAATCGCGCAAGCGTAGTCCTTACAGGAGGTATTCCCAGCGGCGCGCGAACCATTCCTTCATGCGCGCCGCCACGCCGCGCGTCGCCCAGGTCTGCGGGTCGATCTCCATCGAGTGCTCGACGTCGTACCGGAACAGGTCTTCCATCTCCCGCGCGAACTCGGCGTCCAGCACGATCACGTTCGCCTCGGCGTTGTGCACGAAGCTGCGCCAGTCGACGTTGGTCGATCCGACCGTGGACCACACCCCGTCGATGACCGCCGTCTTGGCATGCAACAAGGCGTCGTGACGCTCGAAGATCCTCACGCCTGCGTCCAGCAGGGTCTGATAGTGGGAGCGGCCGGCGTACAGAGGTGCCCAGAAGTCGCTGACCCCGGGTAAAGCAAGCTGCACGTCCACGCCCCGGCGCGCGGCGTCTTCCAGCGCCTGCAGGGTTCGCGGATCCGGCACGAAATACCCGATGGTCAGGTAGATGCGAAGTTCCGCTCGCTCGATGGCCGACAGCAGCGCGGCGTAGATTTCGCTCTCGCCGGGTTCCCCGGCCGCTACGCGCATCACCTTGTTTCCCTGCACCGCCAGCTTCGGGAAGAACTGCGCCTCGGCCTCGTCCAATCCACCGCATTGTTGCTTCCAGCCATCCAGGAACAAGCGCTGAAGGTCCGCCACGATGGGACCTCGCGCCTCGATGTGGGTATCGCGCCAGCCCGACTCCACGGGCTCCTTGCGCCGCATGCGGGAGAACGAGCTCGATGCGTAGACGGCGCTGATGTTGATACCGCCGGCAAACGCCACGCGGCCGTCCACCACCAGTATCTTGCGGTGATCGCGGTTGTTGAGGCGCCAGCCTCTCCTCCCCTTCAGGGGGTTCACCGGGTTGTATTCGCACAGGGCGATCCCGCTGCGCCGCAGTTCGTCGAAATACCACGCCGGCGTGGACAGGGTTCCCACCGAGTCGTACATGACATTGACGCGCACGCCCTGCGCGCGCTTGCGTGCAAGAAGCTCGGCCAACTCTATGCCGACCGGGTCGGCGTCCAAGATGTAGGTCTCGAGATTGACGTGATCGCGTGCGTTGGCGATCGCCTCGAACATGGCATCGTGCGTAGCCGGCCCGTCGATCAGCAGCCGCGCTGCATTGCCGATGCGCAATGGGGCGGTGACGATGCCCTCGATCGCGCGCAGGTGATAGCCGAGCATATCGCCCGGGGCCTGCTTCTCGAGAGAGCGGATGACCTGTACGGACCGCTTGACCGGCAGCGGGCCCGATGGCCCGTGGACGTCCGGCAACGATGCGGCGTATTGAGGAACCTCACCCGGTTCGGGCGGAGCGGGAGAGGGAGGCGCTGTCGCGCATGCCACGCATAGCAGCGCTGCGATCGCGACTAACCTGCGACCAATACTACCCCCGGACCCGTGCTCGCAGCGTGCAGCGGGCCCGGAGTACATGCGCAAGTCCTAGCTCTTCGGCTTGATCTGTAGATCGTTCTGGACAGACTCGACGCCCGACACCTCCTTGGCGATGCTCTCCGCCTTGGCACGCTGGCTCTCGTCGTCCACGAATCCGGTCAGTTGCACCACGCCCCGGTAGGTGTTCACATTGACCGCCAACCCGCTCACGTCTTCGTCCTTGAGCAACGCCGTCTTCACCTTGGCCGTGATGGCGCCGTCGTCTACTGTTTCTCCTGCGGACCGACGCGTGTCCGTGGGAGTGCAACCCTGGATCTGCGCGGCGCCGAATCCGGCCACGAGCAGCACAACGAGAATACGTAGGAACCTCATCGGTCGAACCCTCCGTCATGTTATTTCGGATGAATGTCCGTGCGGATGCGCAGACGATCGACCTACAGCAACCGGTGTGCCGCGGTATGTGGAGCGGATTCAGGCCTGTGTACGGGGAACGGACAGCACGCGACGTCCGGAGACCATCTCGAGGTCGACGTCATGAATGCGTGCAGCAAGCAGTGCAAGGGTCTGCCGCAACGGGCGGCGCACGTTGGCCTCGGCTAGTACGAACTCGGACTCCCGGATCTCGATGGTCACGCGCCACGCGGCGTCGACCTCATCGATTGCCACGGCGATTCGACCACGCTCGCCCAGTGCGGACAACGCATCCAGCAGAACCAGTCGCATGAGGGCACGCAAGGCGTTTCGACCCATCGCCGCGTGGACCGGGGCTTCGGGCAATCGGGTTTCGATACGCCCCGACCCCAGTTGGTCGGCAAGTGTACGAATCAGCGCGGCAAGATCTGCCGGTTGCTCACCAGGAAAAGCGAACAGGTCGCGCCCGACATCGGATAGCTCCTGGGCGAGCTCCGTCTGCTGTGCGATGGACCTTCGAATGCCATCGACCGCCCGCGCAGCGGTCGGGTCGGAGACGCGCTCGAGGATGTGCGTCCACACGCTGATGCCGTTGATCGTCGCGCGCGCATCGTGCGATAGCGCGGAGAGCAGCGACGCGAGCAATGCTTCAGTGGATTCGGTTGTCACGGATGCCATTGCCCGCCACCATATCACGCGGGCGCTCGCTGCACGATCGGGGCGACGAGCGTGTGACGCAGAGAACGGGATACCCTTAGTGGCTAGTGGCCCGATGCCGGCGCGTCCTTCGAGGACGCTACCGGCTCCTCGAGCGCGCTCGCCTGCTCCAGCCGCATGCGCAACGCCTTCACGTGCTCGAAGTTCGCGATCACCAGACTGAACTGGCGCATCAAAATCTGCTGTGTCGTGTCCGGGAGGTTCCACTCGAGCGCATCCCGATACTCGCACGCGACTTCCGCGAGGGCAACTTCGCACGCGCGTAGCAGATCCTGCTCCTGCCCGCTCCCCAGCCCGCCGGCCTCCTGGAATTCCACGCCGCGCGGATCGACCGATGGACGGCCGCCCAACCGGCGCACGAGATCGGCCAGTTCATGCGCTGCCGCGGTCAGTGCGCCGGCACTGGTGCGGGCGATGAAGCCAATGGCCTGCGTGCTGCCACGCAGCCCGAAGGCGAGCAACTTTCTGCGTGTGTGGAGAGCAGCCCGGATGAGTCGATCCAACTCGAGGAACAGCTCTGCGTCATTCAGTGCAAGCGTAGTCATGAGTCGTCGTTTAGCATTCTTCGTTCCACCCTTTCGATCCGGCAAACGACCGGGGAGGATTGCAATCGTGCGTTGCAACGTTGCAGTTCCTGTACCGGATGCCGCTTTTTACGCAGTGCAACATGTCAACGTACTCACTGCGGTAAGGCTTACAAGGGAACAATCGATGTTTATCCACGCTCCAGGCGAGACGGGCACAACCAGTGCTGAATTCAATACAAGCCGCGCGATTCGAACCGGTCTGCCGACTCCCCCCGGTGGAATTCGTGCAGGAGCGGATCGGACCGTGCGGCTTCCTTCTTTCAGCAGATGACGACCCGATCCACTCGCCGCGAATACGACAGTCTCGGCAGCGTCGAGGTTCCGGTCAGTAGGCTGTGGGGTGCCTCGACACAACGCTCCCTGCACTACTTCTCCATTTCGCGCGAACGCTTCGCAATCGAACTGATTCGCGCGCTGGTTCTCGTCAAGCGATCGGCAGCCCTGACGAATTGTGGACTGGATCTGTTGCCGTCCGATGTCTGCGAGGGTATCAGGCGGGCGGCCGACGAGGTACTCGCAGGCGAACATCAGGATGAATTCCCGGTCTCCGTCTGGCAGACCGGCTCGGGCACTCAGCTGAACATGAACGTGAACGAGGTCCTCGCCAACCGTGCGTCCGAATTGCTCGGCGGTGCCCGCGGAAAGGGACGGCTCGTGCATCCGAACGACCACGTGAACCGGTCCCAGTCCTCCAATGACGTGATCCCGACTGCGATGTACATCGCCGCCGCGTGCGCGATCGTGCAGCGCCTCGTACCTGCGCTTGACCGGTTTCGCGAGACGCTCTGGCGACAGGCCGACGACTTTTCCGGGATCATCAAGATCGGACGCACGCATCTGCAGGACGCCACACCGCTTACGCTGGGCCAGGAGTTCTCCGGCTTCGCGTCTCAGCTGGACCGCGCGCGCCAGGCGATCGACGCTGCACTCCCGGATCTGTACGAACTCGCCCTGGGAGGAACCGCGGTCGGGACGGGACTCAACGCGCCGGCCGGCTTCGCCTCGCAAACGGTGGCCGAGATTGCCCGGACGACCGGACTGCCGTTCGTGGAAGCACCCAACAAGTTCGCCGCGCTGGCGGCCCATGACGCGATGCTGCGCATGCATGGCGCCTTGCAGGCGCTCGCCGCCGTGCTGAGCAAGATCGCGAACGACGTGCGCTGGCTCGCCAGCGGTCCTCGTGCGGGCCTGGCAGAACTACGCTTGCCGGAGAACGAGCCAGGCAGTTCCATCATGCCGGGAAAGGTGAATCCGACACAGTCGGAGGCCGTGCTGATGCTGTGCGCGCAAGTGATGGGCAATCAGACCGCGATGGGGATCGCGTGCGCCGGCGGGAACTTCGAGCTGAACGTGTACAAGCCGCTCATCGCGCACGTCATGCTGCAGAGCATTCGGCTGCTCGCGGACGGCATTCGATCATTCCACGATCACTGCGTGGCGGGAATCGAACCGGATCGTGCCCGCATCGACGAGCTCGTGCATCGGTCGCTGATGCTCGTCACCGCGCTCACCCCGCACATCGGTTACGACCGCGCAGCCGAGATCGCGAAGAAGGCGCACCGCGAGGGAAGCACTTTGCGCGAGGCAGCCCTTTCCCTGGGCTACGTCAGCGCCGCGCAGTTCGACGAGTGGGTGCGGCCTGAGAAGATGATCTGACCGCATTCGGAGACAGGTCGAAGCGATGCCTGGGGATGCGCCCCTCCTCCATCGGTGTCATTGCGAGGCGCAGCCGAGGAATCCCCGCTTTGCTGCTTGCGCGACGAGGATTCCTTCGTTCGGACTGACACGGGAGGGGGCGTCGCGGCATTGCTTACCGGAGCCCTCCACATCCTCCGCGTGACAGGCTTCGAGTCTAGATCCCGCCCATGCACAGGTACTTCACTTCGAGGAACTCTTCGATCCCGTACTTGCTGCCCTCGCGGCCGATACCGGACTGCTTCACTCCACCGAAGGGCGACACCTCGTTGGAGATGATGCCGGTGTTGATGCCGACGATGCCCGACTCCAGGCCCTCGCCCACGCGCCAGATGCGGCCGATGTCGCGGGCGTAGAAGTAGCTCGCCAAGCCGAATTCGGTGTCGTTGGCCATCGCGATGCCTTCTTCCTCCGTCTTGAAGCGGAACAGAGGCGCGACCGGACCGAAGGTCTCTTCCTTGGTCACCTTCATCGTGGTGTTCACGCCGGTCAGCAGCGTCGGCTCGAAGAACAGCCCACCGAGCGTGTGCCGCTTGCCGCCGGCCACCACCGTGGCACCCTTCGACACGGCGTCCTGGATGTGCTCCTCGACCTTGGCCACGGCGTTGTCGTCGATCAGCGGGCCGATATGGACGCCGGCCTCGGTACCTGGGCCGACCTTCAGCGCCTTCACCTTGTCTGCAAGCTTGGCAGCGAACGCGTCGTAGACACCGTCCTGCACCAGGATGCGATTGGCGCACACGCAGGTCTGCCCCGCGTTGCGATACTTCGACATCATCGCGCCTTCCACCGCGGCGTCGAGATCGGCGTCGTCGAACACCAGGAAGGGGGCGTTGCCGCCCAATTCCATCGACATCTTCTTCACCGTGGCCGCGCCCTGGGCCATCAGCACGCGCCCCACCTCGGTCGAGCCGGTGAATGTGATCTTGCGCACGATCGGATTGGACGTCAGCTCGCCACCGATCTCCTTGGCGCCGCCGGTGATCACGCTCAGCACGCCCTTCGGCACGCCCGCGCGCTCTGCCAGTTCCACCAGCGCGAGCGCGGAGAACGGCGTCTGACTCGCCGGCTTGAGCACCATGGTGCAGCCCGCAGCGAGCGCCGGCCCGGCTTTGCGCGTGATCATCGCGGCCGGAAAGTTCCACGGGGTGATCGCGCCGCACACGCCGACCGGCTGCTTGATGACGACGATGCGCTTGTCGGCCTGGTGCTGGGGAATGACATCGCCGTAGATGCGCTTGCCCTCCTCGGCGAACCACTCGATGAACGAGGCGGCATAGGCGATCTCGCCCTTGGCCTCGGCCAGCGGCTTACCCTGCTCGCTGGTCATGATCAGCGCGAGGTCGTCCTGATTCGCCATCATGAGGTCGAACCAGTCGCGCAGGATGGTGGCACGCTCCTTCGCAGTCTTCGCGCGCCAGCCCGGCAGCGCCTGGTCGGCAGCCTCGATCGCGCGCCGCGCTTCGGCCGCCCCCATCCTGGGAACGGTGCCGATGGCCGCGCCGGTGGCCGGGTTGGTCACCGCGATGGTCTGCCTGCCGTCGGCGTCCACCCACTGCCCGTCGACGTAGCACTGCTGGCGGAACAGCGATTGGTCCTTCAGCTTGATGGAAAAATGTTCGGTCGGTGCGTTCATGTGCGTCTCCTAAAACGTCCCTGGATACGACCCGCCGTCGATCAGGAAATTCTGCCCGGTGAAAAAGCTGCCCTGCGCGCTGCAGATGTAGGCGCACAGTTGACCGAACTCCTCGGGATCGCCCAACCGGCCCGCGGGAATGCCCTTCAGCCGCTCGTTCAGGGTTTCCTCGTACGATTTTCCGGCCATCTTCGCGCCCGCCTCGATGCGACCCATCATCGTATCGGTCTTGAACAGGCCCGGCAGGATATTGTTGATGGTGACGTTGTGCATGACCACCTGGCGTGCCAGGCCCGCGCAGAACCCGGTCAGCCCGGTACGCGCGCCGTTGGACAAGCCGAGGATGTTGATCGGCATCTTCACCGCGGCCGAGGTGATGTTCACGATGCGCCCGAATTTGCGCGCGATCATGCCGTCGATGGTGGCCTTGATCATTTCGATCGGCGTGATCATGTTGGCGTCCAGAGCCTTGATCCAGACCTCGCGATCCCAGTCCCGGAAATCCCCGGCAGGCGGGCCGCCGTTGTTGTTGACCAGGATGTCCGGATTCGGGCATGCCGCCAGGGCCGCCGCGCGGCCCTCCGCCGAGGTGAGGTCGGCCGCGACGGTCTTCACTTGCATGCCGGTAGCCGTGCGGATCTCCTCCGCGGTCTGCTCCAACGTCGCCTGCGTACGCGCCACCAGGGTAAGGTTCACGCCCTCCCTCGCCAGCGCGACGGCACACCCTTTGCCGAGCCCCTTGCTGCCCGCGCACACCAGCGCCGTCCTGCCCTTGATGCCCAGATCCATGGTCGGTTCCTCCCTGTTGCCTGTCGCCGGGCAGGCGTCGATCCAGCCGCTGCCCGAAAAATGGGCGCCTATCCTGACCCATCCGGACGGGCTTTGCAAACCGCGCCGCTCAAGAGACTGGCGGATTGCCGTTGTTATAATCCGATTGATAAAAACGAGGCACTCGCTTCATGCCCATCTCACCGTATCGGCTCGCGCTCATCGCGTGCGCGCTGTTGCTTGGCGGCTGCGCCGCGGGTCCACATCCCAAGGACCCCTGGGAATCCTGGAATCGCAACGTCTACGAGTTCAATCAGGTGGTGGACAAGGTCGCGCTCAAGCCAGCGGCCAAGGGCTACCAAAAAGTCGTTCCACCCCCGGTGCGCGGTGGCGTCACCAACTTCTTCGGCAATTTCCGGGATGTCACCTCGGCCATCAACAACCTGCTCCAGTTCAAGCTCGGCAATGCGCTGTCCGACGTCGGCCGCGTGCTGGTCAACAGTACGGTCGGCCTGTTCGGCGTATTCGACATCGCCACACCCTTGGGTCTCGAGAAGCACGATGAGGATTTCGGACAGACCCTTGGCTACTGGGGCGTGGCAAGCGGTCCGTACGTCGTCCTCCCCTTCCTCGGCCCCAGCACGGTGCGCGACTCGGCGGGCCTGGTCGGGGACTACTTCACGGACCCGGAGTTCTACATCTTCGAGGACGACGCCCTCGGCTGGGGCCTGTTCGGACTGCGCATCGTCAATCTACGGGCGAATCTGCTGGCCGCCGAACGCGTGCTCGACGAAGCGGCGATCGACCGTTACGCGTTTCTACGAGACGCATATCTGCAGCGCCGCCTGAGCCAGATCCACGATGGCAACCCCCCGGACGCTGCGGGCACAGACGGCGCGCCACGCCGCAAGACGCTCAAGGAACTGGAAGAGGAGCTTGGACTGGACGACCCCGATCCGTCCACGCCGGCGTCCGTTGCACCGACAGATTCTGACGACACGCAATCGAGGTAGGCTGGCGCTGGCCCGGGTGCTGTGGATTGCCGCAACGGCCTGCCTTCTCATCACCGCTCCGCACGCAGGCGCCGGCGAGGTGCTGCTTCCGCCGGGTGAAGTCGCTGCCGCAGGAGGCAGCGTGCGCATGGACCTGCTCGTCACCAACGATGGCGAGACGCCCATGCGCTACACGGTGCACGAGGTGTTGCGGGTGCGCCTGATTGCGAACCATCAGGCATTCCAGCGTGAACTTCGGCGCGCGAACGTCGCCGACGGCGGGGACATCGAGATCGCCCCGCAGGGCTTCCGCCGGATTCCCTACGAGGTGCAGTTGCCCTTCGATGTGCACGGCACCGTCACCGCGCGCAGCCTCGACATCGAGGCCGGCCCGGTCATGTTCCAGGTCATACCGGCCGATCAGGTCGCTCAGCCCGGTCCGGCCGAACCTCCTGCGGCCGCTCCCGGCAGCCCTCCCGCACCGCCTGCACCGCTCACGCGTGAAAGCGCCTTTCTGTCGGCCCTGAGCGCCTATGAGCCCGTGTACTTCTCCGCCGGATCGCACGGGGGTGCGAATGCCAAGTTTCAGATCAGCTTGAAGTTCCACCTGTTCAACGAGGACGCTGGCCTCGCACGCCGGGTTCCCGCGCTCGGCCGCCTGTACCTCGGCTACACGCAGACCTCGCTGTGGGAACTGGAGGTACGCTCCAACCCGTTTCGCGATACGTCGTACAAGCCACGCCTGTTCTATGCCGACGGCGACGTGTGGCACTCGGACTCGATGCCGCTGCGCCTGAGCGGAGAACTCGGCCTGGGACACGAATCCAATGGTCGCGGCGGGGTCGAGTCGCGCAGCATCAACATCGCGTATGTGCGCCCGGGCCTGACCCTCGGACGCACCGGGAAGTGGCAGCTGTCCTTTGCACCGATGGTCTACACCTACCTGGACAAGGAGGACAACCCCGACATCCAGGAGTATCGGGGATACGTGGATTACAGCGCGAGCATCGGCAAGGCCGACAGCTGGCAGCTGACCGGCATGCTGCGCGAAGGCACGGGCGATGGCTGGAGCCTGCAGATGGACCTGACCTATCCGCTGCGCAGCGTCGCGCTCGGCAATCTGAACGGTTACCTGCATTTCCAGTATTTCGGTGGCTGGGGCGAGAGCCTGCTCGATTACGACCGCAGGCTGCCGGCGCAGTACCGCGTGGGGCTGATGTTCGTGCGTTGAAGGCGGCACGGCTATACTCATGACGTCGGAAACGGCTTCCGACTGACGCCGGAATGACGATGACGACGGGCGATCACTGACGCGGGACGCCGTCGCTCCCGGCACGAGCCGGTGCCATACGGGGCCACTGCGGCCCGGCACCACCGAACACGTTGCACAAAGGACACGTCCCATGATCTTTCCGCCTCGCCTGCGCGCTTTCGTGCTCGCCTTCCTCCTGCAGTGCCTGCCCTGCGCGTCGATCCCCGCGTTTGCCGACAGCGCGGTGGACGAGATCCGCGACAGCGGCGTGATCCGCATGGGCTACCTGCCGTCGGCACCGCCCTTCTCGTTCGAGCAGGAGGGCGCGCCCGCCGGCTACTCGGTGGAGTTGTGTGAAGCCGTCGCCCGCGACATCCGTCGGCGCATGGACCAGCCGTTGCGCATCGAATGGGTACGACTGACGCTGCAGAATCGGCTCGAAGCGGTGCAGGCGGGGAAGGTCCACGTCGAATGCGGCACGACCACCTGGACACTCACCCGCCAGGAGGAGGTGGATTTCAGCCTGATGACGTTCATCGACGGCGGCACCGTCCTGGTGCGGGCCGACAGCACGACGATGAACATCGGCGATCTTGCCGGCAAGCGGATCGGCGTCGTTCCGCGCACCACCACGGAGACCAATCTGAAGCGCGCGCTCGAGCAGCGCGGGGTCATGGCGGAGGTGATGCCTGTCGCATCGCCGGACCGCGGGCTGGCGATGCTCTCGTCCGGAGAACTGGACGGCTACGCGTCCGACCGACTGGTGCTCCTCGGTCTCGGGCTCACCACCGAAGGCGTGAAGGGCCTGCGGCTGCTCGACGAGGACTTCTCGGTCGAACCCTATGCACTCGCCTTGCCTCGCAATGATCCCGATCTGCGCCTCGCGGTCAATCGCGGCCTGGCGAGCCTGTACCGCGACGGCGGCATCGAAGACCTGTTCGAGCGATGGTTCGGCCTGCTGGGGAAGCCGAGCGTACTGCTGTCCGCGCTGTATTACCTGCAGGGGATTCCGGAATGATCACGCCACTGGCCATGGGGCGCGCCAATTCGACGGCGACATGCATTGCGATCGGCCTCCTGATGCTGAGCGCGACGGGCGCCGCCGAGGACATTCCGCCCCCGCCGCCGATGCCTGAGGATGCTTCGCCCGAGACGGCGACGCCGCCTGCACCGAAACCACCGGCGGCACGGGCGGCCGAGTGCCAGGACTGCGGCGTCGTGCGTTCGATCCGAAGCGTGGAACGCGAGCGGTCCACCCAGCGTGGGGTGCCGACCTACATGACCTCCGAGCAGTACCTGCAGGGACGGCGCTATTCCGAACCGATGGTGGGTCCGGTGTTCGGCATGACCTTCGGAAAGGGCCAGGAAACCCGCAGCTTCGTGGGAGCGGCCGGGAGCGAGACGATGCGTCAGCGCATTCTGGAGATCCACTACGAGATCACCGTGCGCTTCGACGACGGCCGCTTCGGATTGTTCGAGCAGGATTCCCTCAACGGCCTGCGCGTGGGCGATCGCGTGCATGTCACCGACGCCAGGGTGGCACCGGCGCCGAAGTAACGCGGATGCACGGTTGCACCCGGTCACGGCCTCCGGATCGGGTACGACCTGGCGATGCGGGCGGCCGGGACGGCGGATGACGGTCAGCGCTTGATCAGCCGCCAGCAGCGGTGGATGCGCCGGTTGCGGAAGTCCTCGGGCACCGTGCGCGCCGAAACTTCCTCGCCGGCAAGCCCATCGGGAAAGGCTGCCGGTTTGAAGCTGCGCAGGTTGGTCGAGAAATACAGGACACCGCCCGACGCGAGCAGCCTGGCGCACTGCCCGAGCAGATGCGGATGGTCGCGTTGCACGTCGAGTACGCCCTCCATTGCCTTCGACGTCGAGAATGCCGGCGGATCGAGGACGATGAGGTCGAAACGGCGGCCCGCCTGCACGGCCTCGTCGAGCCAGCGCAGCACATCGGCGCGCTCCAGCCCATGCGCCTGCCGGTCCACCGCGTTGAGCGCCAGATTACGCGCTGCCCAGTCCAGGTAGGTGTTGGACAGGTCCACGCTGACGGACGACGCGGCCTTTGCCGCCGCGGCGTAAACGGTGAAGCTGGCCGTGTAGCAGAACAAGTTCAAAAAGCGCCTGCCCGCCGCCTCGGCCGCCACCATCGCCCGGGTGTTCCGGTGATCGAGGAACAGGCCGGTGTCGAGGTAGGCGTGCAGGTTGACCAGGAAGCGGTGACCGCCCTCGCCGACCACGAGATCCTCGCCGCGCACGCCGGTCTTCTCGTGCTGCTCGCCGCCGTGGCGACGGGCGCGCACTTTCGGCACCACCGCCTCACGCGGCAGTTCCAGCGCGCGCGCCGTAGCCTCGTGCACCGCATCGAGGTGCCCCGCCGCCATCGGCTCGTCCGTGTCGCCGCGCTCGTAGACCTGCAGGTGGGCATGGGCGCCGTACAGATCGACGGCGAAGGCGAACTCCGGGACGTCGCGGTCGTAGACCCGGAAGCATTCGATGCCGCGCCGCCGTGCCCACTTGCGCCAGTGCCGCGCGTTCTTCGACAGCCGGTTGGAAAAATCCTCGAAAGCCATCGCGGCGTCAGAGGCGACGCCCGCTGCTGGACAGCGCGATGCCCGCGAACACCAGCGCCATGCCGAGCAGATGGTGCCACTGCGGCCGCTCGCCCAGCAGCAGTGCGGAGAGCAGAATCCCGAATACCGGCATGAGATGGACGAACACGCCGGCTCGATTGGGCCCCACGATGGCGACGCCCTTGTTGAAGCAGAGATTGGACAGTATGGAAGGAAAGATGCCGAAGTACGCGAAGCTCATCGCCACGGCGGGCGTGAACGTGAAGGTTCGGCCGGACGCCAGTTCCAGCAGATAGGCCAGGCCCAGGAGCGGCAGCCCGAAGTACACGATGCAGGCCAGGAACGGCAGTCCGCTCAGTTCCTTGGGACGCCAGCGAAGCAGCACCGTGTAGAAGGCCCACAGCACCATGGCGACGAACAGCCACACATCCCCCTGGTTCAGCTGCAGCCGCAGCAACACCTCGAGGCGGCCCTGCGAGACGATGACCAGCACGCCGACCAGCGACACTGCCACGCCCAGGCTCTGGCGCGGTCTCGACTTTTCCCGCAGCAGGATCCAGGCGATGGGAATGATCAGAACGGGAATGACCGAGTTGAGCAGCGTCCCATTGGTGGCGGTCGTCCACTGCAGGCCGATGTAGCACAGCGTGTTGAACAGGGACACGCTGAGCACGCCGAGTACCGCGAGAATCCGCCACGACGCCCGGATCGCCGGCCAGTGGACCCGCAGATCACGTGCCACGAAGGGCAGCAGAATGGCGCCGGCAAGTGCCCAGCGCCAGAAGCTCATCGCCACTGGGGGGATATCGAAACGCATCGCTCGGCCGATCACCATGTTGAGCGCCCAGAACAGCGGAGCGAGGCTGAGCAGAAGATAGGGGGAGGATCGCACGTGTTACGCGGCGCGACGCCGCGGGCAGGCAGGCCGCACTGCCTGCACTCAATTCAGGCGCGCGGCGCTGCGCCGCAGTTCGATCAGGCGCCCGCGCACCTCGTCCAGGTCATCGGCCTCGGGTGAGAGTGCCAGGTATTTCTCCAGATCGGTCACCGCTGCGCGGAAGCACTCGAGCTTCACGTACGCCATCCCCCGGTCGCGCACCTCGCCGGGGTCGTCCGGGGTGAGCAAGAGCAGCCAATGCATCAACGGCAGCGCGCGCAGGTGATCCTGCTTCTCCAGGTGGATGGATTTGAGGTTGCGCAGCATGCGCGCGAGGATCTGGCGGGAGGTGGCCGAGCCCAGCATGCCGACGACGATGGCGCGCGACACCTCCCCGCCCCGCACCTCGCGCAGGCGATCCTGCAGATCCTTGACCGTCAGCGATGCGCCGCGGCAATAGGGATCGAGCACCACCAGACCCTCGTCGAGCGGGCACTTCACCAGGAAATGTCCGGGAAACGGCACGCCCTGCAGCGGCAATCCGATGCGGCGCCCGATCTCGATGTAGACGATCGAAAGCGTGATGGGTATGCCGGTACGCCGGTCGAGCACCTCGTTCAGATAGCTGTTGCGCGGATCGTAGTAGTCCTCGGCGTTGGGCCCGAAGCCCAGTTCCTCGAACAGAAACTCGTTGAGCAAACCGATGCGCACGGCAGTCGATTCGCCCTCGGCAATGCGGCTGCGCAACTGGCGGGCGAGCGAATCGATGCGTGCGCGGTAGTGCTCGATGTCGAGGTCGGCACTGGCACTCTTGGCAATGAGCAGGGCACCCTCGACCAGATCGATCGCGTCGTCGGGAAGGGAGGCCAGACGTTGGAAGCGCTCGTCCACGCTCAGCATACGAGTCGTGTCCGGCTGCGCAGAGCCCATCAGTCTTGCTTGGCGACGACCGGGGGCAGGAACAGCGCGGCGATCTGCTGCGGACGGCGCGTGACCGGCGCCGGAGTGCCCTGACCGCCCGATCGCAGAAGTGCTGGCTGAGCCGGCACCGCAGCCTCATCGCGCGGCGGGCTGGCCGGGCGTCGCGACGCTGCATGGCCGACGTGGCGAGTAGGCGGCGCGGCCACCACATCGTTGGGCAGCGGTTGCATCGGGATCTTCATCTTGAGCATCTTCTCGATGCCTTGAAGCAGGTCCTGCTCGTCGGGCGCCACCAACGAGATCGCCTCCCCCGTCGTACCCGCGCGCCCGGTGCGTCCGATGCGGTGGATGTAGTCCTCGGGGTTGGGCGGCAGCTCGTAATTGATGACGTGCGGCAGCTGCTCGATGTCCAGTCCGCGCGCAGCGATGTCGGTTGCCACCAGCACCGTGACCTTGCCATCCTTGAAGTCGGCGAGTGCCTGCATGCGCTCGCCCTGCGTCTTGTCGCTGTGCAAGGCCGCACAGTTGAACCCATCGCGTTCCAGCTGCCGGCTGAGCCGGTTGGCCGACAACTTGGTGCTGGTAAACACCAGTACCTGGCGCATGTCGCGCGACCGGATCAGGTTGGCGAGCAGCTCACGCTTGCGCAGCGGATCGACCTTGAACGCCGAATGCGTGATCAATTCGGCGACCGTGTTGCGTGCAGCCACCTGGATGCGCACCGGCGACTGCAGCACCTGATCGGCAAACTTCTTGATGTCGTCGGGGAAGGTGGCCGAGAACATCAGGTTCTGGCGCTGGGCGGGCAGCAGGCCGATGATGCGGCGCAGATCGGGCATGAAGCCCATGTCGAGCATGCGATCGGCCTCGTCGAGCACCAGGATCTGCACCTGAGACAAGTTGGCGCTGCGCTGCTGCACCAGGTCGAGAAGGCGTCCCGGCGTCGCCACCAGCACCTCTACCCCGGCGCGGAGCTCCTTCATCTGCGGGTCGATCGACACGCCGCCATAGACGCAGGTCGATCGCAGCATGGTGTGCTGACCATAGGTGCGCACGCTCTCCCATACTTGCGCGGCGAGCTCGCGCGTGGGCGCAAGGACCAACGCACGCACCGGGTGCCGGGCGGGCGATACGCTGTTGTTTGCCTGAGGCAGCAGGCGCTGCAGGAGCGGCAGCGTGAAGGCTGCCGTCTTTCCCGTGCCGGTCTGGGCACCGGCCATCACGTCCTGCCCGAGCAGGATCGGAGGAATCGCCTGTTCCTGAATGGGGGTGGGCTGGGTATAGCCCTGCTCCTCGACTGCGCGGAGCAACTCGGCCGCCAGGCCGAGATCACTGAACTGCATGCGTATTTCGAACTCCTGTGCGATGCGGATCCTGCCTGGACGGGCATCCACGCCCGATCGGCCAAGCGGCCTCGCATCCGTGGCCGGGATGATACTCCTTTCCGGTCCGGGAGGTACCGTTTTAGGCCTTGCGCGACAAGGGCTTCCGTTCGTCGCCTCAGTCCGGCTCGATCGTTTCCCGATAGGCATGCCACGTGGCATGGCCGATCACCGGCAACACCACGATCAGCCCCAGGTAGAACGTAGCGAAGCCGAGCCCGACCAGGACGACGATGATGACCGCCCACAGCAGCATGGGCACGAAGTTCAGGCGCAGGGCGTTGAAGCTGGAGATCATGGCGGTGAGGGTGTCCATGCGGGAGCGATCCAGCAACATGGGCAGGGACATTGCACTCGTGGAGAACACCAGCAGCGCGAAGCCCGACCCCGCCGCGAGGTAGACCAGCAGGAAGACGATCCCGCTCTCCGATGCCGCAATGTCGCGAGCCAGCGTCTCGATCGTCGGCATCCCGCCCTCGAAGAACAGCGCCACGACCACCACCGAGACACGGATCCACACCGCCATCAGCAGCGCCAGGATGAGCGCGTAGAACCCGATTGCCGGCGCGTTGCTGCGCCCGGCCAGGAGCGTCGAGCGCAGCGCCACCCGCTCGCCATGCTCCAGGCGCCGGCTGACGTCGTACAGTCCCATGGCCAGGTAGGGCCCGACCAGAAGAAAGCCGGTGACGAAGGCGAGTTCATAGGCGGCCTGGCCGACGAAACGTCCCAGGATGAACCCCATCGCCGCCAGCACGCCACCGTAGAACAGGCTTGTTCCCGGCGCGGCTCGCAGATCCGCCACTCCCTTGCGCATCCAACGCCACGGCGCGTCCATCGACACCTGCCGCACCCGCGGCCATCGGTATTCCTGGATCTCCTCCACCGGGCGTTCCATCGGCATCCTCCCTGTACGTTCTTGTCATGTCCGCAGATCGCTTCGCGGATTCTACGTCGCCGACACTCGAGGAGTGAGACGAGTCTGGTCTGTCGACGGTGTCATTTCGAACGCAGTGCAGAATTCGCCCCGTTGACGCAGCACACCGAGGATTCCTCGGCTGCGCCTCGGAATGACACCGTGGGAAGAGGACGCGGGCGACCTCTCAACGGTGTCATTCCGATGCATACCAGCGGTGTCATTCTGATGCAAACCCGCGGTGTCATGCCGATGCATACCGGCGGTGGCATTCCGATGCATACCGGCGGTGTCATTCCGAACGCAGTGAGGAATCCTCGCCGTAGACGCAGCACACCGCGGATCTCTCGGCTGCACCTCGGAATGACACCAGAGGAAGGGTGGCTCGGTTTCGCCTCGGAATGACACCGGGTGCTTGCAGCGACACCGCTGAGGATCCCCGCCGGCGGTCAGCCGCCCTTTCCTTCCAACTCCGTCCACCGCTCCAGTGCCTGCAGCAGTTCTTCCTCGATCTGCTCGTAGCGCGCCCTCACGTCTCTGACCTCGTCCGGGTCTGCCTTGTACAGGTCCGGGTCGGCCAGGCGTTCGCCGAGCGCCTTCTGCTCGCGCTCGAGCGCTTCCATGCGCGCCGGCAGTTCTCTCAGTTCCTTTGCCTCTTTGAAACTGAGCTTCGTCGCGCGCGCAGGCTTTGCAGGCGTCGCCGCAGTCTTGCGCGGCGCGGGCGTCGCGGCCGCCTGCGCCCGCTGCCCGGCGCGCAGCTGGGCCACGCGCGCCCACTCCTCGTAGCCCCCGGGGTTCTCGATCCAGTTGCCGTCGCCATCCCAGGCGATGACCTGCGTGACCACGTTGTCCAGGAAGCTGCGATCGTGACTGACCAGCAGTACCGTGCCAGCATATCCCTGCAGCAGATCCTCGAGCAGTTCCAGCGTCTCGATGTCGAGGTCGTTGGTCGGCTCGTCGAGTACCAGCACGTTGGCGGGCCGAGTGAACAGGCGCGCGAGCAGCAGCCGGTTGCGCTCGCCCCCCGACAGTGACTTCACCGGCGAGCGCACGCGCTGCGGCGAGAACAGAAAGTCACCCAGGTAGCTCATCACGTGTTTGCGCTCGCCAGCCACTTCGACGTAGTCGGAACCCTCCCCCACCGTGTCGAGCACGGTCGCCTCGTCGTCGAGTTGGGCGCGGAACTGATCGAAGTAGGCAACGCTCAGCCGTCCGCCCGCCCGCACCGTTCCGGAATCGGGCTGCAGTTCGCCGAGAATGAGCTTGAGCAGCGTGGTCTTGCCGGCGCCGTTGGGTCCGATCAGGCCGATGCGGTCTCCACGCATGATGCGGCACGAGAAGTCGCGCACCACCACCCTGCCGCCGAAAGCCTTGCTCACGTGCAGCAGTTCGGCGACGAGCTTGCCCGAACGCTCTCCTTCATCCACGCTCATGCTGGCATTGCCGATGCGCTCGCGGCGCGCCGCGCGCTGTGTGCGCAGATCCTCGAGCCTGCGGATGCGCCACTGTTCGCGCGTGCGCCGCGCTTCGACGCCGCGCCGGATCCAGGCCTCCTCCTGCGCGAGCAGCTTGTCGAACTTGTCGTTGGCGATCTGCTCGCTCGCGAGCTCCTCGGCCTTGCGCGCCTTGTACGCGCCGTAGCTGCCCGGGTAGGCAGTCAGACGGCCGCGGTCGAGCTCGAGCACCTGGTTGGCGACGCGATCCAAGAACGTCCGGTCGTGCGTGACGAACAGGAGTGCCCCACCGAATCCCATCAGCAGTTCCTCGAGCCAGCGGATCGAGTCGATGTCGAGGTGGTTCGTCGGCTCGTCCAGCAGCATCAGCTCGGGCTCGATCACCAGCGCACGGGCCAGCGCGACGCGCTTCTTCTGCCCCCCGGAGAGCGTCGCGACACTCGCGTGCGGCGGCAGGTGCAGGCGCGAGAGCACCTGGTCCACGCGCGATTTCAATACCCAGCCATCGCTGGTGTCGAGGCGCGCACTGAGCTCCGCAAGCTCGGCAAGCAATGTCGCATCGGCCGGCGCTGCCTCGAGCGCGTGCGCCACCGCCTCGTAACGCGACAACAGATCGCGGGCATCGCCCAGGCCCTGCGCAGCGGCCTCGAACACGCTGTGTACGGGATCGAGCGGCGGCTCCTGCGGTACATTCGCCAGCCGCAGGCTGGGCATGCGCCAGAGCTCACCGTCGTCCGGTTGCTGAGCGCCCGAGAGAATCCTGAGAAGACTGCTCTTGCCCGTGCCGTTGCGGCCGATGAGCGCGATCTTGTCGCCGGGCTCCACGACCAGATCGACGCGATCGAGCAGCGGCACGTGGCCGAAGGCCAGGCTGACCTGCTGAAGAGTGAGCAACGGCATCGAGAAAACGAAGGGAAGGAGGCGCGAAGCGACCCCGCATTCTACTCAAGCCTGCGCCCCGCCCGGACCGCAGTGGTGTCGAGCAGGTAGAATGCTTGCCCTCTCCCCGTAGTTCAATGGATAGAACGAGCGCCTCCTAAGCGCTAGATCCCGGTTCGATTCCGGGCGGGGGGACTCCCTTTAAATCATAGCGTTAAAGTGTATTAGCGGCGACACTGATTGTCGTCTCAGAAATTCTGGGTGACACTTCAGGTGACACTTGTGCTTAGCCTTCACCTATTGGGGTGTTTTGAGGCGGCGAGTTGTTGCCGTATTGAGCTCTACGGGACCAAATTGTGGGCGCTCAACGCCAGTAGACGTTAGTGCTCCGCTTGCGACAGAGTCGCTGGTCGAGCTCAAACAGTACGATGTAGAGGACTCAGCTCCAAAATCGAGGCCTCTTGTTCCACGCGAAGTAGTCCAGCTTCTTGAACTCGGTGGAATCGGACAAAAAAATGTCCCGCATACTTCTCCGAGATGCGCCCAGCAGTCCCCTCTCGAACGCAGTTCGTAGCTTATCCTGCTCGGAGACTCCCTTAATGACCTCATGCCCTCTCGGATCTACCACGAAAACCTCGAGGCCTCCTGCTAACACTGCTTCCGTCACCACTGCGTTTATGTGTTCATCTCGAAAGCTGTAGCCGATGATCATTAGGCGGCAGTTCGTGTGAGCAAGTTGCTTTCGGAACAACTCCCGGTACCAGCTAAGTAACGGGAACCGGTCAATTGCTTTGCTCTTTGCCGCACCAGTGATCATCATTCCACCAACTCGTGGGTCATTCCAGTTATGTGACCCGTGAAGCTTGATGTACAGCTGTGTGGAAGGCGGGACGCGCAGTGGTGTATCCGGATAGTATGCACAGGGTCCAGTTAGCCAGTGACGAATCTTCTGCGCGTTCTTGTCCTGGGTGATACCAGGAATGACAACATTGTGTCTACTGACGGGCAGATAACTTCCTTCAAGTAGCAAATCTTGGTTTAAGGTGAATATGGAGTCGAAACGCTCGAGGAACTGCACGACGCTGTTCCTTGGTTCATGAGCGAACTCTAGGGACGAGCCGACCGGTCGGTCCATTTCGGTAAACATTCGCCGCACTGCGTCAAGGAAGACTTTGAGGTCGATCCTCGCTTGCTCATCATTGGGCCGCTGAAGATAAGCGGTTTGTAGGGCGAAGATCGCATCCTCGTAACCATTCGCGCTATGGTTCCACAGTGTCCTTAGGAGTTCTCGCCGCATCCGTATTCCTGGATCGGCTAGGAGAAATTCAAAGGCCTCGCTAGATAACCAGCCGCCCCAGTTGTGGCTGAAACCTGCGCCGGTCAGTAGGATATGCTTTTGGTCGCTTAGATCGGGCATACAGATAATCCCCGTGTACTGAAACTGATCGCGCTGTTCAGCTAAGGCCAACTGCTCAGGCGTGTAATCCTGCGAAGAATGCTTAGATTTTCCCTCTTGAGAAGAACTTAGGTGAAAGGCTAGGTCTACATCATCGGGAATGACGCTATGCCCGGTTTGATAAAGGTCGGGTATTCCTTGAAGGACCCAAGCCTGCGGGCATCGGAACTCAACTCCACCGCAACACCGCGGCCCTTTTTCGTCATCTACGAGGTGCTAGTCAATAATCCCCGTGATATGGAGCGCGAACTTCACCGGGAGCTTGCCGAGTATCACGAAGGTAAAGAGTGGTTCCGATGTCGGCCGGAGGTTGCGGTAGATGTAGCCAGGAAGGTCACCGAATCAATCAGACTCCTAGAATCCTTGAAAGTGGGACAACTCTCCGATAGGTCGGATAAGAAGCAGGTAGCGACGGGTTTGCGGGATCTTGCAGAAATCACTGCAGGAGGTGCCCGGTGCCCTTACTGCTCGCACGTATCCCATCTTCCAGATTTTCATCTCTTCAGCTGCCAACGATGTGGGAAAACGGTCTTCCTCCCCCGGTAGGGTAGCTGGGATTGTGAGGACCGGTCTCCCCTGGTTCTCTCAACTTGTAAAGCAACTCTAGCGTCGGGTCGACCATGCACCTCTGTGGTCAATCGGAATCCTCGGCAACCTGGCCGGCCGCTGCTGGGTGCCATTAATGGACGAGCTTTCGAATGCCGGACACCATATGCTTCGATCAAGCCCACCCACCGAAGGTTCTTGCGCGCACGTTACAGGTAAGCGCGCAGCCAAGTTGAGACGTAGGCAAACGAATAGGATTCGTCTTATCGGGACTTTGAGCTAACCTCTAGACATAGGTCACGCGCCCTGCCGCGTCTATCTGCAACACGGGCTCCACGAGCTCATAAGCGGTCGCGGCCTTGTCGAACATCGCCATGCGTTTCTGACAGAAAGAGCCGTCCATCCGGTGCATGTCTGTCGTCTGATGACCGCCCTCCGCAGAAAAGCCAGCATCCACGCCAATGCCTCCCACGTTTGACAATACATACCGTGCGTGAAAGTCCGCGCCGCCCGGCCTCTCCTTCCAGCAAAAAATCCTGATGGCTATCCCGTCCGGGATGACGCCCGGAAAAATGTTTCCCGCTTCTCTTTCTATTGCAGAAGGTGACAGCCCGTTGGGATGGTAGCGGAAGTGGACTTCGCAAATCGCTGAAGCGTTCTTCTCTTTGACGATTCTCAAGCACTCGCGAATGGCATCCTTATAGCGGGGGTTGAACGGGTCGTAAAAGGGATCAACGACAAGAATGCTCGACCCATGGACAAGCAGCGCCGATACTGCCTTTGCTAAGGATGTCGCATCTCGGGGGACAGACATGCTGTTCGGTGCGAGCATGCGCGGATTGTTCTCATCCATCTCGGCCGCAACGAGCACACAGTCATTTGCCCCCGAATTCTCCGCCGCAATGATGGCTTGAAAAGGCCGGCGATTGTGTTCCGTCAGCGCGTTCGGAAGCCAATCAAGACCCGCATCATACGGTCGGCCGGTGCGGACCACCTTTGTACCTTTTGCTCCCTTCAGCAAGATTTCGAAGCGCGACTTCTGCGTAGCGGGCATCGCGCCTGCGGCGTCATACACCGCCCTAAACCACCCCTTTCGCGGGTACTCCGCGATCAACCTCCCCTTGTCAAATCCGAACTTTTCGATCAAATACCGAAACATTTCCCAGCTTGATCCCATAACACGGGGCTCTACCGCGTACTCGTGATGCATCAGAACAGCTCCCCGGCTCGCTCTTCAAAGAAGCCATTCGGCCACTGATCGCGGAACTCCCCCGCCTGATCAATCCGGAGCTGCCTGAACTGAACGCCTTGATCGCCGCCCTCAACGTAGATAACGGAAAGCGCCTCTGCCGTCATAGACGGCGCACCGGGGGGCAATTCCCCTTCCGTTGTTTCCCTGATCCGACGCAAAAGGCGGAGCATGATGTGCTCGCTATGCGTCTCGATCAGCATCGACTTCTCTGTCGCGGGGCCCGCATCGCCAAGCTCGACCGCGTGAATCAGAAGATCACCGATGCCGACCTGAACCGCCGGATGGATGTGAAGCTCGGGCTGTTCGATGGCAAGCAGGCCGCTGACCCTCTTTGCCAAGCACGCGACAACTACCGGGATCATTTGCGAGATGCCAACGCCAACATCGCTTGGCGCGACGATGATTCCCTTCTCGAAATCACGCAGCGCGACTTCCGTGCGCGTTTCTAGATTCGAATAAAGCTCTTGCAGCTCGCCAAGATCGTCTTCGGTCAATCCACGCTCGAAGATCGTGCTCATCCGGCTCGGAATGCCGATCTCGCGAAAGCTCACCTTTTCCAATCGGTAGCCAGTGTCTAACTTGCCTTCGCCGCCAAGCCACTCGTTCACCGCGTCGATGAGATCGCCATTGATATCCGAATAGAGAAGATCCCACGCAGCCAGACCTTGCGCCCAACGCGATTCGTCCGGCGATTGACGCGGACGAAAGCTGCGCGCGGGAATTTCGCGCAGAGGCCCGATGTACGTCATCGCATTGAGCCAATCGCGCGCTATCCGCGTCGGACCAAGCAGCAGTTCGTCGAGTAGCCTGCTCAGAGCACGAACACGAGGCGTTCCCTGCTCGACTTCGAGCTTCTTCACGTCCGGGTCACGCAAATCAGATGACAACAGCTTATCCAAATCCGGCAGAGCGCCGACGTCTGTAGCGACAGCAACAGCAAATTCCCGCGCTGCAACTGGCGAAGACTCATTCGCCATCGCGCGAGACAGCTCCCACACCTCATCCTCAAACGGCGAGACCTTCACACTCTCGTCGGAAGATTCTAGTGGGGCATCATCAGGATCTACAACTTTTAAGAACAGCGGGTGATCAAAATTGAACTCCGTGATGATCGCGCGGCCTGTCTGCGGCGGGGATTTGATTGCGGCAATCGGCGCGCCATCCATCTCTACGGTCAGCGCGGATACATAAGGCCCCGCAAGAAGATCGCTCCAACGCACTTCAACTTCCACGCCGACCACTTGTACGACCGCATAGTCTTTAAGGTCAGAATTCTCGCCAACGATATATCGCACGGCGAGGTTCTCGAAATCCGTATCCCGCAGCGCCGTCCCGGCATTCAAGGGCAGGCGATCACTGCCCTGCGCTTCAGATAGATCGAGAACGAGCTTGATCGTGATCGCGCGATCAAGTTCATGGTTGTGGACGAGCGACTTGAATCCGCCGAGGTCGATCAACCCGCCCGCAATGGTCTGATCCGGGTCTGGATTTCGGCGCTCAAGGATTTCCCGAACATAGTGCAGCGCCTGCAAGATCGTGCTCTTGCCTGCACTGTTCGGCCCAAAGAGCAGCGTGATCGGCTTGAAGGCAATCGACTGTCTCGCGCCGATGCCCTTGAAGTTCTCGATCTCGAGTCGCGTTAACCTCATCAGGCCCCTCTCGCCGCTTTCTTCTGCGTCATGCCTGTGCAAGACGCCAGTTTCGGGAAACTTGCTGCGAAGGCCGTCCGCGTGTCGTTCCAAACATTGTTGTCATACTCCTTCCTCAAGTGGACGACATCAAGGACGCGGTAGCTGAACTCATGCAACGCATCCCTCAGCTTCCATTCCGATCCGGCCATCTTGTCGCGTACGGGCGTATGCAATCGCATCTGCTCATCGCGTGGCTGATCCTTAAGGCCGATATCGGGATAGATTGCCCGTAAGAAATCAACTCAAAGCGCGCGCAGCCCTCCGGCATCGCACGGTTCTCGATTAGCAGCCTTCGTAGGCTATTAGCGGCGTTTGAAAGCCTCAGGTGTTGCCCCATGCGCGTATAGGGCGCAGTCCCATGCGGACTGCTGCTATCCCCAGTGCGACCGATATGGAGCATCGCACCCTGCGGCGTTTCGACTCGCCACACGTAGAGCCACAGGCCACGTTGAAGTATCTTCCCCGGCAAGCTCAATTTGTGCGTAGCGGCCGTCAAAGCTCACCTCGGAAGGCGCGCTGTGAGAGAGAAGCGAAGAGGTCGGAAGTTGCCGCCAAACCCTCCTCCAGCGTCCTCACCACGGAATCAAGTTTCTGCGCAAAGCGAGAAAACTCTCTTTGTCGCTCCATTGGAGGTAGCGGGACCTCCATTTCACGCAGTCTAGTGAGTGTGATCTCTCGGAACGTCGCGCCCTTAACCTGCGTCTCTATCCAGTTCTGGCAGACAGAAGAACGCAGATACCACAACAGATATTCTCGCGTTACTCGACTGCCGGGCGATATGCGTGCTGTTCCCTGAGTCAGGTTAGCGCCATCCAACTCTCGCGGCACGATGGCGGTCGTGCCTACCGTTGCCCGTATGCTCATTACGATGTCACCGGTGCGCACGGTTGATCTAGAAAACTTCGCCGCAATCTCCGGAGCCGTACGCCGAAGTCCATCCACGACAATCTTTCCATCCTTGATGTCGCCCGTTCTGATATAGGGAACGCCGCCGGTGTACTCTGCACCAGCTTGGACTATCCCATAAGTCACAATCGTACCTTCCGCTACCACGTCACTCAACTCTGCAGTTGGCCAATGGTCTTCCCGCAGCAGCTGACGAAACTCCGCCTTTAGAACGTCATTCGCTAAATTCAAGGCTTGCTGGCGCTTTGTCCGAATCGAATACGCCTTGTCCAAGATGGTGGCAATGCGGTGTTGCTCTCTAACAGGTAACAGTGGAACACGAAGTTCTGCAATATCCGATACGCGAATAGATGGATAGGCTTCATCCTTAATCAAATGCGAAGGCGGGAACTGTCTGAGCCAATAAGTGAGAAACGACGGATCGTATTCCCCGGTGGGAACAAGAGTAGCCAAGTGACTAGCAACATAAGCCGGTTCACGTAGTCGGTACACCCTTCCGATCTTTGCTGACATCCCACTCTTTGCGAACACAACTGTGTCTCTGGGATGGAGCTTTAGTCTCAGCCTGTTCGCAGTTTCATCGGTTATCTTTTCGCATTCACTTTCCGTCGAGCCGTTGAGAAGCCTTTCGACACTTCCAGCCCGAATAAACGGATGACCGTAATCGGAGAAGTCACTAGACTTTGGCGCAGGTTGTCCAGCTGATACCCCAACAACATTTCCAAGCGGAACCGTCTCAATCATTTGAGAAGTCCCTCAAGCTCCACCACGTCGCTGCTGATGGCAGCGTTAAGCTCTTTCAAACGCTGTAAGATGACTTTGGGAGGGTCGTACTTCTCTTCTATATGCACGCGCTCCTTGTACCGACCAAGCGACAAGTCATAGTTTGTTTCACGGATTTCGGCTGCAGGGACGAAAAAGGATTTTCCCCTCCGATCATTGTCTCGCGTGCCATTGCGCAACTTCCATCGCTCGCGGCAGTCCGGTAGATCATTGTCCGAAATCGGGTCTCGCTTATCGTCCAGCGAGAAGCCATCGGCCTCAACATCGTAGAAAAAGACGTTGTCCGTCCGACCGCCCTTCGTGAAGACAAGAATTCCGGTGGACACTCCTGCATAGGGTTTGAACACACCGCTCGGCAGTGAGATGACGGCCTCAAGCTGGTTACTGTCGATGAGCAATTTGCGGACGGCGACGTGGGCCGTCGATGAACCGAAAAGCACACCGTCTGGAACAATCGTTGCCGAGCGGCCACCGACCTTAAGCATGCGCAAGATCAGCACAAGAAAAAGAAGCTCCGTCTTCTTCGTCTTTACCTGACGGAGAAGGCCCGCGTCTACGTCGTCGTAGTCGAGGCTGCCCTTGAATGGGGGGTTGGCCAGAACTATATCGAAGCCATCCTTTGCGGCGTTAGGGAAACGTTCGGCAAAACCATTACTGAGTGTGTCTTGATAGTGAATATCCGGGTCATCAACGCCGTGAAGCATAAGGTTCATCGCCGCGATGCGAAGCATCGTTGCGTCGAAATCGAAGCCGTGGAACATCGATGTGCGAATGTGCTCGCGGTGGCCTTCAAGCAGGTCGCCGGTGAAGATCTTGCTGACCTTGTCGGTCTCCGGATCGGTTTCCTCAATCACCCCTTCCGGCGATGTGAATTTTTCCATCAGGTGCTCCATCACCTGAACGAGGAATCCGCCTGTACCCGCAGCCGGGTCGCCGATCACATCGGTCGGCTTTGGCTCCAGCATATCGACCATCAAGCGAATGATGTGCCTTGGCGTCCGGAACTGACCGTTGATTCCTGCCGTGGTCAGCTTGCTGAGCAGGTATTCGTAGAGGTCCCCCTTGGTGTCGCCTTCGGTCAGCGGCAGCTTGTCGATCATGTTGACGGCTTTCACCAGAAGGTTTGCCTTCTGGATCATCAACTGCGCGTCCTTCATGAACTCTGCGAATGTCGAGCCACTGGTGGATGCCTTCCGGAAATGCGGAAAGACCTTGTCGCGGACAAGCGGCAACATTTCATCCGCGCCCAGGTGCCGGAAGTGAGACCAGCGAAGTTCTTGTTCATCGGGCGCGAAGCGGTGTTTGAAATTCTTCCCGCTGCGGCGTTCGCGGTTCTCATCACGGGACTCGTTTACGTCGAGCAAGCGCACGAACATTAGATAGGTGATCTGCTCGATGACGGTCAGCGGATTGGTAATGCCGCCCTGCCAGAATTCTAGCCAGAGTGCGTCGATGTCGCGTTTGAGGGGGCCCGTAATCATTGCTGCTTCGTCCTATCGATTGAGTCAGCGCCATCGTCGCGTGGACTCGGTGCAAACAGGTTCACGATCTTCATGAGGTCATCGACGTCTTCCCGGCGCTCAAAGATGCCTTCCGGTCCATCGGCGTCGACGACGGTGAAAGGCTGCTCGTAAAGACGGTCGATGGTAATGAAGCCGAACTTGATGATGTGGTTCTGAAGCAGGGCCAAGAAGCGCGTTTGCTTCGCGGTGAGTGCCGGGTGCTTCAGGACGAACGCCGAGAACCTCGACTTAACCGCATCCGGATCGAGGCCGACAATGGCACGAATCGTAGTTTCGAGTGGCAGCGCGGTGGACTGGAAGAAGTCGTTCAGGTCTTTAACCGACACGTGCGGGTTCTGCGTCAGGACAAGGGACACGAGTGACTGCAGATCCTCCTTCGATACGGCCTCGCCCGCACGAATCTTCTTCAGGACAGGATTGGTTTCGAAATGCTTCTTCAACTCGGCCTCGACGAGCTGCTTGTAAGCCTTCATGTCTACAGTCCGCAGGCTGGTGCTACGGCGCGAAGTCATGATGCTCGATACGTCTTCCGACACATCAATGACCTTCGCCGGGATGCCGCCGCTCGTATCTTTCTCGCGGTAATGGATGATTTCGCGCAGAGGCCCACGCACGGATTCCAGCGCGCTCGCCGAGATGTCGGCCCAGAACGTTGGCGATTTGGCGCGCTTGATCTCCTCCGCGCGCTCGCGGACCGGGTTGAGATGCATTTGCAGGCGGTCAAGGCGCTCGAAGAAGTCGATCTTCAAGTCGTCCAAGCTCGCAGTACCGTTGAGGACCGCGACCTGCATGCGAGTTACAAGGAGGTCGAATGCGTGCGCTTCGCCGAAGCCGTGAGTCGTCCGCCATTGCATCAACGGGCCAAGCGTCGTGCGCAGCATCGCGACCGTTGCCGGGGCAAACTGCTGCAAGCGACCTTGCTCCAGCGCCGAACGACGCTCGCGCCATTTCTCACGCACAGAAACTGAATCTTCTGGCAAGTCCGCGATGTCGGCCTCGATCAGTTTGATCACCGTATCGAAGACGCTGACCTCGCTCTTGCGTAGCGCCGTTTCGGCGAGCGTCAGCCGCTCTTCAAAGACGAGCTGAAGAGTAGATTTAGACCGCTTCGGCTCTGCGGGCTGGTATCCCATCTCAAAACGCTCGAAGTTGCCCCAATGGTCAAAAATTCGAAAAACAGTCTTGTCCTTGCCGGGGCCGAAAAGATCGGGGCACAGGCGCGTACCGCGTCCGACCATCTGCCAAAACTTCACAGGCGAGCGGACGGGCTTTGCGAAGACGAGATTAAGGATTTCCGGAACGTCGATGCCTGTATCTAGCATGTCAACGGAAATGGCGATGGTGAGATCGGCGTTATCTCCCTGTCCCTTGAAGTCGTCGATCAACTGCTCCGCGCGCGGATCGTAGGTGTCGATGACTTGGCAGAACTGACCGCCGTATTGCGGATACATCTCATCGAACAAGCGGCTCATCAAGACGGCGTGATCGTGATTCCGCGCAAAGATGATGGTCTTGCCAATCGTCTGCCCGTCCGCGTCACGCAAGCCGTTCTCCATCAGATTCCGGAGAATGGCGCGATTGGTGTCCTTGTTATAGATAGCCTTGTCGATCTGCTCGCTGCTGAAGTCGTACTGGAGCGGGTCTTCGCCCTGCTCTTCCAGTTGCGCAATCTGCTCCTTCGTCAAACCATCGAGCCTGATTCCTTCTCGCAGGAACTGTGTGGTGTGCTCAAACACTTCGAACGGTGTCAGATGCCCCTCTTCAACGGCTTGCTCCAGATCATAGTTTGCCGTCGGCAACTGGCCTTCGCAGTTGAAGAGATTGAATGTACTGCGTGTCACGAAGTCCACGGGTGTTGCGGTGAGCCCGACCTGAAGCGCGTCGAAATAGTGGAAAAGGTCTCCATAGACGTTGTAGATACTGCGGTGGGATTCATCAGCGATGATTAGATCGAAGAAGCCCACGTCGAAGGACTGATGTACCTTCAGCATCGCCGGGTACGTTGCGATGAAAATGCGCTCATTGGAAGCGCCTGAAACTCGCGAATTCACGGTCTTAATCGGTTCCGACGGCAGAAAGTCTGTGAATGCGTTCTTGGCCTGCTTCCTAAGTTCTCGGCGGTCGCACAGAAAGAGGACGCGCTTCGCCCATCCCGCGCGGATGAGGAGTTCGGCCAATGCTATGGCGACGCGCGTCTTGCCCGTTCCGGTGGCCTGCACAACCAAAGCTTTTCGGTGCTGCGCCTCAAAGCGCTCGGTCACGCGCTTAATCGCTTCCATCTGGTAGAGGCGATTGACGATAGCCTGCTGTGGCGCGAGTCCGGCGAGCGGTGTGCGGCTCCGGCGTTGAAACCTTACGAGGTACTGAAGGCTATCCTTGGAGTAGTACCCATAGAGCTTGCGCGGCGGATACCCAGCGGCATCGTCCCAGAGCCAGATGTCGTAACCGTTCGTATAAAGGATCGCCGGGCGTTGACCGTGCGATTTTGCGAGCGCATCGGCATACAGCTTCGCCTGCTTGCGACCGCGCTCTGGATCGACAGAGGTCTTCTTCGCCTCGACGACAGCCAATGGCGACCCATCGTCATCCCAAAGGACGTAGTCAACAAAGCCTTTGCCTGTAGGCGTCGGTTGGTCCGCAACCTCGTACTCTTTGGCAACACTGCTGGTCGAAGTGAGCGCAGGCCCAACGTCCCAACCAGCGGAGCCCAAGAGCCCATCGATGATGCGCGTGCGCGTCGTCGCTTCATCAAACCGCAACAGGTCGGCGGCGGCGCGAGCGGACGTGCCGAGCGTCTCCAGCTCCGCGAACTTCTTCTCGGCCGTCTCGGCTTTCTTGCGAACCTCGGCCAGCTCCCGAAGGACTGCATTCAGCTGCGCCTCTTGCGCGGCGAGCTTCTCGAGCGCATTCCTTCTCGCACGCTCCAATTCTTTGCCGGACGTGCTGGTATCCGGAGGGGTCGGATCTTTATACGCAGGCAGTGCCTTTGGATCGCTTCTCTCGAAGAAAGTCGAGAGCCAGCGCCCCAGGTCGTGCGCTTCCCGCAAGAGCCAAAGGGCTGTCTGCGGCTTTGCCGTCTCTCCGTGTGCAGCCTTGTTGCCTTGCATTCTTAGGGCATGGAGCTTGTCCAAGATCACCCTGGGCACGACGGCGCGGAATGCTGCGTCATTCAGCAGGTCGATGAAACTCGGGCGAATGGGCTTCGGTAGCCCTAGCACCGTATAAATGTCGAAAGTGATGTTCTCGGCAAAGGATCGAAGCTTGACGAGCGCGCTTGTGGGATCTGCATACGCATAGGATTCCGAGAACCCGCCAAGCGAAGCGAGCTCAGGCCACCGAGGCTTCAGAAACTCGAAGTTCTGCGACTTCATTGCATTGCCTCTGCGAGCGCAGCATCGAACTCTTTGCGATTGGCGACGACCACGGGTACCTCATGCGGATTGCCGGGACTGACGGAGGTATCGAGGCGGAGACGTTTTTGGAAGTAGTAGAGCAGCGCCATACGAACTGGGATTTCCGCGCGCCCGTTCCTCATACAGTAATCCTGGGCTATTACTGCCCGCTGGGACTTACTCAGGACAGGATTGGGGGAAAGCGCTACGTTGAACGTCGTTTGCCAGAACTTGTCGTCAACTGGCCTTGCGAGGGGAGTTTGCGGGTCGCGAGTAGCCGAACAGCGCGAAAGAATGAAGTCCTTGAACTTCCGATCGACGTGGCAAAAGGCTCGGACATGCCAACGCAATCCATCGTTACCCAGTGCATGCGGGGAGATCCTCCGCCATTCTGGTGAGGGGCGCTTCGCGCTCATGGACTGATAGCGTATTTGGATCGATTGTTCCTCCCGTATCGCGGCCACCATTCCGCGGAGCACATCAACATCCACCCGTCGATGCGGAATAGGCAAGGCATCGAATTGTGGTGGAGTTGCGAGCCACACTTCGGACGAAGTATTGGACTCGTTTGTGCCTCGCTGCAGGTGACTGAGATAGGCGTCTGCCCCAGGTTCCATGAAGACGGGCTTGAAGTTCTTACCGGCCAGATAGCGCTTCTTGCTCTTGTCGTATAGAAGATTCCCGCGGGCTTTCTCTTCGTAGAGGGTCAGATCTTTCGATGCCTGAGGAACCGAGATGCCGAAGTGCTCGATGATGTCAGCACGATTGATCCCGCCCTCCCAGAACACCCGGAATTCAATGAACTCCAGTCGCTTCTCGACGCCCCATCGCATGACTGACAACCTTCGAAATCGGCAGCGCACGTCCGGAACGATTGTTGCCATATTTAGTAGATGGAGATAGTTTATATACTCATCGATTGGGCGTCAATGGAGAACGCATTCAACCGCCCAGCTGCTCGACAAAATCTAAGGGGGGCGAAAGTTCCCGGGACTTGGGCGACGCTTACGAAAGTAGGCATTCGTGTCTTTTCTGCCTTCCCGCAACTGCTCTATTTCGTAGCTCGTCTGCGTTGTGGAAGCCAATAAGGAACTTGATTTCCAAGTACCGGCTTCACACTTGATGCTCACGACTCATCGCCGCCCCTGGCAATCATTGTTCTCATAGCATTGAGCGCCTGCGTCATCTCCTCGGTCGTCCAGGCTTCAAACGGATCACGGACACGCACGTCCGCACTCATGGACGCCAGCTTGCGGTGGACGTAAGGCGCGGCATCACGCGCTACGGTACAGGCATCGCTTAAACGACCTTCCAGCCAATGTTGACGCATGGTGGTCAGCATCACCTCCAGGGGCGTAATGTCGAGCTTAATCGCTTGGTCTCTGATGAGCTGCCGGCCGATCGTGCGCCTTCCGAGGGACCCCTTCTTTCTGCCTGCCCCCGGACGAGTTCCTCCTCGCGCCATTTGGATTCCTTTGATTTCCTCATCCGAAAACGCTCGATTGCTCAATGGGATCGCCCATGAAGCCTCGTAGCGTGGTTTGACCAACGGCCCCCCCTCCCCCCACGCGCCTGGCATGAAGG
>JAEZCG010000149.1 GCA_023430065.1 Pseudomonadota bacterium | reverse complement strand
GGCCGGTTCGCAGGTGATCACATTGCCGTCGATCATCACATCGAAGGTCTGCGGGTTCACCGTGATGTTGGGGCAGGCATCATTGTGCAGCATGTGCGTCTTGTTCAGCTTGCGCGTGCCTTTCGCCGGCAGGCACGCCTTCACCAGTCCGAGGCGTTCGCGCACGCCGTAGTCCACCGCCGCCTGGGCGACGAAGTTGACCGACAGGTGCTTGCGCGCCTGGCCGAATGCGCCCCACTGCGGACGCATCGCCAGCGGCTCGCAGGTCATCAGACTTGCCGCGCTGTCTCCCATGGCACCCCAGGCGATGAATCCGCCCTTGATCACCAATTCCGGCTTGATGCCAAAGAAGCCGGGTCGCCACAGCACGACATCGGCGAGCTTGCCGCTCTCCAGCGAGCCGATATAGGCGTCGATTCCGAAAGAGCGCGCGGCGTTGATCGTGTACTTGGCGATGTAGCGCTTGATGCGTTCGTTGTCACCGATGCGGCTCTTCTCTTCCGGCATCCGGCCGCGTTGATCCTTCATCTTCGAGGCGAGTTGCCAAGTCCGGCAGATCACCTCGTTGATGCGCCCCATGCCCTGGCTGTCCGAGCCGAGCATGGAGATCGCGCCCATGTCGTGCAGGATGTCTTCCGCAGCGATGGTCTGCGCGCGGATGCGCGACTCGGCGAAGGCTACGTCCTCCGGCACCGCGGGATTGAGGTGATGGCACACCATGATCATGTCTAGATGCTCGTCGAACGTATTCACCGTGTACGGATTGGTCGGATTGGTCGACGACGGCAGGCAGTTCATCTGCCCGGCCACCGCGATGATGTCGGGCGCATGGCCGCCGCCCGCACCTTCCGTGTGATACATGTGGATGGTGCGGCCGTTGATCGCAGCCAGCGTGTCCTCCAAAAAGCCCGACTCGTTTAGCGTATCGGTGTGCAGCTGAACCTGGAAGTCGAGCTCGTCGGCCACGCTGAGACAGGTGTCGATGACCGCCGGCATCGCACCCCAGTCCTCGTGGATCTTGAGGCCGATGCAGCCGCCGCGCATCTGGTCATAGATCGAGCGCGGCTTGGAGGTGTTGCCGCGGCCGAGAAAACCAAAATTCATCGGCCAGGCCTCCGAGGCCTGGAGCATCTTGCCGACGTTCCACTCGCCGCCGCAGTCGATGCCCACCGTGATCGGGCCGAGCGAGCCGCCGATCATCGTGGTCAGGCCCGAGGCGATGGCGTGCTCGACCAGCTGGGCGCTGTCGAAGTGCACGTGCACGTCAATACCTCCCGGCGTGGCGATCAGCCCTTCGGCGTCGCGCACCGTGGTAGCCGCGCCGCAGATGAGCTTCGGATGCACGCCGTCCATGGTGGCCGGGTTGCCCGCCTTGCCGATGGCGACGATCCTGCCGTCCTTGATGCCGATGTCGCCCTTCACCACGCCGAGCACGGGATCGATGATGACGGCGTTGCTGATCAGCATGTCCAGCGCACCCTGGGCACTGTCGAAGCCGGGCGTGAGCCCCAGCCCGTCACGCAGCGTCTTGCCGCCGCCGTGCAGGCACTCGTCGCCCGGCACCGCGTGGTCGTGTTCGATCTCGGCGATCAGCGAGGTGTCACCGAGGCGCACGCCGTCGCCCTTGGTGGGACCGTAGAGCTGCGCGTATTCCTTACGGGACATTCTCGCCATGTTCGGCTTCCTTTGAGGAAGTTTTCATTCGATTGAGAAATATCGGTTCTGCGTCGGATTGGAAAGCACCGGCATCGGATTTGTTTTGCCCAGGTGATGCGAAAGGCGCCTCAGGCACCCCTGTACCCACGTTCGCGCGCCAGCCGCAGCGCCTCCTCCTTGCGGTTCGCGCTGCGGGTGGAGCCGTTGGTCAGGCCGTTCAACCCGAATATCTCGCCGGTGCCGCCGAAAGCGACCAGTTCGACCTCCTTCGCTTCGCCGGGCTCGAAGCGCACGGCGGTTCCGGCGGGGATGTCGAGGTGCATGCCGAAGGCCTGCGCCCGGTCGAAGTCGAGCGCCTTGTTCACCTCGAAGAAATGGAAGTGGCTGCCCACCTGGATCGGGCGGTCGCCGGTGTTGAGGGCCCTGACCCTGGCTTTCGTCCTGCCGGCGTTGATCTCGATATCGCCGTCGGCGGGGATGATTTCGCCCGGCGTCATGTGCACGCCGGCCTCTCTCGTCGTGCCCTTGCCGGGCCTGATCGGCTCGTGCACGGTGACCAGCTTGGTGCCGTCCGGAAACGTCGCCTCGACCTGAAGCATCGGCATCAGCTCTGCGACGCCCGACATCACATCGTCCCGGCACAGAAGCGTGGACCCGAATCCGATCAGTTCCGCGACCGAGCGCCCTTCGCGCGCACCTTCCAGGATCTCATCCACGATGTAGGCGGTCGCCTCCGGATGGTTGAGCTTGAGCCCCTTGGCCTTGCGCTTGCGTGCCATCTCTGCGGCGACATAGATGGTCAGCCGCTCGATCTCGGTGGGCGTCAGCAGCATGTTGGTTGTCCTTCTGAAGTATCCTGACCCGCGCCGTCGTTCAATTGGCAAACAAGCGCGAGGCCTGCGTCTCGTGGCGCATCGCGGCGATCTCCGTCGCGGGTACGCAGCCGTACATCGCGTCGACCGCGAGGGCGGGCGTGCGCAGCAGTTCGACCATCGTCGAGCGCGCCGCCAGCAGGATGCGCTGGGCATGCAGATGGCCGATGCAGCCCAGGCGCAACGCCGCCCCCAGCAGCGCCACGCAGAAGCTGTGCGCAGACACGATCTGCGCGGCCATCTCGCTCATCCCCGCACCGCGCCATACCCACCCCTGCACCACGGCCAGATGCCCGGTTGCGCGGCCGCCTCGAACGGCCTCCTGAAGCGCCGGCACACCGTCCGTGCCGAGCCGCCCGTGCACGCTGAGCAGCGCAGCGCCCGCCCGCCTGGACCCCTCGCGCAGTTCGCTGGCCAGCGTCATGGCCTCGACCTGCGCGTCGATCTCGCAGGCGTCATCGAGGTCCCACGTCCGGTGTGCGGCGACCAGCGCTGGCCGGTCGGCAACGTCCCAGCGCTGCACCAGCTGGCCGAGCAAAAAGGCCTCGACCTGACCCGCACCGTGTACCAGGCCGTCCGTGATCAACGTCTCCAATCCCCAGGAGAAGGCGATCGCCCCCGCGGGAAAGAAGCTGTCTGCGTTCTGCAGGCAGGCGAACAGCATGGTTTCTGCATCGACGTTAGCGGACATCGTCGCCTGCAAGCGAGCGTCGGAGGTCATGCTCTCAGCTTCACGACTCGACCCGCTTCACACGTCCATCGGCCGTGATGTGCGCGAGGCGCTCCAGGTACGACTCGACCGGCCCCTGGAGGGCGATGCGCAGGCGCGGCCCGTCGAACTCCACCTTCCAATGCATGTTTCCGGCGAAGTAGCCGACTTCCAGCGCCGAGGCGACGTCCGACGCTTCCAGCACCAGCCACTTCTTCTCAGCCATGCGCACCACGACCGCGCGCGCCGTGTCGAGAAACAGCACGGCCCCATCGCTCAGGTGCTGCGTGCGCGGCAGGCGTACCGCGCACTCGGTGCCGCGGTCGGTGATCGCCCGCAGGTGATGGCGATGCGTGTCCAGTTCGCTGAGCGTGACGACCTCGACCGCACCGGCGTGCTCGAGGCGGTGCAGGGCATCGGAAATGTCCGGGTCGGTCGCGAGGCCGACGATGTGGTCGATCTTCAGCATCGTGCCGTTGGTCAAGAGTCGGTACTTGACCTCGGACTCTAGCAGCAACTGGTTCATTACTTGGTCGTGAGTGTCACTTCTTGTCGATACCGAGGCGAAGCCGAGCAACTCGTATACTGCATTCACAGCAAGCGTGTGCTCCTAGCCTGGCGAGAACTCTCATCGACTTATTTCGATTCAAGACGCCACCGTGCCAGCCAGCTACCGGCCAGAGCGGTGGCGCCGCCGACCTCTAGGCGTGGGCCTTCGTCTTCGGGTTGGGAATCCCTTCGATCGGGCACTCCTCCGTTCCGACGGTCGGACGCGTGATGGCTTCCACCATCTTCTTGGTGCCTTCCGGATCGGTGATCCACTTCTTGTAGAAATCGTACGGGCACGCGGCAACGCCCTCATCGCCCTCGCGCGAATTGATCTTGCCGGTGTAGCCGCGATGCAGCAGCTTGAACAGATGGTTGTTGGACTGGGCGTTCTTGCGCGCGTCGCGGATGAGACTCTTGGAGAGTTGCGCAAACTGGATGCCGTACTCCTCCTCGCCACACTCGCCCAGCGTGCGGCCATCGAAGCCGACGATGGCCGAATGGCCGAAGTAGGAATACACGCCGTCGAAGCCGGCAGCATTGGCCACCGCGACGTAGACGTTGTTGGCCCATGCCATGGCCTTGGCCATGATCACTTGTTGATCTTTTGCCGGGTACATGTAGCCTTGGCAGCGCACGATCAGTTCGGCTCCCTTCATCGCGCAGTCGCGCCATATCTCGGGATAGTTGCCATCGTCGCAGATGATCAGGCTGACTTTCAGCCCCTTTGGCCCCTCCGACACATAGGTGCAGTTGCCCGGGTACCAGCCTTCGATGGGCACCCAGGGCATGATCTTGCGGTACTTCTGCACGATCTCGCCTCTGTCGTTCATCAGGATCAGCGTGTTGTACGGCGCCTTGTTGGGGTGATCTTCGTGGCGCTCGCCGGTCAGCGAGAACACGCCCCACACCTTGGCCTTGCGGCACGCAGCGGCGAAGATTTCAGTCTCCTCGCCCGGCACGTTCGAGGCCGTCTCGTACATCTCCTTGGAGTCATACATGATCCCGTGCGTGCTGTACTCGGGGAAGATGACCAAGTCCATGCCCGGCAGCCCCACCTTCATTCCCTCGATCATCTCCGCGATCTTGCGGGCGTTGTCGAGCACTTCCTTCTTGGTGTGCAGCCGCGGCATCTTGTAGTTGACGACGGCGACGCCGACGGTGTCGTTACTGCTCGAAATGTCTCCGTGTAGCATCAAGGCTCTCCTTAAGACTGGTTTGTGACGTGCGCTCGCCCTTGAGCTTCCTTCTCTTCGACGGCGCGGCCGGGACCGCCCGCCTCCAAGATTTCCGTTCCATGCCGACTACACCGTGAGGTAGGCATGGATCCTTGCCGTGTCAGCGGTCGCGCGGGTCTGCTCATGCACGAACTCGCCCTTCTCCATGATCAGAAATCGGTCGGCGATCTCCATCGCGAAACTGAGCACCTGCTCCGAGACCACCAGCGAGAACCCGCGTTGCGTCTTCAGCGTGTTCAGCGCTCGCGCGATTTCCTTGATGATCGACGGCTGGATGCCTTCCGTCGGCTCGTCCAGGATCAGCACCTTGGGATTGCTCACCAGGGCGCGCGCGATCGCCAGCTGCTGCTGCTGGCCGCCCGAAAGGTTCCCGCCGCGGCGGCGCTTCATCTCGTTCAGCACCGGGAACACGTCGTAGATGTAACCAGGCACCGACTTTTCAGCCGCGTTCTCCATGCCGGTGAGAATGTTCTCCTCGACTGTGAGGTAAGGGAAGATCATTCGCCCCTGTGGCACGAAGCCCATTCCGGCTGAAACCCGTTCGTGACTCCTGGCGTGAGTGAGCTCGCGCTCATTCAGGCTCACCTTGCCACTGCGCACTGGCAGCATGCCGATGAGCGACTTGAGCAAGGTGGTCTTGCCCATCCCGTTGCGCCCCATGATGGCAATGGTTTCCTGCGGCCCGAGCCGGAACGCGACGTTGCGGATGACGTGGCTGTCCCCGTAGAAGACGTTGATGTTGTGGACTGCGAGCATGTCGACGGCCTCAGTGCCCGAGATAGACTTCGATGACCTTCGGGTCGCTCTGAACCTGGTCCATGCTGCCCTCGGCGAGCAGCTTACCCTGGTGCAAAACGGTGACCTTGTGCGCGATCATGCGCACGAAGGCCATGTCGTGTTCGATGACGACGATCGATCGCCCCTTCGAGATGCGGTTGAGCAGTTGCGCCGTCTGCTCGCGCTCCTTCAAACTCATGCCCGCGACGGGCTCGTCGAGCAGAAGCAGTTCCGGGTCCTGCATCAGCAGCATGCCGATCTCCAGCCACTGTTTTTGCCCGTGGCTGAGCTGTCCGGCCTTATGCCGCAGGACCTCGTGCAGGAAGATCTCCTCGGCGACCTTGTCGATCTTCTCCAGCAGCGCCCTGTCCCGACGGAAGAACAGTGAACCCAGGATGCCGCGCCTCTTCGGATAGGAGATCTCGAGGTTCTCGAACACCGTGAGATCCTCGTACACCGACGGGTTCTGGAACTTGCGACCGACGCCGAGGCGCGTGATCTGGTATTCGATCATGTCCTGCAGCTGATGACGCTTGAACTTGATCGTGCCCGTGGTCGGCTTGGTCTTGCCGCAGATCATGTCGAGCAGCGTGGTCTTGCCTGCGCCGTTCGGTCCGATCACGCAGCGCAGTTCGTTCTCCTCGACGTAGAAATTGAGGTTGTCGACCGCCTTGAACCCATCGAAGGAGACGGTCAAGTCCTCGACCGAGAGGATCAGCTGCTCGCTCATGCTTTCCTCTGCTTGCCCGTCACGCGGCTCAGCAAGCCGGCCAGCCCGTCTGGCAGAAACACGACGATGACGATGAACAGGCCGCCGATGAAGTACAGCCAGTACTCGAGGAAGTTCTCGGAGAAGAACGTCTTCGCGGCGCCCACGAGGACGGCACCGTAGACGGCACCGATCAGCGACAGACGGCCGCCTGCGGCCGCGTAGATCACCATCTCGATCGACGGGACGATGCCCACCAGGGAAGGCGAGGCAAGGCCGACCTGGATGGTGAACAACGCCCCGCCGACAGAGGCGAACACGGCAGCCACCGCGAAGATGAAGGCCTTGAACAGGGCAGGGTCGTAGCCGGAGAAGCGGACCCGGTCTTCGCGGTCCCGGATGGCGACCAGCACCTTGCCCAGGCGGCTTCGGACGATGAAGGAACCGAGCAGCACTGCGGCGAGCAGCAGGACCACCGTCACGAAGTAGAACTTGGTGCGAATGCCGTCTTCCTCGAGGCTGATGCCTAGAAAAGTCTTGAAGTCGGTGATGCCGTTGACGCCGCCGGTGACGCCTTGCTGGCCGATAATGACGATGGCCATGATCGCCGACAGCGACAGCGTGATGATGGAGAAGTAAACACCGCCGACGCGCTTGCGGAAGTTTGCGTAGGCGAGAATGAAGGCGAGCGCCGCGGGCAGCAGGACGATGGCCGGGAGCGTGAACCAGAAGTAGTGGAACGGCTCCCACCACCAGGGCAGCTTCTCGACGCTGTTCCACACCATGAAGTCCGGAAGGTTCGAGCCGAAGAACTCAGCCAGCGCCTGCGCCGAACTGCCGCTAGCGGTCGACTCCAGCTTCATGAACATCGCCATCATGTAGCTGCCCAGGCCGAAGAAGATACCCTGACCCAGGCTGAGGATGCCGCCGTAGCCCCAGATCAGCACGATGCCAATGGCGGGAAAGGCGAAACACAGATACTTGGCCGCAAGGCTGAGGCGGAACTCGCTCAGCGAAAGTGGAACCACGATGAGCAGCAGCAGGGCCAGGAGCGGGAAACCCAATTTCCCCAGCCGGGCACTCATTATCGTTTCGTTCGGTCCGGCTGCGGCGTGACCGCCGGCCGCGATGACACCATTGCCCATCTACCTTCTCACCTTCGCAGCGAACAGGCCGTTAGGCCGGAAGTAGAGCGCGACGATCACCAGCAACAGGATGGACGCCTTCGCCATGGAGCCCGTCGTCAGGAACTCGAACGTCGACTGCAGCTGACCGATGACGAAGGCCGACAGGAAGGTGCCGAGCAGGCTCTCCACGCCACCGAACACCACCACGATGAAGGTGTCCACGACGTACTGCTGGCCAGTGACGGGTCCGGTGGAGGCGAGCATGGTGAAGGAACTGCCTGCGATGCCCGCCAGGCCGCAACCCAGAGCGAATGTCAGCGCATCGACGCGTTCGGTGTTGATACCGGCCGCACTGCTCATCGCGCGGTTCTGCGTGACGGCGCGAATGCGCAACCCCCAGCGCGTCTTGAACAGGAGGTACCAGACCGCAGCGCCCACTGCGAGCGCGAGCGCAACGATGAAGATGCGACTCAGGGGAAACGACGCTCCGGGGAAGAAAGACGGCTGCCAGGCGCCCTGCAGCCAGGACACCGTCGGGACGCCCACTTCCTTGGGGCCGAAAACGTGGCGGAACACCTGCTGCAGGATGAGACTCAGCCCCCACGTCGCGAGCATGGTGTCGAGAGGCCGCTTGTAGAGAAAGCGGATGAAGCCGCGTTCGAGGATATAGCCGAATACGAACGTCACGCAGAAAGCGACGACGATCCCGACTACGAAGTAGATGTCCATCATGCCGGGGGCGAAGCGCTCGAAGACGATGGAGGTGGCGTACGTCATGTAAGCGCCCAGCGCCATCAGCTCGCCGTGCGCCATGTTGATCACGCCCATCAACCCGAACACGATGGCCAGCCCCAGCGCCATCAGCACCAGGATGGTGAACAGGCTCAGGCCGTTGAAGGCCTGCATGGCGAGGATCTCGGGCGTCATCGTTCGTGATCGTTGTGACTCGTGATTCGTGATTCGTGACGCTTGCTTTCCCCCTTCCCGCGTGAGACCAAGGAGAGGGGTCGAGTCACGACGTCACGAGTCACGACATGAGGCCGCCTGGAAGGCGGCCTCACGCTAGAACTTCGGAAAGGGATTCGGCTCGATCAGCGTCGACTCGTAAATCATGTCGATCTGCCCGTCCCTGCGGAATGTGCCGATGCGCGCGTGCTTCCACAGGTGATGGTTGCTCTTGTGAACCTTGATCTTGCCTTCCGGGGCGTCGAAGCCCAGATCGGACGAGGCCGCCACCACCTTCGGTACCTCCAGGCTCGTCGCCTTCTCGACCGCGAGTTTCCACAAGTACACCGAGGTATAGCCGCACGCCATGGTGTCGCCCACGACACGGTTCGCGCCGTACTTGGCCTTGAACGCCTTGACGAACTTGTCGTTGGCGGGGTTCTTCAGGCTCTGGAAGTAACCCATGCACGACATGAAGCCCTCGAGGTTCTCGGCGCCGATACCCGACGCTTCCTCCTCGGATACCGCCATCGCACATAGCGCCTGGTTCTTGCCGTTGATACCGGCCGCCTGGAGCTGCTTGTAGAAGGCCACGTTGCTGCCTCCTACCACGGTGCTCCAGATGACGTCGGGCTTGGCTGCCTTGATCTTGTTGATCTCGGAAGCGAACTCGATGGAGCCGAGGGGATAGTAGCTCTCGCCGACGATCTTTCCGCCGATCTTCTTGACGTGCAGGTTCGCGATCTTGTTCATCGTGCGCGGCCAGATGTAGTCCGAGCCGATGAGATAGAACGTTTTGCCCTTGTTCTTGTACAGCCAGTCGAGAGAGGCGATCGCCGACTGTGTGCCCTCCTGCGCGGTGTACATGATGTTGGGAGACTGCTCCAGTCCTTCGTAGTAGGTGGGGTAGTAGAGCAGGCCCTTGTAGCGCTCCATCACCGGCAGGACGGCCTTGCGCGAGGCCGAGGTGTAGCAGCCGAAGATAGCCGCCACCTTGTCGCGTTCCAGCAGCTTGCGCGCCTTCTCGGCAAAGGTCGGCCAATCGCTGGCGCCGTCCTCGACGATCACCTCCAATGGGCGACCCATGACACCGCCTGCCTTGTTGATCTCCTCGATGGCCATCTTCTCGGCGTCGACCACCGACGCTTCGGCGATGGCGATGGTGCCGGTCAACGAATGCAGGATGCCGACTTTGATGGGATCCGCTGCCTGCGCGCCCTTCGGCCAGATGAACGGCGCAGATACGGTGGCCGCTGCCGCCGCGACGGTCCCGGCCTTGATGAACTCTCTTCTCGTGACCTTGCTCATTTGGACTCCTTTCCCCGTGTATGACGTGGTTGACGGCTCCCGACCGCAACAACAAAAAAGCCCACCGGCGGAGCTAGGCTCCGCTGCATGGGCTTCATCGCCTGTCTCGTCTCGCGAACGACCTTGTTCGCAATCGAGCTCTGTCCGTTCCGCAGCTCACGCACGCGATCGTGCGTGCGGCGCTGATTCGCCGCCGCGGACTTACCTATCGCAAATTGGGGGCCTGCATCAGGCTGGCCCATCGGCCAACGTGCTTCGCAACGCCAAGTGCTTCATGCGGCGTCGGAATTCCGATCACTTCGTCCGCTTCACGGGCCTCGCCTCGTCAGGCAAAGCGATCTTATGCGCACCGACTCGGTGCAGTGAGCGCGTTCGATGCACCCGCGCAGGGCAGGACTCACGACGAGCATGCGTTTCATCGGGGAAGCGGACGATGTACGAGCACTGGCCAACGAATGTTCGCTGCATGTAGAGTTTAGAAACCGCGATACACGCAAACGCACCGAGGCAAGAGCACAACGAATGAACACTACTGCTGAACCCATTCGCATCGGCGTCCTGTTTTCCGAGACAGGCGTGACCTCCGTCATCGAGCGCTCCGAACGGATGGGAACCCTCCTCGCTGTGCAGGAAATCAACGAACAGGGCGGCATCCATGGCCGGCCCATCGAATTCGTCTGCCGCGATCCCGCCTCCGATCCAGCGCGCTTCGCGCAGCTCGCCGAACGCCTCATCCTCGAGGATGGCGTGCGTATCATCCTTGGCTGCTACATGTCGAGCACACGCAAGGCCGTCATCCCGATTGTCGAAAAGTGGCACGCGCTCCTCATGTATCCGACACTGTACGAGGGCTTCGAGTACTCTCGCAATGCGATCTACACCGGTGCTGCGCCGAACCAGAACAGCGTGCCGCTGGCCGAGTTCATGATGCGTCGCTTCGGCTCGCGCGTCTTCCTCGTCGGCTCGGACTATCTCTATCCGTACGAGTCCAATAGGATCATGAGCGACCTGATCGCCGAGCACGGAGGCGAGAGGGTCGGCGAGTACTACCTGCCACTCGACGCGGGCCCCGAGGACTATGCCGCGATCGTCAAGCGCATCAAACAGTCCTCGCCCGACTTCGTGTTCTCGACCGTGGTGGGCGACGGCACCGCGCTGCTCCACCAGTCCTTCGCAAGGGCCGGACTGGATCCGGCGCGCACGCCCATCGCCAGCCTGACCACCTGCGAGGCCGAGGTGCAGCAGATGGGGGCCGACATTGCCGAGGGCCACATCACCTCGGCAGTCTATTTCCAGTCGCTGGCCAACGAGGTGAACGCCGCCTGCGTGGCCAAGTGCAAGCAGCGCTTCGGTCCGGACGTGGTCACCAACATGTGCTGGGAGGCGGCGTACTTCCAGACGCACCTGCTGGCCAACGCCCTGCGCCACACCGAGACGGACAACGCGCGCGAGCTGCTGCGCGTGCTGCCTGGCTCCGAGTTTGCGGCCCCCCAGGGAACGGTGCGCGTGGACGAGGACAATCACCACACCTATCTGCGGCCGCGCATCGGGCGCGTGAATGCGCAGGGGCAGTTCGACATCCTGGAAGAGGCGACGAGCTGGGTGCGGCCCGATCCCTACCTCGTCGAGCACAGCCTGAAGGATTGGTCGGCCACCGTGAGGCTGCAGCCCCAATGAGCACGCCGTCGACCCGGCGCCGTCACGGCAGCGGCACGCCGCACATGCTGCGCGAGCTGCGCTCGCTGCGCGTGTTGCTGATCCACCCGGACGACCAGGACGGGCAGGAACTGAGCGCGCAGCTGCAGCGCATCGGCTGCCAGCTACGTGCGACCTGGCCGCCGCGCGAACAGCTGCCTGACGAAGTGGACATCGTATTCTTCGCGATGCGCCCGGAAGTCATGTCGATGGATCTGCCCTGGCTCAAGCGCGAGGACCTGCCGCCCATCATCGCCGTGGTCAACTACGAGAATCCGACCATCATCGAGGCGGTGCTGCGGCTCAAGGCGACGGCGGTGGTCGCTTCGCCGGTGAAATCGTTCGGGCTGCTCACCTCGGTGGTGCTGGCGCGGAACCTGGCAGAGGAGCGCTGCGCGCAGGAGAAATACATCGGCAAGCTCGAGCAGCGCCTCAACGGGCTGCGCAAGATCGCCAAGGCCAAGCAGATCCTGATGAGCACGCGTGGACTATCGGAGGAGGCCGCCTACAAGGTCATCCGCGATCAGGCGATGGCCAAGCGGGTGACCACCGAGGAAATCGCCGATGCGGTGATCAACGCCAACGAGATCCTGGGAATGGAGGCGATGCCGCGGAAGACTGGCGGTGTGACCTAGCACGCCTTGTGGGAGGCGACTCGCGAGAAAAGCACGCGCATGAGCGCCGGAATGAGCGATTTGTATGGCAAACTCGCGGCCGGCAAATCAAGGGGAATGCGCATGCACGTATCGAGGTTCGCAAGCATCATGGGGCGCTGGGCTGTCGGCCTGTCGCTGGCACTCGTACTCACCACGCACGCAGGTGCAGGGGATCCCGTCCGCGTGCCTGGCACCGGGACCGCACTCCGTCCGCCGGAAGGGTTCTCGCCCTCCAATCGTTTCCCAGGTTTCGAACATGCCCGTTCCCAGGCATCGATCGTGGTCACCGAGATCGCGGCTCCGGCGGCGGATATGATGAAAGGCATGACGCGGGAAGCGCTCGCCGCCAAAGGAATGGACGTGCGCTCGTCCACCGCGGTCAACGTGGATGGACGCGATGGGCAGCTGCTGGAGGTGGCCCAGTCCGCCGCCGGCGCACAGTACCGCAAGTGGATGCTGGTGACAGGCGATCACTCGACCTCGGTGCTCGTGGTCGGAACGTTCCCGCAGAGTGCCGCGGCTGATCTGTCCTCCCGCATGCGCGCGGCGGTGCTGTCGGCGACCTGGGCACGCCCGGAAAGGGCGAGCGATCCGTTCGAGGGGCTGGCATTTCGAGTGGACGCTGCCCCGGGCCTCAAGCTGGGCGGCCGCATGGGGAACATGCTGCTGTTCAACGAGTCCGGCGTCCTCCCGAGCGCAGATCCCCGGGAAGCGCTCTACGTCGTCGGCCCATCACTTGGAAACCCGCCCGCCGGCGACCTGCGCCGCTTCTCGGAGACCCGAGCACACCAGACCGCCCAGCTGCGCGACCTGCGCATCATTTCCGGCCGCAACATGAGCGTGGACGGCCTGCCTGCCTACGAGTTGCTCGCCGATGCGCAAGATCGGCGCAACGCAACACCGATCCGTCTGTATCAGGTGATTGCCCTCGATCCGGGCGGCTATTTCATCATGCAGGGACTGGCGGGTCGCGATCGCGCCGAGGCCATCCTCCCGCACTTTCGCTCAATCACGCAAAGCTTCCAACGCACGGGAAAGTGATCCAGGACCGTCTAAAACGGCGCATCGGCTGAACCGGCTACAAATCGATCCGGTCGATGCGCCAGTCGATGCCCTCGACTTCCGGCATCTCCCGTCCGTCGTCGATGCCGATCTCGGCCTTGATCGCCGCCTCCAGCTTGGCGCTCATCGCGGCGACCAGCTCTGCGTTCTCGCCCTTCCTCGCACCCAGGTTGGTCATCTCCTTGGGGTCGGACTGGAGATCGAACAGCTCGACATCGTTGGCCGCGTACAACTGGTCCAGCGTCTTGGGACTGTTGCGCTCCAGTGGGGAAAAGTAGCGCGTGAACTTGTGGCGCCCGTCGAACACCATGCGCAGGCTGCCGCGCTTCTTCAGGTCGGGGCGGTAGCCGGCAGCCTTGACGGCCTCTCTAGGATCCTTGCCGGCGGCCCGTGCCTCGGAGACGAGGCGGATCAATTCGCTGTCGTTGGTCGCCAGTCCACTGTACGTGAAGAGCACGCTGTCGCGCACGGTGTGGAGATCGCTGGTGCGGTAATCGGCCACGGCGATACTGAAATCCTTGCCGGGCAGCTCGCGGCCGGCGAACTCCGCCGCCTTCGTCGCATTCACCCCCGCCATCGAGAGCAGTGACGGCACGAGATCGATGTGGCTGGTAAGGGCCTTCGTCCCCGCACCGCCCTGCACGTCCGGATGCACGACGTGCAGCGGCAGGTGCGTGATTTCCTCGTAGGCGAACGGTCCCTTGCCGCGCAGGCCGTGCGCGCCGCCCATCTCGCCGTGGTCGGAGGTGAACACGACGATGGTGTCCTCGGTCAGACCGAGCGCATCCAGTTCGGTGAGCATGGCGTGGATCTGCTGATCCACCGAGCGGATGCAGTTGAAGTAGTAGTCGGTGAACCGGTTCCACCGCTCCGCCTCGGGCGGAATGTTGCCGAGCGTATAGCCCCACGAGCGCAGGAACTCGCCGTGCGCTTTCGGCCGTCCGGGCTCGTCCATCGGCTGCGTCAAGTTCGCGGCCAGCGGCTGATCCCAGGTCCGGCGATACATCGCGTGCTCCGGCGCACGCGCCGCGTGCATCAAGAGCCGGCCGTTGTCCTGCACCTGCTCTGCCGGCGCATCGGTGTTGAAGTACATGATGTCGTGCGGGTTCACCAGGCTTACGAACAGCGCCCACGGCTTGCCTTCATCGCTCAATGTGCGGCCGTTCCTGCGCAGCCAGGACACCGCGCTGCCGCCGATCATGTTGTCGTAGACGTGCCCGCCCAGGGTGTGGCCCACGACGTCGCCCGGCCACAGGTAGTCGGAGAAGCCGTAGGCGTCCATCTCCTTGGTGAACAGATGATCCATCTGCTCGCGGTCGAACTCCGGGTTGAGGTGCCACTTGCCCTTGTAGGCGGTGTAGTAGCCCGCCTTGCGGAGCATGTGTCCGATGGTCGGCGTCTGCGTCGACAGCGGCGGCACGTAGGCCATGTCCGCGTTCTCGAACATGCCGTTGTCCGGCGTCTGCAACCCGGTCAGCATCACCGCCCGCGAACTGGTGCACATCACCGCCGGGCAGTAGTGGTTCCGGAAGGTGACGCCGGTGCGCAGCACGCGTTCGTGCCCGGGCAGCGACATGTGTTCCGGCCACTGCGGAATGTAGCGCTCCTGGTCGGTAAACACGAACAGAATGTTGTGCTTGCGCTTCCATCCGGAGGCGGAGGTTGCAGAGGATGGAGCGGACGAGTCGGCCGCACTGGCGAGCTTCAGGCCGGAGAGGGAGGCGGCAGCGACGCCGGCGGTCGCGGTGAGGAACTGGCGGCGGGAGATGCCAGCGGGTGTATCGTTCTTACTCATTCTGTCTGCGTCCGTGACTTGGTGGAATTGAGTTTCGCGACGCTGCCGTCAAGCGTGACAGCTCCAGTGTATGGAATACCGCGCCTCATTGGGATGCGGGACGATACACTGCGAAGGAACGCATTGCGCTGAATCCGTAGATTGCACTGTCCGAGCAGCTCGGAGCGGCTGATCGTGCCGGATTCTCAGATACTTAAGATCGAAACACCCTCGAATCCTGCGACTCGTGCAAGCAACCTGCGATTGCAAGCACCGGGGTGAAGTTGTTGATCTGCTCGAGGTCACAGCGCAATGCCGGCTGAACCAATTGCGGCAAGCATGCGCTCACCCGCGCAAGTATTCGCTGCGCCCCCACGTGCCCCAGCCGCATCCCCTTCATCGCTGCGTTGACCTGATTTTCGGCCCATGCGAACAGATATGCTGCTAGCACATCGGCCGGCATGAGTTGCCACCGGGCCGCCGCAAACGCAAACGCCGTAGGGAACGCGATGGGTTCTATAGCCCTCACCGCGGCCACCTCCTGCACCCTGGACTCCTCCGTCGCCTCGAACAACTGCCGCAGCGCAATGCCCATCTGCGCAGTTTCGGCACGAAACTCGGCCGTCTCGCGCGCGGCCAGAAACCAGTCGTTCAATCGCCGCACTTCCTCCACGTCGTTGGCCGACCACGCGAGCATCGAGCGATGCAGCACCGGCGCCTCGAAGCGGGCGAGGTTGAATTCGAGGACGTCGCAGATCCAGTCGCCGATGGAGACTTCGTCGTGGACCCAGCCTTCGGCGATGGCAGTTTCCAGGCCCTGGGAGTAGGCGAAGGCGCCGACCGGGAATGCGGGACTGGCGAGGCGGAGGAGGCGAACGAGAGAGAGGGTGTCGGCGGGTCGCGGGGGATCTCCGTCGGATGGGAGTTGTATGACTTCAGCGGTCATGGTTGTGTTCTGCCCTGCCCCCTCACCCCGGCCCTCTCCACCGACGGGGAGAGGGAGTCTGTCGCGTTCGGACAGCCCTCTCCGCTTGCGGGGAGAAACGTTCGTCGTGCTTGGGTGACTCCCTCGCGCTGCAAGGAAGAAAGCGAGGATTCCTCGCTTCGCTGCGCCCCGCTCGGAGTGACACCCGTGGGAGGTCGAGTCTAAAACAGGAAGTACCGCTGCGCCATCGGCAGCACTCTTGCCGGTTCGCACGTCAGCAGTTCGCCATCCGCGCGTACCTGGTAGGTTTCCGGATCGACTTCGATCCTCGGAGTGAGGTCGTTGTGCGGCAGGTCCTTCTTGGTGATGCGGCGCGTGCCGCGCACGGCGACCAATCGCTTGCGCAGGCCGAGGTTTTGGCCGACGGAGTGCTCCAGGCCGGCGGCGGAGACGAAGGTCACCGACGTCGCGTGGCAGGCGCTGCCGAACGAGCCGAACATGCCGCGATAGTGCACCGGCTGGGGCGTGGGGATCGAGGCATTGGGATCGCCCATCGCTGCGGCGGCGATCATGCCGCCCTTGAGAATCAGCGACGGCTTCACGCCGAAGAAGGCCGGGCGCCACAGGACGATGTCGGCGAGCTTGCCGGGCTGCAGCGATCCGACCTCGTGCGCGACGCCGTGGGTGAGCGCGGGATTGATGGTGTACTTGGCGACGTAGCGCTTCACGCGGAAGTTGTCGTTCTCGGCCGTGTCCTGCGGCAACGCGCCGCGCTGCACCTTCATCTTGTGCGCGGTCTGCCAGGTGCGCATGATCACCTCGCCGACGCGGCCCATGGCCTGCGAGTCGGACGACATCATGCTGAAGGCGCCCAGGTCGTGCAGGATGTCCTCGGCGGCGATGGTCTCGCGCCGGATGCGCGACTCGGCGAACGCCACGTCCTCGGCAATCGCGGGATCGAGGTGGTGACACACCATCAGCATGTCGAGGTGCTCGTCCACCGTGTTGATCGTGTACGGACGCGTGGGATTGGTGGAGGAAGGCAGCACGTTCAGTTCGCCGCAGGCGCGGATGATGTCGGGGGCGTGGCCGCCGCCCGCGCCTTCGGTGTGATACGTGTGGATGGTGCGGCCCTTGAACGCCGCGAGCGAGGTTTCGACGAAGCCGGATTCGTTCAGCGTGTCGGTGTGGATGGCCACCTGAACGTCCATCTCCTCGGCCACCGCCAAGCAGTTGTCGATCGCGGCTGGGGTCGTGCCCCAGTCCTCGTGCAGCTTCAGGCCGATGGCGCCGGCGGCGACCTGCTCGCGCAGCGGATTGCGCAGGCTGGCGTTGCCCTTGCCGAGGAAGCCGAGGTTCATCGGAAAGGCATCGGCGGCCTGCAGCATGCGGTGCATGTGCCATGGACCCGGCGTACAGGTGGTCGCGTTGGTCCCGGTGGCGGGACCGGTGCCGCCGCCGAACATCGTCGTGACCCCGGACATCAGCGCCTCCTCGATCTGCTGCGGGCAGATGAAGTGGATGTGCGCGTCGATGCCGCCTGGCGTGGCGATCATGCCCTCGCCCGCGACGATCTCGGTGGCCGCGCCGATGACGATGTCCACCCCCGGCTGGATGTCCGGGTTGCCGGCCTTGCCGATGCCGCTGATACGCCCGTTCTTGATACCGATGTCGGCCTTGACGATGCCCCAGTAATCGACGATCAGCGCGTTGGTGATCACGGTGTCGGCCACTTCCGCCGCGCGCCGCTGGCTCTGGCCCATGCCGTCGCGGATCACCTTGCCGCCGCCGAATTTCACCTCCTCGCCGTAGATGGTGTGGTCCTTCTCGACCTCGATCCACAGCTCGGTGTCGGCGAGCCGCACCCTGTCCCCGGTGGTGGGACCGAACATCTCGGCATAGGCCGAACGCGTGATCTTCGCTGCCATCAGAGTTTCCCCATCACCTTGCCGAGAAAGCCGTACACGACGCGATCGCCGGCCAGTTCCACCAGCTCGACCGTGCGTTCCTGTCCGGGCTCGAAGCGCACCGCGGTGCCGGCCGGGATGTTGAGGCGGAAGCCGTAGGCCTGCTGCCGCTCGAACTCGAGCGCCGCGTTCGTCTCGAAGAAGTGGTAGTGCGATCCGACCTGGATCGGCCGATCGCCCGTGTTGGCCACCGTCACGCTGACCGTCCTGCGCCCGGCATTGAGTTCGATCTCGCCGGGCTGCGTTTTCATTTCACCTGGGATCATGGCTTTTCCCTGATTCAGTTCTGATTACCACGAAGGTCACGAAGGAACACGAAGAACACCTCGTTCGATTTGCCTTCGTGCGTGACCTTCGTGGTCAATGCCTTGTTCAAACGATCGGGTGATGCACCGTCACCAGCTTCGTCCCGTCGGGGAACGTCGCCTCGACCTGGATTTCCGGGATCATCTCCGGCACGCCCTCCATCACCTCGTCGCGCTTGAGCAGCGTCGCGCCGTAGCCCATCAGGTCCGATACCGAGCGGCCGTCGCGCGCGCCTTCCATGATGGCGGCGGTGATGTAGGCGATCGCCTCCGGGTAGTTGAGCTTGAGGCCGCGGGCTTTGCGCCGCTCGGCCAGCAGTGCCGCGGTGAAGATCAGCAGTTTGTCCTTCTCTCGGGGTGTCAGCTCCATCGTCTTGGCTCTCTACAATTGCTCGACTTGCGCGTGCTTCAACAAGCCCAGATGCGCGGGGGCAGAGCCTCGCGCTGCAGCATGGCGGGACGCAGCACGCGCCACAGGTTCGTGCACCAGTCGCGCGCGGCGTGCGCGGAGTGGCCCAGGTAACGTGCGATGGTCACCTGCGGCAGCGTGGTGATGCCGGCGAGGTCGCCCTTTCCTGCCGGCACGGCTCGCAGCGACGCAATCAGCGCCCGCGAGGCATCGAAGCCGGCAGCAAGCATCAGCGCGTTGACGGTGTACCCGGCCAGTCCCGCCTTCGACGCCAGCACCCGGCTGCCGCCTTCGATGTCGGCATACTCGACGAAGATGGGCCGTGCGCCTTGATAGACCTCGGTTCGCTGGCGCAGCCGCCCGTGCGCAAAGCGCTCGCCCGACGCGGTGCGGCCGAAGCAGGTGATCTCCCAGCCTACGTAGCGTGCACCCTGGGCGAGATCCACGCGCAGGCGCTGGTCGACGCGGGCGCCGTCGAACACGATGGATTCCAGCGGCATCCACTCCAGGACTGCTTCAGGCTCGACGCAGAGCTTCACCCCCTGGCTGGCCTCTGGGCCGGTGGAGCGATACCACTTGCTTGCACCGGGTGTGGTCAACAGGGCGTGCGCACCGCGCGCAGCGGTCGCGGCGATGGCCAGGCGGTCACCGGCGACGATCCCGCCGGGCGGGTGGATGACGATGCTCTGGCAGACGCTTTCCCCTTCCTGGTAGAACGGGCGCTGCACGCGCAGCGGCCCGTGGTGCGAGCGCGCGGCGAGGACGGTGCGCCGCTCGCGGCACTCGTAGCGCAGGTCGAGGGCCGCGGACCAGCCGTCGGCGGTCTGTCTTGGGCACGGCAGAGCGGCGGCGAGTGGCAATGACAGGCGCATGCACGGTGACATGGTGCGAGCGACCTGATGGTCGCCCTCGTTGTTGTTCCGGCTAGGCTAGCACGCGAAGCGCGAAGAATCACGCACTACCTTGGTGCATAAGGATTTTTTGCCCCGGCGATGTGCACGGGCATGAGCGAACCGCTACCGTCGCCAGACCAGTGTGCGGTTGTTCGCCGGCATGGCAACGTCCTCGGCAAGTGCGAAACCCTGGCCGCGGGCAAGCATATCGATCGCCTCGATGTCACGAATGCCGCTGGCCGGGTCGCGGGCCCGCAGCATCGCATCGAACTGCGCATTGCTCTCGGAGGTGAAGCGCCCGCCGATGTTGAACGGCCCGTACACGGCCAGCACACCGCCGTCGATCAGTTGCGTGCCGGCGTGACGGAAGAAACGCTCGACCCGCGACCACGAGACGATGTGCAGCGTGTTGGCGGTAAAGACGGCATCGCCGCCCAGAGGTGCCCAGTCCGCGTCCAGGTCGAGCACAATGGGGGCACGGAGGTTGGGGAGTTCGATGCCCGCGAACTGCGCCTGCAGCCCGGGCAGATTCTCCGCGACGTCGCTCGGCTGCCAGGACAGGTGCGGAAGCCCCTGGGCGAAGTGCAGCGCGTGCTGGCCCGTGCCGCTGCCGACCTCCAGCACGGCGCTGCGATCGGCGAACGCATCACGCAGGACTGCCAGAATCGGGCCCTTGTTGCGCTCGCAGGCTTCCGAGTAGGGCTTCACGGGTTGGACCGGAGGGCTCCCCGGTCCGGCCAAGCGATCAGGACAGACGCGCCTTGTTGTCCTCGACCGCGGTTGCGGATTGGAGACGCGCGCTCTCAAGCGCTTCCTTCAGCGTTTCCTCGGGTAGCGTGTTGACCGCCTGAGCCACCGAATAGGCGGCGTCATAGCTGTCCTTGGGCAGAACGTCGACGTGATCGTCCATCTTGGCGACGAACATGGCGGCGGCACCGGCAGCGCGAAGCAAGTGTTCGCGCTCGGCCATCAGCATCTCCAGCTCGGCGCGGAGCATGGACAGCTCCTGTTCGCGCTGCAGGTCGGAGGCGCGTCGGCCGGTGTGGACGCGACGTTCTTCGGTGTGGATCATGGTTGTCTCCAGTTGTAATCCGACTCATTCGGTGGCGACGCTCACCAGGATGGGCTTCAGCACCGCGATCACGTCGGCCGGTGCAAGCCCCACGAGGTATCCCCGCTTGCCTCCGTTGATGTAGATCCGGGACAGGTCGGCGATGCTGCGCTCCATGTACATCGGCATGGGCTTGCGCATTCCGAAGGGTGAGGTGCCACCAACCACGTATCCGGAATGGCGGTTGGCCGTCTCCGGACTGCAGGGCTGAATCGTCTTCACTCCCAGCACCCGCGCCAACTCCTTCGTCGATACGTGCTTGTCGCCGTGCATCAGCACCACCAGCGGCCGCTTGGCGTCGTCCTCCATCACCAGTGTCTTGACCACGCTGTGCTCATCCACGCGCAGTTCCCTTGCCGGGACGGCGGTCCCGCCCTGTTCTTCGTAGTCGTACAGGTGATCGGTAAAGGCCACGCCGGCCGCACGCAACTGGCGCACGGCCGGGGTGACCGGCGTCTTGTCCTTGCTCATCGAGGCGTCCGGGTCCCCTGCCCGGCGTCAGGCACGCAGTGCACGATACAGCATGTGCAGCATGCCGGCGGTGGCACCCCAGATGTTGCGCCCCTCATAGGGCATGGAGTAGTAGTGGCGCCACCGCCCGTTCCGCTCGTCACTGTGGCGCTGGTGGTTATCCGGGTCGAGGAAGTGGGTAAGCGGCACCTCGAACACCTCGGCGACCTCGAACGGATCGGGCGCAAAGCTCACCGGGGGCTCGATCCACCCGACGATCGGCGTCACCCGAAAGCCGGTCGGGATGTCGTAATCCGGCAGGCTCCCCAAGATCGCGACCAGCTCCCGCGCCACCCCGGTTTCTTCCTCGGCCTCGCGCAGAGCGGTGTAGACGCGGTCGACGTCGCCCGGATCCACCCGGCCGCCGGGGAAGCTGATCTGGCCAGCGTGGTCGTTCAGGTGCGCGGTGCGCTGCGTGAACATCACGGTGATGCCCGCGGGGCGGTTGATCAGCGGCACCAGCACCGCCGCCGGCGTGGAGACGAAGTCCGGTGCGTGCACATAGCGCAGTACGCCCGGTTCCGCCGGCAGGTCGTGCGCACGCAGCAGGCGCTGCGAGAGCCAGGAGCGGGAGATCGAGGGAGCGTCGGTCAGGGACACTTCGCGGGGAAAAGCAAAACCGGTTCCACAAAGGTATTCTAATCGGCCGTGGTCGCCGCGTCGCCTCTTTCCGGTGACGGAGAGGTGTCGGGATGCAAGGGGAACCGGTCCGATCGGACCGGCTCGAACAGTCGTACCGCTTATGCGGGAATCGATACGAGGAGATCCGGACGATGAGAGCACGTGGATGGATTGCCGCCCTGACCTTGACCTTCGCCACCCCAGCCCTCGCCAACCACTGCCCGATGGACATGAAGGCGATCGACGAGGCCATGTCGAAGAACCCGGCTCTGTCAGCCGAGCAGATGGCCGACGTGAAGAAGTACCGCGCCGAGGGTGAAGCACTGCACAAGGCCGGCAAGCATCAGGAGTCGGTCGACACGCTGGCCAAGGCCAGGAAGATCCTGGGAATCTGAGCGGCGGTACGGCGGGCAGCCGGGATGCGCCTCGAACCGATCGCGCTGGGGCTGCTCGCCGCCCTGCTGTCCCCGGCAGCCGGGGCAGACTGCCAACTCGAACTGGAACTGCTGGGTCAGGACCTGCGCGCCGCCAGGCTCACCGAGATGCAGAAGTTCGACCTGGCGGCATGGATCGATCTGGCGCTGAAGCACTGCCGCACCGGCCACGAGCGCGAAGCGATGGAAGATCTCGCGAAGGCGCGTCGGGCGGTCGGGATCCACAAGAAAGACCCGTTGGACGAGCTCGAACTGGACGAGCCGGCGCCCTCGAAGTAGACACCGGCCTGGGGCAGTCGCGGTGGATCAGCTTCCACCCGACGCCGAAGGTGGTCTTCAGTGAACGCTGCCGGTGCCGTCTTCCAGGAGCCGCTCCACGCTGGCGCGCGCGCCGTCCAGGTGCGGATTGATGCGCAGCGCGGCGGAGAACGCCAGCAGTGCGGCGTCGCGGTCCCCCTGCCCCAGGCAGATCTCCCCCAGTGCGCTGAGCGCGCCGAAGTGGCGCGGTTCCAGTTCGAGCGTGCGGTGGATCGCCTGTACGCTCTCCTGGTCGCGTTCCATCAGGTAGTACAGGGTCGCCGACTTGTTCCACGCCTCGGGGAAATCCGGACAGGCACGCAGCAGGAAGTGCAGCCGCGTTTCGGCCAGGTCGAAGCGCTGTCCGGCGATGTCGTCCGCGGCGCGGTCAAGCGCGCGCGAAGCGGCACGGTGCGGATGCTGCATCCACACGTGCCAGATCTCGTCCTCGAGTTCCTGAACCGAGCAGTCACCGACCGCCAGGTGGCGGAACAGCTGTTCCAGCCGCCCAGGCAGGCTGGGGGCGGGACGGCGTTGCGGCAGGTGAGCGACCAGTCTGAGGGTTTCGCTGAACATGCGGCGCGGACTCCGGATGCACGACTGCCCAAATTTTAAGCAAGGCAGGTGCCACGGCAAGTCCCCTCAGCGCACCGCTGTCGAACCGCGACCCTTACCGGCCGCTGCCGGCCTCCACCACCGCCAGCGCGGTCATGTTCACCAGCCTGCGCACCGATGCGGTGGGCGTGAGGATGTGGCAGGTCTGTGCCGCCCCCAGCAGCATCGGCCCGACCGTGATGCCCTCGCCGGCGACCGCCTTGAGCAGGTTGAACGAGATGTTGGCAGCATCCAGCGTGGGCATGATCAGCAGGTTGGCCTCGCCCCTGAGCTTGGAGTTGGGGAAGTGCTGCATGCGGATCGACTCCACCAGCGCGGCGTCGCCGTGCATCTCGCCCTCGACCTCCAGGTCGGGCGCGGTCTCCTCGAGCATATCGCGCACGCGGCTCATCTTCAGTGCGGAGGGCGTGCGTGCGCTGCCGAAGTTCGAATGCGACAGCAGCGCCACCTTGGGCGTCAGGCCGAAACGTTTCACCTCCTCGGCCGCCAGAAGGGTGATCTCCACCAGCTGCTCGGGGGTGGGATCGGGATTGACGTAGGTGTCGCAGATGAAGATGGTGCGGTTTTGGAGCAGCAGCATGTTCATCGCCGCAAACTGCTTCACGCCCGGCTTGAGCCCGATCACGTTGCCGATGTACCAGAGATGGGTGCCGTGCTCGCCGTAGGTTCCGCAGATCATGGCGTCGGCCTCGTTCTGCTTGACCATCAGCGCGCCGATCAGCGTGGTCCGCCGGATCACCTCGCGCTTGGCGACTTCCACCGACACCCCGCGTCGCTCCATGATGTTGTAGTACAGCTGCCAGTAGTCGCGGAATCGCGGGTCGCTGTTCGGGTTGACCAGTTCGAAGTCGCGCCCCGGGCGCATGCGCAGGGCGAGTTTTTCCAGGCGCACGTCCACCACTTCCGGGCGGCCGATCACGATCGGCTTTGCCAGACCCTCGTCCACGACCACCTGCACGGCGTGCAGCACGCGCTGGTCCTCGCCCTCGCAGAACACCACGCGCTTGGGGTTGGTCTTCGCCGCCGAGAACACCGGCTTCATGATCAAGCCGGAGTGGTAGACGAACTGCGTGAGCTGATCGCGGTAGGCGTCCATGTCGGTGATCGGCCGTGTGGCCACACCGCTGTCCATCGCCGCCTGCGCCACCGCGGGGGCGATCTTCACGATCAGGCGCGGGTCGAACGGGCGCGGTATCAGATACTCGGGCCCGAAACTCTGACTGACGTCGCCGTAAGCCATGGCCACGACGTCCGACTGCTCGGCCTGCGCCAGCTCGGCGATGGCCTTGGTGGCAGCCAGCTTCATCTCCTCGGTGATGGTGGTCGCGCCGGCATCGAGCGCTCCGCGGAAGATGAAGGGAAAGCACAGGACGTTGTTGACCTGATTGGGATAGTCCGAGCGGCCGGTGGCGATCACGCAATCCGGCCGCACCGCCTTGGCGGCCTCCGGCAGGATCTCCGGATTGGGGTTGGCCAGCGCGAGGATGAGCGGCTTTTCGGCCATGCGCGCGACCATCTCGGGCTTGAGCACGTTCGCCGCCGACAGGCCGAGGAAGACGTCCGCGCCCTCGATGAGGTCGCCCAGCGTTCGCGCCGCCACCGCTTTGGCATAGCGCGCCTTGTACGCGTCCATCTCCTCGACGCGGCCCTGATACACCACGCCCTTGATGTCGCTGACGTAGATGTTCTCGAGAGGAAGGCCCAGGTTGACCAGCAGATCGAGGCAGGACAGCGCGGCAGCGCCCGCACCCGAGCACACCAGCTTGACGCGCTTGATGTCCTTGCCGACGACCTTCAGTCCGTTGAGCACCGCAGCACCGACGATGATGGCGGTGCCGTGCTGGTCGTCGTGAAACACCGGGATCTTCATGCGCCCGCGCAGTGCGCGCTCGATGGTGAAGCACTCCGGCGCCTTGATGTCCTCCAGGTTGATGCCGCCGAAGGTGGGCTCGAGGCTGGCGATGATGTCGACCAGCTTCTCCGGGTCGCGCTCGGCGATCTCGATGTCGAACACGTCGATGCCGGCAAACTTCTTGAATAGCACCCCCTTGCCTTCCATCACCGGCTTCGCCGCCAGCGGACCGATCGCGCCCAATCCCAGCACCGCCGTTCCGTTGGTGACCACGCCGATCAAATTGCTGCGCGCGGTGTAGTCGCGCGCGCTGGCCGGATCTGCCACGATCTCCTCGCAGGCTGCCGCCACGCCGGGCGAATAGGCGAGCGCGAGATCGCGCTGGTTGATGAGGCTCTTGGTGGGGGCGACCGAGACCTTGCCGGGCTTTGGAAAACGGTGGTAGTCGAGTGCAGCCTTGCGAAGGGAAGGATCCATGCAGGGTGTCCTGTCAGTAGGCGGACGCATGCGAGGTGAAAGTCCGCGAAGCGGGAATTATAGGGCGGAGCAGTGGCAGTTCCAGCACCAACCGGCGCGTTTGCTACACTGCGCCGGCCTTCGAGGAGACTCGCGTGTTCAAGCATCGCCTGCGTCTGTGGTTCGCGTTCGCCGCCATCGTGCTGTCCCTGCCCTGTGTCGGACAAGGCAGCACGCCCCTTCTGTTCGAGGTGAAATCGGCGACCACCACCGTCTATCTGTTCGGAACGGTCCACGTCGGCACGCGCGGCATGTATCCGCTCAGCCCGCAGGTGGAGGCGGCGTTCGCCGCATCCGGGGCACTGGCGCTGGAGGCCGATCCTACCGACGAGGCGGCAAACGCGCTCGCCATCTCCGCCTCGGTGTACCGGCCGCCGGAGAACCTCGAGCAGCACATCTCGCCCGAGCTGTACCGTGAACTGGTGGCGAAGCTGCCGCAAATCCGGTTGCCGCTCGAGTACGCCCGAGCGCTCAAGCCCCACCTGCTGGCGATGACGATCACCATGATGCAAATACAGCAGCTGGGTTATCAGCCGGCGCTCGGGCTGGACCAGCACTTCGCGCAACGCGCGCGACGCGAGAGCAAACCCATCGTCGAACTGGAATCGATGACGCAGCAGATGGACATGTTCGAATCGTTGTCCGAAGACGTGCAGGAGGACATGCTGCGCGCAGCGCTTCACGCGATCGGCACACAGGATTTGCGCGAGGAACTGGAGGCGTTGGTGTCGGCATGGATGCGCGGGGATGCCGATGGCATCGAGCGCGCGGTGGCACGCGAAATGGAAAGTCTGGACGAGGCGTCCGTGCAGGAGCTGCAGACCCGCGTTTACGTGTCACGCAACCAGGCCATGGCGCAGAAGCTGCGGGCGATCCTGGAACAGGGGACGGTGCACTTCGTCGCGGTGGGTGCCGGACACCTGACCGGCGAATCCGGTTTGCCAGCACTGCTCGCGGCAATGGGCTTCGCCGTGCGCCGACTCTAGGCTTCCACGTCGATGCGCACCGGCGCCGGGTCTTGGGGGGGGGCGGCGGGGGGGGGGCGCGGGGCGGCCGGGGCGGCGGCGAGGCCGAGGGCGGCCAGACCTTCCGAGCCCTCGTGGCCGAAGACGCTGCGCAGGCGCAGATCGGTCTGCGGCACCGGCGTCTCGATTCCGGCTGCCTCGAGCGCGTCGGCCACCACCCAGGTGTAGGCCGCATGCATGGCCGAGGGCCGCTTGACCGCCTCGCGCGTCGGCCAGACCAGCAGCTCGAACTCCAGCCCGCGCTCGCCGAAGCCGACCAGCCAGACCTGGCATCTGCGGTCCTCGCTCTCGGACGAGGTGAAGGGGCTGGCGCGGGCGGCGGCCAGCACCGCCTCGCGCACCTTGCCGCGGTCGGCGCCGTAGGCGACGGCGAAGGGGATGTGGATGCGGCGGGTGTCGCCCTTCAGCGTCCAGTTGACCACCGGCTGCTCGATCAGGCGCGAGTTGGGGACCAGGACGTTGACGTTGTCGTTGGTGCGGATGCGCACGGCGCGGGGGCCGATCTCGGTGATCACCCCGCGCATGCCCTCGGCCCGGACCGTGCCGGTCATGGCCCCGCCGATCTCGACGTAGTCGCCGACCGAAACCATGCGGTCGAAGATCAGGAACAGGCCGGAGACGAACTCCTTGACCACCCCTTGCAGGCCGAGGCCGACGCCGATGCCCAGCGCCCCGGCGAACACCGCCAGCGACGACAGGTTCAGCCCGGCGACCGACAGGGCCCAGAACACCCCGACGACGATGAGGCCGTAGCTGGCCAGCTTCTCGAGCACATGCAGCGCGCCGGCGCTGCGGTTTGACCGCTCACGGAGGCGGCGCAGGGCCCGGCTGACCAGCTTCGAGGCCAGCCAGGCCACCGTCAGGATGGCGAGGCCGGCGAGCACGCCGCCGACGGTGACCACCGAGCCGCCGAGGCGGAACAGCTGGCCCTGTTCGATCTG
>JAEZCG010000083.1 GCA_023430065.1 Pseudomonadota bacterium | reverse complement strand
TCAGTGACTTCCCAGATTCTCCGGGGCAGCGTCGTCCCGCCCCGGCGGCAGGAAGAACTGACCCGGATTTCGGAGCAGGCGTGCGCCCAGCGTGCGTCCGAAGTCCAGGAGAAAGCCGCGCGGCAGGCCGAAGGCGCGGGCTGCCGTGTACAGCGACAGGGTGAAGCTCACACCGAGGTTGAGCACGAACATCGTTCCGATGCCGACCACCGCCCACACGAAGAATGCCGTGTGCCAGCTTTCTTCGACGGCGGCCGTGGCGAGCGACAGCGTGCCGGTGTTGAGTGTCACGTGGCGCACGTCGAGGGGTAGTCCGAGGAACTGCCCGATCGCGGGTGTCAGCCCGAGCATCAGGCCGAGCGAGACGTTCGTGCCCCAGCCGGCGATGTTGCGCGAGACGATGCCCGCGAGCTTGACCATGCGCGAGCGTCCGAAGCGCTTGCCGAGGCGGTGTGCACTGATCGCCTCGGGCAGGCGATGCAGGCTGGCCCAGTTGTCGAACCACCCGCCCACCAGGCTGGCCGCCCACAGGATGGCGCCGGTGAGTGCCGCATACCACACCGTCAGGCTGGAGATCGGGCTGAGCGTGTCGAACACGTAGTCTGCTTCGGCGTCGTCCAGGAACGGATCGCCGAGCGCCAGCCTCCACAGCGCGCTCAGTGCGAAGGCGCCGACGAACACGATCACGATGTTGCCCAGCACGGCGGCGATCTGCGAGCGCACGATCTGTGCGGCATGCGTGACGATCCCGTCGATGCGTTCCGCCCCCTTGTGCTCGCGCATGATGCCGGCGAGCGAGGCGGCCGTCATGGCGGGCTGCTTGGTCGCGAGGATCAGACCGAACGCCTGCAGGATCAGGAAGCTCACCGCATAGTTGATGCCCGCAAGCAGACCTTCCACGAACAGCGGTGCATGCATGCCGTGGATCTTCATCTTGAGGGCAGCGGTGAAGACGGTCACGAACCCCCCGCCGGCGGCGGCGAGCCAGATGTACCAGTATTCGCGCCGGGTCCAGGCAATGTAGTGCTCGCCGGTCTTTCCCGCACGTTCGACGATCTTGCGCTGGAGCAGGCGCAGGTTGTCGCCGACGAGTTGGCGCAGACTCCGATCGCTGTGGGTCGCCGTGATGAGCAGCGACAGGAGCTGGTGCAAGGCGGCGTGCGGAAGATCGGCATCCTCGTTCTCCATGAACGTCAGCATCAGGTCCATGCGCAGCAGGCAGCGCTCGAGGACCTCGAGGGTGTAGACGACATCCACGCTCACGCCCTGGTCGAGATGGCGTTCGATCTGCGTCATGGCAGTGCGGCATCCCGCCGCGCACTCCCTCCACTGGGTGGCGATCTCGCCGAGGCCGGCTCCGGATTGCCACGCCTGCAGCGCCCGCTCGGAGATCTGCGGCAAGCGGAAGAACGGGGAATCCGACACGGGTGACGGCTGGCTGCGCGAGCGCATCTTCTGCGACAGCCCCTCGAACTGCACGCGCGCGACCAGCAGGCGAAAGCCGTCGGAAAAGTGCGCGCGCATCGCATTCCACGCATCGTCGTGTTCAGGCGAGACCAGCGCCTGTGCCAGGCGCGAGAACAGGTCGTGCGGCAGACGGGCGAAGCGCTCGACCTGCGGCCGCGTGCGATAGAGACGAAAGAGCAGCCGCGCGAGGTCGTGCTCGTCCGGCGGCTGCGGCAGGATGCGACGCAGCAGCCGGTCGCCGAACTCCCCGAGGAAACCACGGCCGGTGGGGAGGCCGGCCGCTCCAAAAAGATTGTCGGCCTCGGCTTCGCGCAGGACCTCGGCGAACGAGGCCTGGACCGACCGGCGCACGGCAGGCGCAGCCTGCAGCAGGTCGAGCAGCAGGTGCCAGCGCCACACGGCGCGCGCCGACAGCAGGCCCTCCTCGTCCAGTTCGTCGGCGTGCCCGCCGCCGCGCGCCCAGTCGAGCAGGTCCGACCAGGCATTGAGCCGGCCGCTCAGGTCGTCCGACTGCATGACCGCGGTCAGCACCCCCTGCAGGCGCCCGATGTGCAGGTGGTCGGGCTGCGGATGGTGCGCGAAGAAGTCGGCGATCTGATGGAAAGCAGTGTCGGTGCTCATGTCGAGGAGCGAGCAAACGTGATCAACTGCGGAAAGAACTCGTCGAAGTCTGCCCCCAGGCCGGCGTAGTGGACATCCAGATCCGCGCCGGCGCCCAGTAGTGCATTGCCGCGCTTGAGGCGGGTGCCCATTCGCTCCAGTGCGCAGCCGATCGCGCGCACTTCGCGGTACGAGGACAGCCAGTCCTGGCGCGTCATGGTTGGCGCCATCCGGCGCAGACGCTCGGGAAGGCGGCTGCCCTGGTTCTCCAGCAGCCGGTAGACCCGATCGGCGAACTGCTCGAGCGGCAGCGAGGCGTAGCGTGCCCAGTCGCGTGCCAGGCAGTGGTCGTAGAACATGTCCACCATGATCCCCGCGTAGCGCCGCCGCGGAGGAAGAATGCGGGCGCGGCTGCGCGCCACCACCGGATGCGCATCCGTGAACGCATCGATGCGCCGGTGCAGCGCGAGTCCCCGCTCGATGCCGGGAGCGTGCTCGCCGCGTAGCGGTCCCTTGACGAAATCCCCCATCAGGCTGCCGAGCAGCGCATCGTCGTCATCCGGGGCGAGATAGAGGTGCGCGAGGAAATTCATGGCGCGCCATTCTGCCACGCGCCGCGCCGGCTATCGGCCGCTGCGCAGGCAATACCCGGCGATCGCGCCGAGCACGTCGCTCTGCTCGCCGACGGCGGGCACGGCGGCGATCTCCACGCCTGCCGCATGGCTGGCCTGCTCGAGCAGGCGCGGCAGATCGCGGCGCAGATGCCCGCCGGTGCCGAGGAAGAGCGGCACGACGACGATCCGCGAGACGCCGGTGATCGCAAGCGTCGAAGCCGCCTTCGCCAGGTCCGGCTGCATCAGTTCGAGAAAGGCGAGCTCGACCGGTCCGTCGTGTCCGCGCCGCACCTGCTCGAGCAGCCGGTCGAAGGGCTCGCGCCAGCGTTCGTCGCGGGCGCCATGGGCGAACAGGAGGAGGCCGATCATGGAAGACAGTTTACGCGTCCCGCGCTGTCGTGCTGTCCCGCGGTGTCGTCCCGTCCAATGGTGTCATCCCGAGACGAAGTCGAGGGATCCTCGCTTTGCTGCGTCCACGGCGAGGATTTCTCGCTGCGCTCGAAATGACACCGTGGGGTGCAACGCCTCGCCGCGCTCGCACTGCGCTCGGAACGACCCCTCAGCGCACGAAGCACTGCGCGCCTATGCCCTGCGTTGCAGCGGCTCCCAGCGCGCCGCGGTCGCCGCCTCCGCCTGCGCCACGACACCTTCGTACACGTCGCCGATCATCAGCAGCGCCGGGCCGTCTCCCAGCGCACTGGCGGCCTTCGCCAGCGTCGCCACGCGCGCGGGGATGACGCGCGACCCGGGCAGCGATGCGCTCTCCACGAACACCGCCGGCCGGGTCGCCGGGACGCCGGCTGCGATCAGGCTGCCGGTGATCGCCTGCGCCTGCCGGCTCGCCATGTAGAGGACGGCGGTGTCGGCCGCGGCGGCGGACCGCGCCCAGTCGTGCTCGCGCTCGCCGTCTCCCACGCGCGGTGTCAGGAACACCACGCTGCGGCTGGTGCCGCGTTGGGTGATCGATTGCAGGACCTCGGCGCTCGCGGCATACGCGGCACTGATGCCGGGCACGACGTCGACTGCGATGCCGGCTTCGCGCAGCGCGTCGATCTCCTCTTGCGCGCGGCCGAACAGCATCGGGTCGCCGCCCTTGAGTCGCACCACCGTCTCGTGGCGGCGCGCAGCGTCGATCAGCTGCTTGTTGATGAAGCGCTGCGCGGTGGACAGTCTTCCGCAGCGCTTGCCCACGGGCACCAGCACTGCGCGGCGCGCCAGCGCGAGCACCTCCGGATGCACCAGCGCATCGTGGAGCACGACGTCGGCCTGCTCGAGCAGGCGCACCGCACGCACGGTCAGCAGATCGGGCGCGCCCGGGCCGGCACCGACAAGGTGCACGGTTCCGGTCATGCGTGAGCGCTCCCGACGATGGTCCCCGCCGCCACGGTTCGGTTGGTGCCCTCGTCGATGAGGATGAAGGCGCCCGTCACGCGGTTGCGGGCATAGTCGTCCACGGCGAGCGGACGCTGGGTGCGCAGGCGCACCCGGGCGATGTCGTTCATCTCCAGGGTGTCGGGACCCTCGATCAGGCACAGACTGTCCACGTCGATCCGGTGCTGCAGCTGGGCGAATCGCGCACGCACGCTGGCGCAGCCGTTCTTGAGCAGATAGGGGCGGGAGGGAACCAGTGGTTCGCCGTCGAACCAGCACACCTCGGCCACGATATCCTGGCCGACGGCTGGCAGCGCATGGGATGCGACCAACAGATCGCCGCGCGACACGTCGATCTCGCGGTCCAGCGTGACGGTGATCGCCCTGTCGGCCCCGGCGCAGGGCAGCTCACCATCCGCATCGAGGATCTGCGCGACGCGCGCGCGCGTGCCGGACGGCAGGCAGACGATCGGATCGCCCACGGCGATCTGCCCGGATGCCACGGTGCCTTGGTAGCCGCGGAACTCTGCCTCCTCGAAGCCCGAGCCCGGTTGCGCGTTGCCACCCGCCACCCGCACGACGCGCTGCACCGGAAAGCGCAGAGGCTGGGTGCCATCGCGGGTCTGGTCGTCGTGGCGCGCGGGTGCCGTTTCGAGGTACTCGAGCAGCGTCGGTCCGCGGTACCAGGCGAGTGCCTCCCCGCGTACGACCACGTTGTCACCGCGCAGCGCCGACACCGGGATCTCGTGCACCGCGACGAATCCCAGCCCGGTGGCGAAGCGGTGAAACTGCTCGCGGATGCGCTCGAAGGCTGCCTGCGCCTCGTCGACCAGGTCCATCTTGTTCACCGCGAGCACGATGCGCGGAATGCCGACCCAGCGCGCCAGATACGCGTGGCGCCGCGTCTGCGGCTGCAAGCCATGGCGCGCGTCCACCAGCAGCACCGCGACGTCGGCCGTGCTGGCGGCGGTGACCATGTTGCGTGTGTACTGGGCGTGGCCGGGTGAGTCGCCGATGATGAACTTGCGCGCCGGCGTGGCGAAGTAGCGATAGGCGACGTCGATCGTAATGCCCTGCTCGCGCTCGGCGAGCAGGCCGTCGGTGAGAAGGGATAGATCGACCTCGCTCAGGCCGCGACGGCGCGAGGCGGCTTCGAGCGCGGTGAGTTGATCCGCCTGCAGCCCCTTGCTGTCGTAGAGCAGACGCCCGATCAGGGTGCTCTTGCCGTCGTCCACGCTGCCCGCGGTGACGAAGCGAAGCAGGCCAGTGCGCGGCGTTGGATCGGCGGCGCCCATCAGAAGTAGCCCTCCTTCTTGCGCAGCTCCATCGCCGCGTCGCTCGCCTGGTCGTCCAACCGCGTGGCGCCGCGCTCGCTGATGCGCGCGCTCTGCGTCTCGTGCACGATCTCGTCGAGCGTCGCAGCGATGGAGGCGACCGGCGCGGTGCAGGTGATGTCGCCGACCGTGCGGAAGCGCACGCTTGCGCGCTCCACGTGCTCACCTTCGCGCGCCGGCGTGAGGGGGGTGACGGGCACCAGCGCGCTGCCCCGGCGCACCACCTGGCGCTCGTGCGCGAAGTAGATCGACGGCAGTTCGATGCGCTCGCGGCGGATGTACTGCCACACGTCGAGCTCGGTCCAATTCGAGATCGGAAAGACGCGGATGTTCTCGCCGACGCGCACGCGGCCGTTGTACAGCGACCACAGCTCGGGACGCTGGCTCTTGGGGTCCCACTGCCCGAACTCGTCGCGAAACGAGAACACGCGCTCCTTTGCGCGGGCCTTCTCCTCGTCGCGCCGCGCGCCACCGATGCATGCATCGAAGCCGAACTCGGCAATCGCGTCGAGCAGCGTCACCGACTGATGCGGATTGCGCGGTTCGTCCGGATGGCGCAGGCGGACCCGGCCGCGCCGGATGGACTCGCCCACGGAGCGCACGATCAGCCGCAGACTGCGGCGGCGGGCGATTCGGTCGCGGAACTCGATCACCTCCGGGAAGTTGTGCTCGGTGTCGATGTGCAGCAGCGAGAAGGGGATGCGCTCGGGAAAGAAGGCGCGCTCCGCCAGGCGCAGCACCACGGCGGAGTCCTTACCGCCGGAGAACAGCAGCGCGACGTTGCGGCACTCGGCCGCGATCTCGCGCAGGATGAAGATGGATTCGGCTTCGAGCGCGTCGAGGTGCGTCCAGCCGCGCTGGCGGCGCATGGCGGGCCGGGATTCGGTGACAGTCAGCATGTCGGTCTAGCTTCGGTTCGTCGGACTAGCCTGCGGACACGGTTGCGCCCGCCCGGACGAGGCGTCCGCTGGCGTCCACGTGCAGTCCGCACTCGCGCGCCCCAGCCTGCTCCCACCACCAGCGGCCGGCGCGCGGGTCCTCGCCCGGCTGCACCGCGCGCGTGCACGGCGCGCAGCCGATGCTCGGATAGCCGCGCGCGTGCAGCACGTTCACCGGCACGTCGTGGCGCGCGACGTAGGCCGTCACGTGCGCCTCGCTCCAGTCCACGAGCGGGTTGAGCTTCATCAGACCGTGCACCTCGTCATGGGCGAGCATTGCGACCTCTGCGCGCGCCGCGGACTGTCCCCGGCGCAGGCCGGTGATCCACAGCGACTTGCCGGCCAGTGCGCGGCGCAGCGGGGCGAGTTTTCGGATCTCGCAGCAGCGCCTGCGCAGCGCGACGCTGTCGTAGAAGGCGTTGCTGCCGTGCCGGGCCACGTAGGCCTCGAGCTCGGCCGCGTCGGGAACCAGCATGCGGATGGGACGGCCGTAGCGCGCTCTCGCCAGGGCGATCAGCGCATGCGTCTCCTCGTGCAGGCGGCCGGTGTCGAGCGTGAAGATCTCGACTTCGATCGACAGCCGCACGATCAGGTCCAGGATCACCATGTCTTCGGCGCCGAAGGAGGATGCGAACGCCGCGGCTGGGTGGCGGGCGACGGCGTCCACCAGCCGTGCGCGCGTCTGCGCGATCCGTCGGTCGAGGGTCAGCGTCGCTGCTCCCCGCCTGCGAAGCGGCGCGCGAACAGCGGACCGCGGGCCGCGGCGGCCTGATAGTCCTCGCTGTAGTCCGCGAAGGCGCTCAGCGCCGCCTGCGCATCCTGGTCTGCGCGCAGGGCGAAGGCGTCGAAGCCGACACGGGCCAGTTCGTACAGCTGGTCGCGCAGGACATCGCCGACGGCGCGCAGCTCCCCGCGGAAGCCGTAGCGCTCACGCAGGAGGCGGGCGGTGGAGTAGCCCCGTCCATCGGTGAACGCGGGGAAATGAACCGCGACGAGAGCGGGAAAGCCGACGGCCGCCAGCTCGGCGGGATGGTCGGCGGGCGCCAGCCATACGCCGGTGCGTCCGGGACGCCGCGCCAGCGATGCGGCAGCGCTCTTCCAGCACGCGAGCGGGACGACGACATCCTCGCACTCCGAGAATGCAGAGGGCTCGTCGGAATGCAGTCCGACGATGCGCCAGGCATCGACGGCCACGAGTTGCCGATTCCTAATCAGTGTAGGCATAGACGTGAGCCTTGAAGGGTTCGATGCCGATGCGGCGCACCACGTCGACGAAGCGCTCCTCGTCCGCGTCGCGATGCTTGAGGTAGACCTCGATGAGACGCGCGATCACCTCCGGCACTTCGTCGCGCGCGAAGGACGGGCCGATGACCTTCCCCAGCGAGGCAGCGCTGCCCTGGCTGCCCCCGATCGAGACCTGGTACCACTCCTCTCCGTTCTTGTCGACGCCGAGAATGCCGATGTGACCGACGTGGTGGTGTCCGCACGAGTTCATGCAGCCGGAAATGTTGAGGTCGAGCTCTCCGATGTCGTGCAGAAAGTCCAGGTCGTCGAAGCGCGCCTGGATCGCGTGCGCCACGGGAATCGATACGGCATTGGCGAGCGAGCAGAAGTCGCCACCGGGGCAGGAGATGATGTTGGTGAGCAGGCCGATATTGGGAGTGGCCAGGCCGAGCGCCCTGAGTTCGAGCCACAACTGGTGCAGGCTGCGCTTGGCGACGTCGGCGAACACCAGGTTCTGCTCGTGCGTCACGCGCAGTTCGCCGAAGCTGTACTCGTCGGCCAGGCGCGCGATCGCATCCATCTGGTCGGCGGTCGCATCGCCCGGCGGAACGCCGGTCTTCTTCAGCGACAGCGACACGGCCGCGTAGCCGGGTACCTTGTGGGCATGGACGTTACGTCCGGCCCAGCGCGCAAATGCCGGTTCCGACTTCAGGCGTGCTTCATAGCCGGGCTCGATGTCATGCAGGCTGGGATAGGCGGGGCGGGTGAAACGCGCCTCGATGCGATCGATCTCCTCCTGAACCAGGGTGCCGGGCCCGTCCTTCAGATGCGCCCATTCCTCCTCCACCTGGCGCGCGAAGCCGGCGGGAGTCAGATCCTTGACCAGGATCTTGATGCGCGCCTTGTACTTGTTGTCACGCCGGCCGTAGCGGTTGTACACGCGCAGGATGGCGTCGAGGTAGGTGAGCAGGTGCTGCCAGGGCAGGAACTCGCGGATGACATGGCCGATGATCGGCGTACGGCCGAGTCCGCCGCCGACGATCACGCGGAAGCCGACCGCTCCCGTGCCGTCGCGCACCGCGTGAATGCCGATGTCGTGCACCAGCACCGCCGCACGATCCTCGACCGAGCCGTTGATGGCGATCTTGAACTTGCGCGGGAGGAAGCCGAACTCGGGGTGCAGCGTGGACCATTGGCGCATCACTTCCGCCCAGACGAACGGATCGACGATCTCGTCGGGCGCCACGCCGGCAAAGTGGTCGGTGGTAATGTTGCGCACGCAATTGCCGCTGGTCTGGATGGCATGCATCTGCACGCCGGCCAGCTCGGCGAGCAGATCCGGCACGTCCTCGAGCTTCGGCCAGTTGTACTGGATGTTCTGCCGCGTGCTGAAGTGGCCGTAGCCGCGGTCGTAGCGGCGGGCGATGGACGCGAGCGCGCGCAGCTGTGCGGACGACAGCAGGCCGTAAGGAATGGCCACGCGCAGCATCGGGGCGTGCTTTTGAATGTACAGGCCATTGCGCAGCCGCAGCGGCCGGAAATCGTCTTCCGACAGTTCGCCCGCGAGAAAGCGCCGCGTCTGATCGCGAAACTGCGCAACGCGCTCGTCCACCATGCGCTGATCGATGTCGTCGTACAGGTACATGACGCTCCGTGAGCTCCCGAGTGCTGGTCCGGCGGGGAAAAGGAAACTGCGCTGCCGACGCGAGGGTCAACAGCGCGGCATGCACGGCCGGCAACACATCGCCGGCATGACGAGGGGAGCGAAGCCAGGTCGGGTGTGGAGCAGAGCACGCGTCGACGCGGCAGCGTGGAAGGCGCTTGCCGGACAGGCAGCGGAGCGCGGCGTGTCGATGCTGCGAGGGATCTGCATGACGTGCTCGTCTATCGAGAGCCGCATGCTAACAACGGATTATCGGCCGGAGAACGAAGAAGGAGTCATATCCTTATTCTGGTTCGCTATAAGGCGGGACTACACACCGCCCGCCCGGGCCTTGTCCACCACCTCCCGCGTCAGGTGCGACGCGAAGGTCTGAATGAATGCGTAGGTGAATCCGCGCAGGTAGGCGCTGCGCTTGATCGCGATGCGCGTGGTGTTGCTGCCGAACAGGTGGCCGGCATCGATTGCGTGCAGGTTGGTATCGCGCTTGCGGTCCAGCGCCACCGCGGCGACGATGCCCACGCCCAGCCCGAGTTCGGTGTAGGTCTTGATCACGTCCGCGTCCAGGGCGGTGAGCACCACGTCCATGGTCAGCCCCTTCGCCGCGAACGCTTCGTCCAGATGCGAGCGGCCGGTGAACTCGGGGTTGTAGGTGATCAGCGGGTAGCGCGCAAGCGCCTCGAGCGTGAGCTTTTTCGCCTTAGCCAGCGGATGCTTGGGCGGCACGATGACGCAGTGCTGCCAGGTAAAGCCCGGCATGGCGACCAGTTCGGGATAGTGGTCGAGTGCTTCCGTGGCGATTGCGAGATCCGCGCGTCCCTGGCAGACCATCTCGGCGATCTGCGTCGGACTGCCCTGCTGCAGCGACAGGCGCACCTTGGGATAGTGCGTGCGGAAGGCGTGCACGACCTTCGGCAATGTGTAGCGGGCCTGCGTATGGGTGGTGGCGATGGTCAGGGCGCCGCTGTCCTGGTCGGCGAACTCCCGGCCCACTTGGCGCAGGTTCTCCGCTTCCGCCAGCAGGCGATCGATCACCTGCACCACGATGCGACCCGGGTCGGTGAGCGCGACCAGACGTTTGCCCCGGCGCACGAAGATCTCCACGCCCAGTTCCACCTCGAGTTCGCGGATCTGCTTGCTCACACCCGGCTGGGACGTGAACAGCGCATTGGCGGCCTCGGTGAGGTTGAGATTCTGACGCACGGCCTCGCGCACGTAGCGCAACTGCTGGAAGTTCATTCTCGATATAACGGGAAAGACGATAGGGGAAGAGTGTAATGAGCAGATGGAATAAGTGCCAGTGGTCGGCCACGGCCCGGTCCCGGGGGGAATCGCTGCGCTTCGGAATTCTCTTGCTAGACTGCAGTCTGCGACGCCCTTTCCAATGACAGACCGATGAACGAGAACGACTCGATGCGCTGGCGCGTGCACGGTGTGCGCGTCATTCCAGGCGACAAGCTGGATGTCAACACGGCGCAGACGCCCGGCATGAACCGTGCGGCTGCCATCACCCACGCGCGCGTAGGCGCCGAGAAGCTTTGGGCGGGGACCGTCACCATCCATCCGAACGCGAAGACCGGCGCGCACCACCACGGTCCGGTAGAGAGCGTGATCTACGTGGTGCGCGGGCGCGCGCGCATGCGCTGGGGCGAGCGGCTGGAGTTCTGTGCCGAGGCCGGACCCGGCGATTTCATCTACGTGCCGCCGTTCGTGCCGCACCAGGAGATCAATGCCGACCCCGGCCAGCCACTCGACTGCGTGCTGGTGCGAAGCGGCCAGGACCCCGTGGTGGTCAACCTGGACATCGAGCCGGTGGAGCCCCCCGAGGACGTGCCCTGGGTGGACTCGATCCATCCGGCGCCCTGACGGCATGCGCGACGATGCACTGCGCGAGGCGATTGCATTCGCCGTTGCGCACGAGACGAGCTGGACGCGCGAGACCGGCGACGGCTGGGGCATCCATCACCAGGATCCGGCGCCCTGGAACCGGTTGCGCGGACCGGTGAATGCGCGCGGTCCGGTGTCGGGGGTCATCCAGGTGGGCGGCGAGGTCATCGCGGCGTGGGGCGAACCGCAGCGCGCCGACCTGACCTTCAGCATCGCCAAAACCTACCTGGCGCTGCTGGCCGGGGTGGCGCACGACACCGGCCTGCTGCCCGACGAGAACGAGCGGGTCGGCGCACGCGTGCGCGGCATCGGCTTCGACGCGGGCCGCAACGCGGAGGTGACCTGGAAGCACCTGCTCCAGCAGACGAGCGAGTGGGAAGGGACGTGCTTCGGCCTGCCCGACCAGGTCGACCGGTACCGTGTGCTGTCCTTCCAGGACGGCGATCGGGTCGAGGCCGGCGAGAAGGGCGATGCCCGGGCGCTGCGCAGACCCGGCACCTACTGGGAGTACAACGACGTGCGCATCAACCAGCTGTCGCTGGCGCTGCTGCACCTGTTCCGCCGGCCGCTCCCCGACGTGTTCCGCGATGCGATCATGCGTCCCGTCGGAGCGAGCGAACACTGGCAGTGGCGCGGCTACGACGATGCCTGGGTCGAGATCGACGGACGCCGGATGCAGTCCGTGCCAGGGGGTACGCACTGGGGCGGCGGCGTGTCGATCGGTGCGCAGGATCAGGTGCGAATCGGGCAGATGCTTCTCGACGGCGGGCGTGCGCAAGGCAGGCAGGTGCTGTCGACGTCCTGGATCGCGCGCATGCTCACCCCCTGTGACATCGCACCCTTCTACGGCTATCTCACCTGGCTCAACACCGGCCGGCGCGTGTTTCCGAGCGCACCGGAATCGAGCTGGTTCGCGATCGGGGCCGGCAGTTCCTTCATGTGGGTGGAACCGGAGCGCAGGATGGTGCTCGTCGTGCGCTGGATCGAGGCTGCTCACGCGGATGCATTCTTCGCGCGCGTGCTGTCCGCGGTCGACGCGCGCCGCTGAACGCTGCCATCGCGCCCCTCAACCGCGGGGGCCGACTCCCAGCAGGCAGCGCAGCCGGTCATAGCGCTGCTTGCACCATGCGCGTGCGCCCTCCTGCACGTAGTAGATGAGCATGAGCGATCGACGCTCGCCGTCGTCCGTCCCGGTCGCTGCGACGCTGTGCCAGCTCGACTGGGGAACCACCGGGAAGGCGTAACCGGTGTTGGGCAGGAAGTCCATGGCGGTGGTGCGCGTCGCATCCTGCCCGTCGCGTCCGGCGTGGAAGATGGTGCCGAGGTGGCGCTGGGATGCGTCGGCGGGAAGATAGAACTGCACGGTGATTGCCTTGCTGCCGGTGTCGGCGTGAATGCCGATCCGATAGCCGGGCTGGTCGCGCAGGAGGATGGGCACCGGATAGAACGTCAGGTCCGCGATGTCGCGCGCAAAGCGCGCCTCGATCGACTCCCTGAACTTGCGTTTGAACGCATTTTGGACCTCCGGCGACATCAGCGCACGCGCCAACTGCTCCCATAGCTGGCGCTGCGCGGCACGCACGCGCCACAGGTTCTCGGGAAACAAGTACAGCCGCAGGCGCGTGCTGCTGCCGTCGGCGCGCAGGGCGTCGCGATGCCGCAATTCATGGAAGGCCTCGCGCGTCGGCATGCAGGCGAGCATGCGCGCGTAGAACTCGTCGGGGAACGGACGCGCGAGGTAGACGTGCGTACACGGACTGCGTGCGATCGTCGTCGTATCGATCGCCGTGCACAAGCGCGTGACGAGCGCATCGCGCTTGACCGGCGATTTGCTGCGCCGACGCGCAGCCTCCATCACCTGGGGCATCACTACTCCGGTTAGCGATGATCCCGTACTGTGCTACAGGTGGGCCGCAATTGCCAGAGTGGAGGGACGCGCTCGCGCACGCGTCGCACCGGCCCGAGCCGGCGCGCAGCACCGAATCGTCGCGTCTTTCGATCGTCCTGTGATCAAGCCGGCATCGATCTGGCGATCAGGCGCGCCTCTTCCGCTTCGAGCACCCAGTCCCCCTGCGATGCGGGGAACTCCCGCTCGAGTAAATTCTCCAGGGCCGCCGAGATGCTGCGCCGGGCCTCGCCGCGGGCGCCGATGACGTAGGTCGGGAAGCAGGGCGCCGGTCTGAACCGGCAGTGGATGAGCGCCGGGTCATGGTCGTCGCCGTGGTGGCCCACCATTCGGCTGAGCGAGGCCTGGAGTTCGACTGGATGAGGACGAGGCATGCGCATCGGGGTCTCCCATTGTTTTGTTCGGACCACCGTGCATTGCAAGCGCGGTGCCCGGCTTCCCGGGAGGCGCCACGCGACGTCAGTTGACGTCGGGAAGGAGGGCGAGCAGGTCGGTCACGCCGACCTCGGCGCCAGCCTGGGTGAGGAGGGCCGTCGCCTGGCCGCGGTGGTGCGTGTGATGGTTGAACAGGTTCAGCACCAGGCTACCGAAGCGTTTTCGCTGAGGAACGCCCTTCATGTTGCGATAGTCGATCGCCACGTCGAGGTCGGGCAGGGCGATCTCGTCGGTCCACGCGATGAAGATGTCGTCGAGCGCGCGCCGCGTGGCAGTCAGGCTGGGCAGGTCGTCGTGCAGCACCAGGTCGAGCGCTTCGGGCCGCGGCATGCGCAGCGCCGGTTCGACCGCATGATGCCGGGCCGGATGCGTGCCGAGACGGTGCATCCACACGATGTCGGTCACCACCAGGTGATTGAACGTGCCCAAGATGGACTTGAAGAATGCGCCGCGATCGTGCACGAGCTGATCGTGCGGGAGCGTCGCCGCCGCCTCGTAGAGCTTGTCGTTCATCCAGCGGTTGTACTGCGCAAGCAATCGGATATGTGCCAGCACGTCCATGTCGATCGTCCTCGTCAGGTCGTCGCGCGCGCAAGTCGCCCGACCCGGGCCTCGCGGATCGGCAGGTTGACCAGTGCTGCCGCCACCGCGAGCAGCATGTCCGCGTACCACATCCAGGTGTAGTCGCCGCTGCCGGCGAGCGCGAGACCGCCCAGCCAGGCGCCGAAGAAGCCGCCGATCTGATGCGACAGCAGCGTCAGACCGAACAGGGTGGCGAGGTAGCGGGTGCCAAACAGCTTGCCGACCAGTCCCGCAGTGGGCGGCACGGTGGACAGCCAGGTCACGCCGAGCACGAGTGCGAAGACGTAGAAGGTGAGCGCGGTCTTCGGCGCCATCAGGTAGAGCGCGATGGCCACGGCGCGGGTGAAGTACACCCAGAACAGCAGCCACTTCATGCGGTAGACGCCGCCGAGCGTCCCCGCGGTCAGGCTGCCGGCGATGTTGGCCAGGCCGATGATGGCGATCGAGGTCGCCGCGACGTTCGCCGGCATGCCGCACAGGGCGACTTCGCTCGGCAGGTGCGTGATCAGGAAGGCGACGTGAAAGCCGCAGGTGAAAAACCCCGCGTGCAGGCACCAATAGCTGCGGTCGCGCCCGGCGCTACGCAGTTGCGCGCGCAGGCCGCGGTCGGCGTGCGCTGCCCTCTCGCTCACTGCGTCGGTAGTGCCGTGCGCCGGTATTGGCTTCGCCAGGGGCTGCGCAAGCGGGATGGTGAGCAGCGCGGCAACCGCCATGGTCATCATCGCGCTCACCCAGCCGAACGCGGCGATGATGGCTTGGTTCAGCGGGGCGAACAGGAACTGCCCGAAGCTGCCGCCAGCGTTGATGAAGCCCGCCGCGAACGCGCGCCGTTCCGGTGGCAGGCGGGCGGCGGTGGCGCCGATGAGGATGGAGAAGCTGCCGGCACCGGCGCCGGCCGACAACAGCAACCCCACCGTCATCAGCAGCATCCATTCGCTCTTCACGAAGGGCGTCAGTGCGCAGCCGGCCGCAAGCAGCAGCGCGCCCAGCGCGATCACGCGCGTGGAGCCGTAGCGGTCGGCCACCGCCCCGAAGATCGGCTGCGAGGCGCCCCACACGAACTGGCCGACGGCCATGGCGAAGCTGATGGCGACGATGCCCAACCCGGTGGAGGTGTTGAGCGGCGAGACGAACAGGCCGAGCGACTGGCGCACGCCCATGGTGACGGTGAGGACGGCGCCGGCTGCGAGCAGGAGGGGCCAGTAGGCGCGCGAGGGAGAGGCATTCATCGGGCGAGTATACGGTTTCGCCGCGATGGGTCGGTGAAGCTCGCCGTCCTGGCGCACACCGTTGACCGAGGAGGCCGCGATGGATTCCTGGCTTTCGCCGGAATGACGCCGGAATGCCATCGTCCCGGCGGAAGCCGAGGCCAGGGGCGGCTGCGTGGATTCCGGCCTTCGCCGGAATGACGGGAGCCCGTCGTGCCGGCGGAAGCCGTTACCCAGGCGCTTCCCGTTCAGCTCTCCAGCGTCAGCGCCTGCAACGGCAGCGCGTCCGCGCGCTCGACGAACACCTGCATGCGGCGCGGTCGCACCACCAGGCACTCGCCCAGCTTCAGTCCCAGCGTCACGGCGCGTGACGCCGGAATCTCCGCTTCCACGATCTCGCCGGTGTCCTCGCGCTCCAGTTCGAGCCGCGCCGTCGGGCCCACCACCAGCAGCCGGGAGAGCTGGGCGGGGATGCCTTCCGCGCCGGGCGAGAAGCGCTCGATGTCGATCTCGTGCGGGCGCGCATAGGCGATCGCCGGCGCGTCATCGTCCACCTGTGCGTGGCGCGACGCGTCCAGCGAGACCGGTCCCAGATGCACGCGGCCGCCGGCAGCGCGGCCGTGGAACACGTTGACGGTCCCGAGGAAGCTGTACACGAACGGCGAAGCGGGGCGCTCGTACACCTCGTTCGGGCTGCCGACCTGCTCGACTCTGCCCTTGTTCATCAGCACCACCTGGTCGGCGACCTCGAGCGCCTCTTCCTGGTCGTGGGTGACGAAGATGCTGGTGATGTGCAGCTCGTCGTGCAGGCGGCGCAGCCAGCGGCGCAGTTCCTTGCGCACCTTCGCATCCAGCGCGCCGAAGGGCTCGTCCAGCAGCAGCACCTTCGGCTCGACGGCCAGCGCGCGCGCGAGCGCGATGCGCTGGCGCTGTCCGCCGGAGAGCTGGTGCGGATAGCGCTCGGCCAGCCAGTCGAGCTGCACGAGCGCCAGCAACTCCATCGCCTTCTCGCGAATCTGCGCCTTGGACGGACGCTGCGCGCGCGGCTTGACGCGCAGACCGAAGGCGACGTTCTCGAACACGCTCATGTGCCGGAACAGCGCGTAGTGCTGGAACACGAAGCCGACCTGGCGCTCGCGCACGTCCTGGTCGGAGGCGTCCTCGCCGTGAAACAGCACCGAGCCGGCGTCGGACGTCTCCAGCCCCGCGATGATGCGCAGGAGCGTGGTCTTGCCGCAGCCCGACGGGCCGAGCAGGGCGACCAGCTGGCCGGAGGGAAAGCTCAGGCTGACGTCGTCCAGCGCCGTGAAGCTGCCGAAGCGCTTGGTGATGCGGTTGACTTCGATGCTCATGCGGGTCGTTCTCCAGGCAGTGCCGCGGCCGGCGCGAGTTCGCGCCGCGTCTTCCATTCGATCAGGCTCTTGAGGACCAGCGTCACCAGTCCCAGCGAGGCGAGCAGCGAGGCCACCGCGAAGGCCGCGGCGAAGTTGTATTCGTTGTAGAGGATCTCGACGTGCAGCGGGGTAGTGTTGGTGAGGCCGCGCACGTGGCCCGAGACCACCGAGACCGCGCCGAACTCCCCCATCGCCCGCGCGTTGCACAGGATCACCCCGTACAGCAGGCCCCACTTGATGTTGGGCAGCGTCACCCGCCAGAACATCTGCCAGCCGGAAGCGCCCAGTACGCGTGCGGCCTCCTCCTCCTCCGTGCCCTGCGCCTGCATGAGCGGGACCAGTTCGCGGGCGATGAACGGGACGGTGACGAACATGGTGGCGAGCACGATGCCGGGGACCGCGAACACGATCTTGATGTCGTGTTCCTGCAGCCACGGCCCGAACCAGCCCTGCGCGCCGAACATCAACACGTAGACCAGGCCCGCGATCACCGGCGAGACGGCGAAGGGTAGATCGATCAGCGTGATCAGCAGGCTCTTGCCGCGGAAGTCGAACTTGGCGACCGCCCAGGCCGCCGCGACCCCGAACACGAGGTTCGCGGGCACCGCGATCGCGGCAATGAGCAGGGTGAGCTTGATCGCGGCGAGTGCGTCGGGTTCGACCAGCGCCGCGACGTAGGTCTCCGCCCCCTTGCGCAGGGCTTCGGTGAACACCGCCAGCAGCGGCACCAGCAGGAACAGGCCGAGGAATCCGAGCGCGAGTGCAATGAGCAGCCAGCGCACGAGGCGCGGCTCGGCGGTGGGGGAGGAGCGGGCGGCGGTCGGCGCCGGCAGTGTAAGAGTGGTGGCGGCGCTCATGTCACAGGCGTCCCGTGCGTCGCGCGCTCCACCACTGCAGCAGATTGATCAGCAGCAGCAGGGCGAACGAAATGAGCAGCATCACCACCGCCACCGAAGTCGCGCCGGCATAGTCGTACTGCTCGAGCTTGATGATGATCAGCAGCGGCGCGATCTCGGAGACCATCGGCATGTTGCCGGCGATGAAGATGACCGAGCCGTACTCGCCCACCGCGCGGGCGAAGGCGAGGGTGAAGCCGGTGAGCAGGGCTGGCGTGACGGCGGGCAGGATCACCCGCCGGAACGTCTGCAGGCGATTCGCGCCCAGTGTGGCGGCGGCCTCCTCGAGTTCCGGTTCGAGGTCCTCCAGCACCGGCTGCACCGTGCGCACCACGAAGGGCAGGCCGATGAAGGTCAGCGCCACCACCACGCCCAGCGGCGCGAACGCGACCTCGATGCCGAGCGGCTCGAGGTACTGGCCGATCCAGCCGTTGCCCGCGTACACGGCGGTGAGCGCGATGCCGGCGACCGCGGTGGGCAGCGCGAAGGGCAGGTCGACCATCGCATCAGCGATCCGGCGTCCGGGGAAGCGGTAGCGCACCAGCACCCAGGCCACGAGCAGGCCGAACACGGCGTTGAACGTGGCCGCGATCAGCGAGGCCCCGAAGGACAGGCGCAGCGCGGCAAGCACGCGTGGCGCGGTGACCGTCGCCCAGAAGGCCTCCCATCCGAGCGTCGCGGATTTCAGGAAGGTGGCCGACAACGGAATGAGCACGACCAGCGACAGGTAGAGCAGGGCGAAGCCGAGCGCCAGGCCGAAGCCGGGCAGCACACTCGGCTTCTTCCAGGGGCCGTGGACGGCGGGCGCGGGCAGGACGGTGGATGCGGTGGTCATGGCGCGTCTTCCTCAGCGATTGCCGGCCAGCAGCTGGTCGAGGATCGCGCCGTCGGCGAAGTGCTGCTTCTGCGCCTGTTGCCAGCCGCCGAATGTCTCCTGGACGGTGAACAGCCGAAGGGCCGCGAAGCGCTGCTTGTGCCGGGCGAACGTTTCGGCATTGGCAGGGCGGAAATTGTGGCGGGCGACGATCTCCTGCCCTTGCGGCGAATACAGGTACTCGAGATAGGCCTGCGCGAGCGCGCGCGAGCCGCGCTTGTCCACTACCTTGTCCACCACCGCAACCGGATTCTCCGCGACGATGCTCACCGAAGGAATCACCACCTCGAACCTGCCCTTGCCCAGCTCGTTCTCGATCAGCTCGACCTCGTTCTCGAAGGTCAGCAGCACGTCGCCGATGCCGCGTTGCGTGAAAGTGGTCGTTGCGCCCCGCCCGCCGCCGTCCAGTACCGGCACGTTCTTCAGCAGGCGGCCGACGAAATCGCGCGCCCTGGCCGCGTCGCCGTCGCTCTCGAGCACGTAGCCCCATGCCGCCAGGTAGCTGTAGCGGCCGTTTCCGGAGGTCTTGGGGTTGGGGAGGATGACCTTGACGTCGGGGCGCACCAGGTCGTTCCAGTCGCGCACGTTTCTGGGGTTGCCCTTGCGCACCAGGAACACCGTGGTGGACATATAGGGGACGCTGCCGTTTGGAAAGCGCTTCGCCCAGTCGGCCGGAATCAGCTTGCCGCGCGCGTGCAGGATGTCGACGTCGCTCGCCTGGTTCATGCTGACGACGTCCGCCTCGAGCCCGTCGGCCACCGCGCGCGCCTGCTTGCTCGAGCCGCCGTGCGACTGCCGCACCGCCACCGTGCGCCCGGTCTTCTCCCTCCAGTGGCGGGCGAAGGCGGCGTTGTAGTCCTTGTAGAACTCGCGCGTGACGTCGTAGGAGACGTTGAGCAGCGTGTCTTGCGCCCGCGCGGGCGTCGGCGCGCCAGCCAGGACGAGCCCTGCGGCGAGCAGCGCGCAGACGGCGTGCGCAATCCGGCGCTCGATGGGACGATGTGGCATCTGCAAGGTCGGGAACGAGGTCGTAGAGGCGTGGATGGAATCGACTCAACCGCCCTCACGGCGGCCGGATGAACATTATCCAAGCGCCATCCGCCTTAGAACGAATTTGATCTTCCTTCCTAATGCCCACCCGTTATTTGGCTGCAGCCGCTGGGGGGAGGCCTGTTGCCGCCATGCGTCGAAGGCGGCCGGTCGGTGCTGTGGCGCGCGGACTCGCCATACAATGGTCGCCGGCGCGGACCGCGTCCGTAGAAGGAGAAGCGTTTGAGCGAAGTGGAGGATCTGCAGGAGGCCCGATACCGCACGCTGGTGGAGCACGCCCCGGAGGCCATCGTCGTGCTCGACGTCGACCTCGGCCGTATCGTGGATGCCAACCAGAACGCGCTGCGCCTGTTCGGCCTTTCGCGCGACGAGCTCTACCGTCTCTCCCCGGCCCAGCTGTCGTCGCCGATCCAGGCGGACGGGCGGGATGCCAACGAACTGGCCGCGCAATATGTGGCGCGTGCGGTGAAGGGCGAAGCGCCCGTGTTCGAGTGGGTGCATCGCAATGCCGCCGGCGAGGACATCGTCTGCGAGGTGCGCCTGGTGCGTCTTCCCGACCAGCACCGTTCGCTGGTGCGCGGCAGCGTCATCGACATCACGCAACGCAAGCGTGTGCTCGCGGCGCTGCGCGATTCCGAGGCGAAGTTCGCCACCATCTTCCGCAACTGTCCGGAATCGATCTCGATCACCACCGAGCGCGACGGTGTCTACCTCGACGTCAACGAGGCGTTCGAGCGCGTCACCGGCTACTCGCGTGCGGAGGTGCTGGGTCGCTCCGCGCTCGATCTGGGCATGTGGGCCGACAACCTCGAGCGTCGTGCGCTGCTCGAGCGGTTGACGCGCCAGTCGCGGGTCGAGGGTTTCCTCGCCCACATCCGCCGTCGGGATGGCGAGGTGCGCGTCAGCCAGCTGTCGGCGGAGCGCGTGGAGGTCGGGGGACGCCCCTGCCTGGTGGTCATCTGCCGCGACGTGACGCAGCAGAAGCGGCTGGAGGACGAGCTGCGCCTGGCGGCGCGCGTGTTCGAGAGCACCGACGAGGGCATCGTCGTCACCGATCCGGCCGAGCGCATCATTGCGGTGAACCCGGCTTTCGAGCAGATGAGCGGGTATCGCGGCGACGAGCTGCGCGGACAGCGCATCTCGGTGCTGGCCGGCAAGCGCCACGACCCGCGCTTCTTCGCGCAGCTTTGGGAAAAGGTGCATGCCACCGGCCGCTGGCAGGGTGAAATGTGGGCGCGCAGCCGGGACGGGGAGGAGGCGGCGTGCCTGATGACCATGAGCGCGGTGCGCGACGACGAGGGCGTGGTGATCAATCACGTCGGGGTGATGCGCGACATCTCGCACATCAAGCGCTCGCAGGAGCAGCTCGAGTACCTGGCGAATTACGATGCGCTCACCGGCCTGGGCAACCGCAACCTCTTCATGTCACAGCTCAAGGTCGGTCTCGACCGGGCCGCGCGGCACCACCGCCGGCTCGCGTTGATCTTCATCGACCTGGACAATTTCAAGACGATCAACGACACCCTCGGTCACGACACCGGCGATCAGCTGCTGGCCGAGGTGGCACGGCGGCTGAAGGCGAGCGTGCGGCAGGAGGACGTGGTGTGCCGCCTGGGGGGCGACGAGTTCACGGTGTACGTGGAGGATTTCGCCGATCCGGAGGCGCTGGTGAGCACGGCACAGCGCCTGGTCCAGTCGATCTCCGAGCCTTATCAGCTCGGCCAGCACAGGTTGGAGATCACGGCCAGCGTCGGCATCAGCATCTACCCGAACGACGGCACCACCATCACCGAACTGATCAAGAACGCCGACACCGCGATGTACAAGGTGAAGGAGCACGGACGCAACGGCTTCCAGTTCTTCCGCGAGGATATGAACGCGCGTGCCTTCGAGCGCATGGTGTTCGTCTCCGGGTTGCGGCGCGCGCTGGAGCGCGGCGAGTTCCGTCTGGTCTACCAGCCCCTGGTTGCGCTGGAAGCCGGCACGCCGCGTGGCGCCGAGTGCCTGCTGCGCTGGAAGCATCCTGACCTGGGCGAGGTCTCACCGGGCTCGTTCGTGCCCGTGGCGGAGGAGACCGGACTGATCCTGCCGATCGGCGAATGGGTGTTCACGCGCCTGGCCGAGGAGATCCAACTGCTCGACGATGCCCTGGGGGGGCGGGTGGCCGTCAACCTCTCCGCGCGCCAGCTGCGCGAGGCCAAGCTGATCGAGTGCCTGCTGCAGGCACTGCAGACGGCAGGCGTGGATCCCCGACGGCTCGGTGTGGACGTTCCGGAAGCCGCGCTCCTGGACGAGTCCGAGCGCACGGGCGAAGCGTTGCGCCGGCTCAAGGCCAGCGGCATGGCGGTGACCATCGACGACTTCGGCACCGGCTATTCGTCGCTGTCGCACCTCAAGCGCTTCCCGATCGACTGCGTGAAGATCGATCGCAGCCTGGTGCGCGACATCGGCACCGATCCCGACGATGCTGCCATCGTCGCCGCCATCATCACCATGTCGCGCAGCCTGGGCCTGGACGTGGTGGCCGAAGCGGTGGAGACGCGCGAGCAAGTGGACTTCCTGCGCAGCCACGGCTGCATCGCGGCGCAGGGCTATCTGTTCAGCCGTCCGCTCACGGCGGAGGGCTTGGCGCAGTGGCTCCAGGCGCGCTGAGGCGCATGTCCCGGATCGTCTCTGCCGGTACCGGCCGATTCACCGTCGCAGCGTCGCGTAGTACTGCGCGATGCCGTCCAGCACGAACTGCACGGCCAGCGCAGCCAGGATCAGCCCCAGTACGCGGGTGACGATGTGGATGCGCTGCTCGCCGAGGCGATGCATGAGCGCGTCCGCCGCGCGCAGCACCGCCCAGGACACGGCGTATACGGCCACCGTCGCAGCAACCAGGGCGAACGTCCCCCCGCGCGTGCTCTCCGCCCGGCTGGCGAGCAGCAGGACCGAGGCGATCGCGCCGGGTCCGCACAGAAGCGGAATCGCGAGCGGGAAGACCGCCACGTCGTCCCCTTCGCGGCCGACCTGCCCGTGCTCGGGGCCCTGCAGCACCGGCCGATGGCCGAACAGCATCGGCATCGCCGTGGCGAACAGCAGGATGCCGCCGCTGATGGCGAACGCGTGCACGGTCACGCCGAGCAGTTGCAGCAGCGCGCGGCCGGCCAGCAGGAAGAACAGCGTCACCACGAGCGCGATGAATACCGCGCGCGCGAGCGTCGTGCGCCGCGCCTCCTCGGGCTGCGCGTGCGTCATGGCGACGAACATCGGCGCGACGCCGATCGGGTCGACCACCACCAGCAGTGTCACGAAGGCGGTCAGCAGCAGTCGCAGGAGATCTGCATCCATCCGCGGATTGTGCGCAAAATCGACGTTCGTGTATAACCTGTGACGAACCCGTCAGCCCCGACACCATGCCGCGCCCCATGACCACCGGTGCCCTCGCGCACCTGCGCATTCTCGATCTCAGCCAGGTGCGGGCGGGGCCGACCTGCGTGCGGCAGTTCGCCGACTTCGGTGCCGACGTGATCAAGATCGAGGCGCCGGCGAGCAGCGGCCGGCCGGAGCTCGCGACCGGCCCGCGGCTGGGTGCCGACATGCAGAACCTGCATCGCAACAAGCGCTCACTGACGCTCAACCTCAAGAGCGAAGGGGGACTGCGCGTGTTCCGCCGGCTGGTGGAGACGGCCGACGTGGTGGTGGAGAACTTCCGGCCCGACGTCAAGCACCGCCTGAGCATCGACTACGAGCGGCTGGCCGCGATCAATCCGCGCGTCGTGCTGGCCAGCATCTCGGGCTTCGGCCAGGATGGCCCCTACCGGGACCGTCCGGGCTTCGACCAGATCGCGCAGGGCATGAGCGGGCTGATGTCGGTGACCGGCCATCCGGGCGGCCCGCCCACCCGCGCCGGCGCGGCGGTGGTCGACATGGCGGCCGGGCTGTTCGCCGCCCTGGCGGTGATGACTGCTCTGCTCGAGCGCGAACGCAGCGGTCGCGGGCAGTGGGTGCAGTCCTCGCTGCTGCATGCCGGGGTGGCGTTGATGGATTTTCAGGCTGCGCGCCACTTGATCGGGGGCGAGGTGCCTCAGCCCATGGGCAACGATCATCCGACGAGCATGCCTACGTCCGCGTATCCCACGCAGGACGGCTACATCAACGTCGCCGCCACCGGCAGCCAGATGTGGCAGCGCCTGTGCGCCACGCTCGACCGGGAGGATCTGCTCGCGCGCGAGGAGTTCGCCGACGAATCCGGACGCTCGAAGCACCGCGTGCAGCTCAATACCGAGCTGTCGCAGGCGCTGCGCACGCGCACCAGCGCCGACTGGATCGAGCGCTTGAACGCGGCCGGCATTCCCTGCGGTCCGATCTACCGCATGGACCAGGTCTTCGCGGACGAACAGGTGCGCCATCTGGGCATCGCCACACCGGTGTCGCATCCGGAACTGGGGGAGATTCGCGTCATCGCGAACGCAGCGAGACCGACGCGCACGCCGCCGCAGGTCGCCGCGCCGCTTCCCGCGGCAGGCGCACACAACGACGAGATCCTGGGTGAACTCGGCTACGACGCAGCGCAGATCGAGGCGCTGCGCGCGGAGGGGGCGATCTGATACTCACCACGAAGGACACGAAGGACACGAAGGACACGAAGAAGATCGAACCGCACTCACCACACACAGAGGTACTCAGAGGAAACTGCACTAGATTGAACCCTCGCTTTTCCTCTGTGATCCTCTGTGTCCTCTGTGTTAAAACGCCGTTCGCAGTTCTTCGTGCTCCTTCGTGCCTTCGTGGTGGAATGATCTTGAACGTTGGTGGATAGCTGATGAGCAACGAAGGAAAACTGATCGTCGAGCGCGACGGACCGGTCGGCCGCGTGATCTTCTCCAATCCGGACAAGCGCAATGCCATGTCGCTGGCGATGTGGCAGGCGCTTCCGCGCGCGGTGCGGGACCTGGACGAGGACGCCTCCGTGCGCGTCGTGGTGCTGGAGGGGGCGGGCGACAAGGCCTTCGTCGCCGGCGCGGACATCTCGCAGTTCGAGAAGGTCCGTCTCGATCCGCAGGCCCGGCGTGAATACGACGACACGGTGGATGCGGGCTATGCCGCTGCCATCGGCTGCAGCAAGCCGGTGGTGGCGAAGATCCGCGGCTTCTGCGTCGGCGGCGGGTTGGGCATCGCCGCCTCCTGCGACGTGCGCATCTGTGCGGAGGATGCGCGCTTCCGCATGCCGGCGGGGCGGTTGGGCCTGGGCTACAACCTCGAGGGCATCAAGCGCTTCATCGCCCTGATCGGACCGCAGAACACCTGCGACCTGTTCTTTTCCGCGCGCATGATCGACGCGGCCGAGGCCCAGCGCATGGGGTTCGTGTCGCGCGTCGTGCCCGTGGACCAGTTCGATGCGGAAGTGGCGAAGTGGGCGCATCTGGTGGCGGACAACGCGCCGCTCACCCTGCGTGCGGCCAAGGCCGCCGTCAACGCGCTGCTGTCTCAGGCCGACGCAGGCGCAGTCGACGAAGCGATCGAGCGCTGCTTCACCAGCGAGGACTATCGCGAGGGGGTGCGCGCGTTCCTGGAGAAGCGCGAGCCGAATTTCACGGGTCGCTGATCCGTGTCCGTGCTGAGCGCCGACCAGATCGAACGCTACCGGCAGGACGGGCTGATCGTCTCGCCGGATGCGCTGTCCCCGGGACTGCTCGCGCGCATGCGCGACGCGTTGGAGCGGCTGCTCGATGCGCGCGCGGACATCCCGCCGGAGAGCCTGATCTGCCCGCATCTGCCGTGCGGTGCGGCGCACGACGAAGCGGCGGCGCACGAGTGGCTGGCATTGTGCAGGCACCCCGAGATCCTGGACCAGGTCGAGCCGCTGATCGGACCGGACATCGTGCTGTGGGGCTCGCAGGTGTTCTGCAAGCCCGCGCGCGTGGGACGCGAAGTGCCGTGGCATCAGGACGGGCAGTACTGGCCGATCCGCCCGCTCGCGACGTGCTCGGTGTGGCTCGCGCTGGATGACGTGGATGCGGAGAACGGCTGCATGCGGTTCATTCCCGGATCGCACCGCAGCGGCAGCATCCATGCCCATCGCATCAGTGATCGCAAGGACGTCGTGTTGAACCAGGAGATCGAGCCGACACTGCTCGACGAGGCGCAGGCGCGCGACGATTGCCTGCGCGCGGGACAGTTCTCGCTGCACGACGTGTTCCTCGTGCACGGCTCGCGTGCGAACCACTCGGCGCGTCGCCGCGCAGGGTTCGTCATCCGCTACATGCCGGCGACTTCGCTGTTCGACCGGTCGACGGTGCGTGCGCAGTCGCAGGCGGGCGTGGCCTTCGACTTGAGCAGGCGCCCGATCTGGCTGGTGCGCGGCCAGGATCGTGCGGGCAACGACTTCCAGGTCGGGCACGGGGAGGACTACCGCCTCGTGCCGCGCGCGTCCGACGACGCGTAGCAACGAAAACGGGGACCCGCAGGTCCCCGTCGAAGTGCCAACCGTGACGCTCAGACCGTCGACTTCGGTTTGCCGATATAACCGTAGTAGGCGTTGTTGCGCTCGCCACCGGTGCGCTCGTAGATCTCCTTCATCTGCGCGAGCTTGTCGGTGCCGATGTTCTCGTACTCGGCCTTGATCTTGTAGTTGTAGAGCTTGGCGGAGTTCTCGCCGAAGATCATGCGCTTGATCCTGCTGTCGGCGTCACCGAGTCTGGTCTTCCAGCCGTGCTTCTTGGCCATGTCCTCGGGGATCTCCAGGCGGCGGAAGGCCTCGATCTGCCACTGCGGGGAACCGTACCACACCGAGTCCGTGCCCCACACGACGTGATCGGCGCCCAGCCCGTTCACCAGCGACCCGACGATGGCGGCCGCGAAGCGCGGATTGGCCACGGCCGAGGTCCCGAAGGTGGTGCCCAGTTCGCCGTACACGTTGGTGACACCGTGCTCCTCGCGCATGCGTGCCAGGTCGGTGACCCAGCGGATTTCGCCGGTCTTCTCGAACAGGTCGAGTTCGTAGGACGGATCCTCGAGGAACGGCCGCAGGGCGCCGTGGTAGATCACGAAGTTCAGTTGCGGCCAGTCCTTCGCGGCCTTCGGCACGTCGTCCACCGTGGCGTACTTCCACACGCCGGGCCACGACTGCTCGTAGTCGCGCGGCAGCAGACCCTTGTGGATACAGATGGTGCGGATGCCGGACTTGACCGCCTTCTCGTACCAGGGATAGACGAGCTTCTCGTCGTCCAGGCGCCATGCCGTGCCCTTCGAAGACGGGGACAGCGGATCGCCGATGGTGTAGCCCTTCCAGGAGTCGGGCTTGTAGTCGGAGATGGCCTTGTCCACCTCGTCCATCCAGCCCTCCGTGCCGGGGGTCACCACCGTGTGCGAGAACAGGCGGCGCGAGCCGGCCACCGAATTGACGGTGGCACGCGCGTCACGCAACTGGTCGTTGAACAGCAGATACCAGCTCGGATCGTCGAAGGGCGCACTGGACAGCAGGGCCACCTTGGTGTCGCTGTCCATGAAGATTTCCTTCAGGTAGTTCTCGAATTTGTACCGCGCCAGCGTCATCGGCGTTTCGGCCATCTTCGGGTTCCAGTGCTCGAGGGCGTACTTGCCCAGGCCGAGCAGGCCTTCCTTGTCGAAGTCGTCGCGCACGAAGTGCGTCTGGTCGTCGAAGATGAACTGCTTGGACAGCTTCTTCGCCCGCGCGTCGGACATCTCCTTGTCGGCGGCCTCGGCCTCGCTCACGTCCCACACCGGACCGAACACCTGGTTCATCGCGAGGAAGGCGGCGGCGAAGCCGGATGCCGACTTCAGGAACACGCGACGGTCCACGCCCTGATGCTTCGCGTACTTGTCGCTGTATTCCTTGATCAGCGCTTCGACCTTGCGTTGCGCTTCGGTCTGAGGCGGCGGATTGTATTCGCCGTTGGACACGATCTGCGTCGGGACGGGCGAGCGGAATGCTGCCTTGTCCGCGGGTAGAACTTCTTCGAGTTCCTTGTCCGACAACCAACCTGCTGGTCTTTCACTCATGAGTGACTCCCCCACGTGTTGATCTGCTATAAAGCCGGATTCACGCCGCGTCGGGCTTTGCACGTCAGGACAGCGAACTGAGACGTTGCGTGCCGGAACGGCATATTTCGCGCGCTCGGGCAGGTCTGTCAAGGGATAGTTGACGCGCGCGCCCGCTCCTCTTCAGCCCCGACTCTGGTGCGTTGCGCATGAACCTGCCCCCCGATCCTCGCTGCTTTGCAGCACCGAATGCCGATCCCTTCGTGGAAGCGGCGCTGGCGTTGCCGGCGCCGTCTTCCGCAGCGCACGCCTGCCTGGCCGGGGAGCACCTCGCCGGACTGGTGCGTCGCTATGCCGATGCGCTGGATGCGGGACAGGAGGCTGCGCTTCGCGCGGCGCTCGCCGGCGCGCCGTCCCCGGGCGTGTGGCGGACGATGGCCGCGGCGCTCGACCGGGCGATGGATCCCGTACCGGGCGCGGTGGCGGCGCGCCTGTTCGCCATTCCGATCGCGATCCTTGCGGGCGGGCGTGCCGGCGCTCACCTCTCTGCCGCCCTGCCCGATGTGCAGCGACTGTGCGCGGTGCTGCGCGAGAACCGGGCGCTCGGGCCGGTGATGAACTTCGGATTGAGCAATGCCATGTGCGGGCCGGACGCGCTCGCCGCATTGCCCTGGGCAACGGTGCGGGCGGTCGCGCTCGCCTCGGACGGTGCGTCCCTCGATGGCGGATGGTCGGAGCTTCCACCTGAGGATCTGGACGTGGCCGGCGGGGAGGAGCGGGTGCACCTGCGCTTCCTGATGGGTGCTGCGGTGGCGCCAGCAGACGCCCCGACGTTCCTGGAGACCGCCTCGGCCATCGCCACCTGGGGATTGCCGTTCACGCGCGAGTTGTCCGCGCAGCTGAAATCCGACGGTGCCAGCGTGGTGGCCATTCCGCGTCCGCCGGCATCGCTCCTGCAGGCGCAGGCGGCCGGATGCGTCGCTGCCGAAGAGCTGGGCGTGCAGGCCTTCGTCAGTCGCGAACTGCGCCGCTTCCGCAGCGAGATTGGTGAACCCGAAGTCGGCATCGCCGCCCTGACCGAGGGGTCGCTCGGACTGCGCTTCGCCTCGCCGTTCATCGAAGATCGCGTGTGCGTGCACGTGCGCCGCCTGCATCCGTCGGAGGAATGGTACGACGTCCTGCGCGAGGCGGTGCAACTGCTCGAAGAGTGCCGCATCCAGAACTTGCGCGTGGAGCCGCACCCGGTCGAACTCGTGCGATTCCGCGCCGGTACCGCTGCGCCGCACTGAGCGCCGGCGACTTCGTCACGCCCTGCCGGTCAGCGGTTCGCCGGCGGGAGCTCGTCCAGGAACAGCTGCACTTCGCGCAGCAGCTGCATGCGATTGCGCTCCATGATCACGGTGTGCGTCGCCTCGCCGATCACCACCAGGCGCTTCCAGGGCGCGTTCTCGAGCAGGGCGAAGATCGCCTGCGCCATGTAGCCGGGGGTGTCCTGGTCCCACTCGCCGTGGATCAGCAGCGTCGGGGCGCGAATGGCGCGTGGATCGTAGTAGGGCCGCTGCGCCGCCCAGTACTCGCGCACGTCCTGGATCACGCCATTGGGTGCGCGCAGGACGGGCGGATCCCACTTTCGGCTGTCCGGATCCGTCGCCCACGTGGCATCGGCCCATGCCTGGAACCAGCCTTCCGGAATCAGGTCCGCCTGCTTGTCGGCCGGCACCCCGTTCAGCCAGCGCTTGCGCGCCTGCTCCTGGTTCACCTGCCGGTAGGCGCCCAGCGGGCCGGGGCCACCGATCTGCGACGGGGTCTGCCGCAGCCAGAGCGGGGCGTACAGGACCAGGCGCTGGACCTTGTCCGGGTTCGCGGCCGCATAGGTGCCCATGATCGAGGTGCCCCACGACCAGCCGAGCAGGCTGAGCCGCTGAAGCTTGCGCCGTGCGAGCACGTGCTCGACGGCACTGGTGACGTCGCGCACGGCGACGGCCGTGTCGACGATCGGAGGGTTCTGGTCCGCCGGCTGCGCCATCTCGGGTGGGCGCGTCGAGCGGCCGTAACCGCGCAGGTCCACCAGGTACACGTCCCAGCCGTGGCAGGCGATGAAATCCATCCAGGACATGCCGTCGAGGGGCAGATCGAAGGCGGTCTCCGACGGGTAGGTCGCGCCGTGCACGTAGAGCAGCGTGCGCTGCGCGGAGAAGGTCTTGAGATCGGCCGGACGCTTGTTGCGCACGTGCAAGGAGATTCCCGGCGTATCGGAAGCGATGGCGTAGCTCTCGCTCTCCAGGCGTCGCGCCTGCGCTCCGGCTGCCGAACAGGGCGCGGCAGCCGCTGCGTCGGGAAGAACGACGCCGACGCTCAGAGCGAGCGCCAGGGCGCGGGCGATGGTAACGGGCATGTCGAGGCTCCTGGAGCGGGCGGATGCGCGCAAGCATGCCAGAATGCGTGCGTGAGGCCCGGACGGCCGTGCGCCAGCGCTTAGAATGCCGTAATGGATCCAGAACACGCTACTACGGCACATCCCTACGAGCGCCTCACGCCCGACCTCATCCTGGATGCGGTGGACAGCACCGGCGTGCGCAGCGACGGCCGCCTGCTGGCGCTGAACAGTTTCGAGAACCGCGTCTATCAGGTCGGCATCGAGGACGCTCAGCCGCTCATCGTCAAGTTCTATCGCCCGCAGCGCTGGTCCGACGAGGCCATCCTCGAGGAACACGAGTTCGCGCTCGCGCTCGCGCAGGCCGAGCTGCCGGTGGTCGCGCCGCTTTCATCGGGCGGTCGCACCCTGTGCGAGTTCGACGGTTTCCGCTTCGCCTTGTACCCGCGGCAACGCGGACGGGCGCCGGAACTCGAGTCGCAGGACACGCTCACCTGGATGGGTCGATTCATCGCACGGATCCATGCCATCGGCGCATTGCGTGCGTTCGCGCACCGGCCCACGTTGGATATCCGTTCGTTCGGCCAGCAACCGATGGAGTACGTCATCGAGCACGGCTTCGTCCCGGCAGACCTGCGTCCCGCCTACGAGAGCCTGGTGCCGCAGCTGCTCGCACGCATCGGCGCCGCATTCGACGAGACCGGGCCGGTCGCACACCTGCGCCTGCATGGCGACTGCCACCCCGGAAACGTGCTGTGGTCGGACGATGGCCCGCACTTCGTGGACCTGGACGATGCGCGCATGGGCCCCGCCGTGCAGGACCTGTGGATGTTGCTGTCGGGCGAGCGCGAGGTGCGCGCGCAGCAGCTGCGCTGGGTCCTCGACGGCTACTGGGAATTCGCGGAGTTCGATCTGCGCGAGGTGCGGCTGATCGAGGCGCTGCGCACGCTGCGCATGATCCATTATGCAGGATGGCTGGCGCTGCGCTGGGGAGATCCCGCGTTCCCGGCTGCCTTCCCCTGGTTCAACACGCAGCGCTATTGGCAGGACCACATCCTCGCCCTGCGCGAGCAGGCGGCCGCACTGGACGAGGCACCCCTCGCGCTGCGCTGAATCGTGGGCACGACCCTTGCGCTGCATGAGCGCGTGAGATGCGCGATGAATGTGCGCTGGGCACATCCCGGCGACATCGGGGAAAACCGGCGCCTCGAAACGGCTTGACGGGTCGTTACCCGCCTGATTACAGTGCGTTCGCCTATCGCGGACGAAAAAGTATTACCAATGCAAGTTCGGCGCGGCGTGCGGGCCTGAGGAGGTGGCTCGCAAGTTAGTGCTGACGGAGGGCAGGGATGCTGTACGCGCTGCACGAGTTCCAGAAGACCATTTCCGCTCCCCTGGTGGCGTGGATCGATACCAGCCACCGCCTGTTCACCAGTCCCTACAGCCCGCTGGCCTATACGCCCGTGAGCCGTCACGTGGCCGCGAGCAGCGAGGTGATGGGGCGGCTGATGCGCTCCTACCACAAGCCGCAGTGGAACATCACGCACGTCAGTTCGGGCGGACGGGATGTCGCGGTGGCCATTGAACGTGTGCATGACGAGCCGTTCTGCCACCTGCTGCGTTTCCGTAAGGAAATGCCCGATCCCGGCCGGAAGGTGCTGATCTTCGCGCCGCTGTCCGGCCATCACGCCACGTTGCTGCGCGATACCGTGCGCACCATGCTGCGCGACTTCGACGTCTACATCACCGACTGGGTCGATGCGCGCATGGTGCCGTTGTCCGATGGTCCCTTCCACCTCGACGACTACGTGGAGTACTGCAAGCGCTTCATCCGCCTGCTCGGGCCTGGCATCGCCACGGTATCGGTGTGTCAGCCGACCGTCCCGGTGATGGCGGCCATCTCCCTGCTCGCCCAGGAGAACGATCCCTGTACGCCGAGCGTGGCGGTGATGATGGGCGGACCGATCGACACGCGCCGCAGTCCCACCGTCGTCAACGAGCTGGCCATGGGTCGACCGCATTCGTGGTTCGAGGACAAGGTCATCTATCGGGTACCGTTCAACTACCCGGGATTCATGCGACGCGTGTATCCCGGCTTCCTGCAACACCTGTCGTTCATCGCGATGAATGCCGACCGCCACATCCAGGCACATCGCGACTTCTTCAACCATCTCGTGGTCGGCGACGGAGACAGCGCGGAATCGCACCGGCGCTTCTACGACGAATACAACGCGGTGCTCGACATGCCGGCCGAGTACTACCTCGAAACCATCAAGACGGTGTTCCAGGAATTCAGTCTGCCGCGCGGTACGTGGGAAGTGGAAGGCAAGCTGGTGCGTCCGCAGGACATCAAGAATGTCGCGCTGTTCACCATCGAAGGCGAGCTCGACGATATTTCCGGCGAAGGCCAGACGCAGGCGGCGCACGACCTGTGTTCCAGCATCCCGAAATCGAAGAAGCAGCAGTTCACCGCACCCAAGTGCGGCCACTTCGGCATCTTC
>JAEZCG010000040.1 GCA_023430065.1 Pseudomonadota bacterium | reverse complement strand
TCGGCGGGCACGACGTGCTGGCCGGGCACATGAGCGCGGGCGACCTGTCGGCGTTCGTATTCTATTCCGCGCTGGTGGCCGGCTCTGCCGGCGCGTTGAGTGCAGTGATCGGCGACCTGCAGCGGGGCGCCGGCGCCGCGCTGCAGGTCGCCGATCACTTCACTCAAAGCGCCGGCAGAGCCGGCCACCAGCGCGGAATAGAATACGAACGCCGACAGGTCGCCCGCGCTCATGTGCCCGGCCAGCACGTCGTGCCCGCCGATCCACAGGATGACGGCGACGCCGCCGAAGACCAGCAGGACCACCGCGGCGATCAGGGCGGCGCGCTGGCGGATCCGGCGCAGGGCGGTCCGGAAGGAGGCTTCGATGTAGGCTCCGAACCGGTCCCGGTCGGCAGCCTCGTGGCCGTAGGCCTGGAGCGTGCGGATCTCGTGCAGCGACTCGTCGACGTGCGCGCCGAGGTCCGCCACGCGATCCTGGCTGGCGCGCGACAGGCGGCGCACGCGGCGGCCGAACAGCGCGACCGGCACGATCACCAGCGGCACACCCAGCAATACCAGCAAGGTGAGCTTCGCGCTGGTGAGCATCAGCATGACCAACGCACCGATGCCCATGATGAGGTTGCGCAGCGCCATCGATACGCTGCTGCCGGCCACCTGCTCGAGCAGCGCAGTGTCGGCGGTCAGGCGCGAGATCACGTCTCCGGTGCGGGACTCCTCGAAGAACGCCGGCGACAGGCGCAACAGATGCTCGAACAGGTCGCGGCGCAGGTTCGCCACCACGCGCTCTCCGATCCACGACACCAGGTAGTAGCGCGCGAAGGTGGCCGCACTCATGACTCCGACTACGACGAGCAGAAGCACCAGCGCGCGGTCGAGCGCATCGGCATCGCGCGCGCCGAAGCCGGCGTCGATGGCATGGCGCAGACCCTGCCCCACCACCAGGAAGGCGCCGGCGGCCACCACCAGCGCGATGGCGGCTAGCAGCAGGCGTGCGCGATGCGGCCGCAGGTAGTGCAGCAGGGGCAGGAACGGGCGCAGGCCGGCTCGCATGGCGCTCAGACGCGATGCCGGTCGATCGGGCAGGACATGCGCAGAGTCTACCCGTGGCCACCCATCCTCGGCGATGCGGGTTCTCTGCTACCCTTTCCGGGTATCTTCTGAATGCAACGGAGCACGTCATGGCGGAACGACCCGAGGAGCGCATGCCCGATCCGACGATGGATCCCAACGACCTGTATCGCGAGGAGATCGTGACCGACCGGCGCGTGGGGACGCTGCGCGTGCTCAGTCCGATCAAGGCCGACGGGAGCACGGATGCGCAGCGCAAGACGGTGTACGTGGGCGAGGCGCAGATCTATACGAACATGGGCGCGCTGCCGCTGAGCTTCGAAATTGCGGCCACGACGCTGGCCGAGGCGGTGGACGGCTATGCATCGGCAGCGAAAGAGGCGGTCGAGCGCGCGGTGCGCGAGCTCGAGGACATGCGCCGGCAGGCGGCCTCGTCCATCGTGATCCCGCGTGGCGGCGCCGGCGGCCTGCCAGGCGGCGGCCGGCCCGGCGGAGGACTGGGGGGCGGCGGGAAGATCCAGCTCCCATGAGCGCCGAGGGGGACTGCCCCTCGGTTGTTGCGCGAACCGGATGCCGGGCCTCCGGTCCAATCGCGGCTCATCCCAGCACACCTGCCCGGAGTCCTTCCTAGATGTGGATCGTCGCGTATGCGCTGCGGCGCCGCTACACCATCGCGGTGCTGGCGATCCTCATCGTGCTGCTCGGGCTGATGTCCGCGCGCCGCATGTCCACCGACATCCTGCCCTCGGTGGACATCCCCACCGTGAACGTGGTGTGGATCTACCAGGGCCTGGATGCGCGCGAGATGACCAACCGGATCACCTCGTTCAGCGAACTGGCGTTGCTCAACAACGTCGACGACATCCGTGAGGTGCGCTCCGACACCGCCAACGGCATCGCGGTGATCAAGATCGACTTCCAGCCGCACGTCGAGATCGACGTCGCGCAGTCCCAGGTCGTGGCGGTGTCGCAGACCATCCTGCGGCGCATGCCGCCCGGCACCCAGCCCCCGCTGATGGTGCGCTACAGCCGCTCGAGCGCGCCGATCCTGCAGCTCGCGCTGTCCTCCGACAGCATGGCGGAGGCGCAGCTGTTCGACTACGCGCGCATCCAGCTGCGCGGGCAGATCCAGACCATCCCCGGTCTGCGCCTGTCGCTCCCCTACGGCGGTGCCGCGCGCCAGGTCATGATCGACATGCATCCCGAGGCGCTGCAGACCTATGGCCTGTCGGCGGCGGACGTGGCGCGGGCGGTGTCGGCGCAGAACCTGGCGCTGCCCACAGGCGTGGTCCGCGAGCCGGAGCGCGAAATGCAGATCACCATGAACGCCAGCCCCGAGCAGGTGGACGCGTTCGAGCACCTGCCCATCCGCGAGGTCAACGGACGCGTCATCCTGCTGCGCGACGTGGCGAGCGTGCGCGACGGCTCCGCCGTGCAGACCAACATGGCGCGCCTGAACGGTCAGAACGCCGTGATGGTGTCCATCATCAAGCTGGGTGGAACGTCCACGGTGGATGTGATCGACCAGGTCATGGCGAAGCTGTCCGAGATCCGCGCCGCGGCGCCTCCGGGCCTGACCATCGAGCCGCTGTTCGACCAGTCGGTGTTCGTGCGCGCCGCGATCGATGCGGTGGTCAAGGAGGCGCTCCTGGTCGGACTGCTGGTGGCCACCGTCGTACTGCTGTTTCTGGGCTCGTGGCGCTCCACCCTGATCGTGCTCACCTCGATCCCGCTCGCCCTGCTGTGCTCCATCGCCGGCCTGCAGGCGACCGGTCACACCTTCAACCTGATGAGCCTGGGAGGTCTCGCGCTCGCCATCGGGATTCTGGTGGACAACGCGCTGGTGGAGATCGAAAACATCAATCGCAACCTCGATCTGGGCAAGCCGCTCGACCAGGCCATCCTGGACAGCGCGCGCCAGGTGGCCTTTCCGGAATTCGTCTCCACCCTGTGCATCTGCATCGTGTTCACGCCGGTGTTCCTGCTCACCGACGTGGCCGCCTACGTCTTCACGCCTCTCGCGCTGTCGGTGGTGTTCGCCATGATCGCCTCCTACGTGCTGTCGCGCACGCTCGTGCCCACGCTCGCCTCGCTGCTGTTGCGCGCGGGCGCCGCGCGCGAGGCCGAGCGTCGCCATGCGCGCGGGCCGCTCGCCTCCGTCC
>JAEZCG010000022.1 GCA_023430065.1 Pseudomonadota bacterium | reverse complement strand
TTCAGCCTGAAAGTGATGGGCGACATCCAGGAGTACTTCGTCCACCACAACGTGCGCAACTTCTACTCGGTGTCGATCTCCGGCTATCACATCGCCGAGGCCGGCGCGAACCCGATCAGCCAGCTCGCCTTTACCCTGTCGAACGGCTTCACCTTCGTCGAGGCCTATCTGGCGCGCGGCATGCACATCGACGACTTCGCGCCGAACCTGTCGTTCTTCTTCAGCAACGGCATGGACCCGGAGTACAGCGTGATCGGCCGCGTGGCACGGCGCATCTGGGCGGTGGCGATGAAGAACCGCTACGGCGCGAACGAGCGCAGCCAGAAGCTCAAGTACCACTGCCAGACCTCCGGGCGCTCGCTGCACGCGCAGGAGATCGACTTCAACGACATCCGCACCACCCTGCAGGCGCTGATCGCCACCTACGACAACGCCAACTCGCTGCACACCAACGCCTACGACGAGGCGATCACCACGCCCACCGAGGAATCGGTGCGCCGCGCGATGGCGATCCAGCTCATCATCAACCGCGAGTGGGGGCTGGCGAAGAACGAGAATCCCAATCAGGGGAGCTTCATCATCGAGGAGCTGACCGACCTGGTCGAGGAGGCCGTGCTCAAGGAGTTCGAGGCCATCTCCGAGCGCGGCGGGGTGCTCGGCGCAATGGAGCTGGGCTACCAGCGCGGCAAGATTCAGGAGGAGTCGATGTACTACGAGCACAAGAAGCACGACGGCTCGTATCCCATCATCGGCGTCAATACGTTCCGCAACCCGCACGGCGATGCCGTGCCGGAGACGCTCGAGCTGATCCGCTCGACCGACGAGGAGAAGCAGTCGCAGCTCAAGCGGCTAAAGGACTTCCACACGCGCAACCAGGCGGCCTCGGGCCCGATGCTCAAGCGCCTGCAGCAGGCGGTGATCGACAACGGCAACGTGTTCGAGGTGCTGATGGACGCCGTGCGCGTCTGTTCGCTGGGACAGATCACCCATGCGCTGTTCGAGGTGGGCGGGCAGTACCGAAGGAGCATGTAACCCGGTAACTCGGGGTCAGCCGGTAACTCGGGGTCAGGTCTTGCCTTTTGCGTCTCGTTGGGCCAGGTCTTGGCTTTTGCTAGAAGGGATCACCCGGCGGGGTCGGGTCTTGTCTTTGGTCGTATCGGCGGGGTCAGGTCTTGTGTTTTGCCCATCGTCGGGCATCGAGCAAAAGGCAAGACCTGACCCCTTCAGCCACCATGTCCGTCACCGACCCAAGTCCCCAGCGCCGCCCCTCTCCTCCGGATAACCGGCGATCCGTCTGGACCGAGCTGCGCGACGCGATCCGCGGCACGAATGCCGACTACACCAAGATCCCGTTGCGCCGTGCGGTGTTCCTGCTCGCCGTGCCGATGGTGCTCGAGCTCGTGCTCGAATCGACCTTCGCGGTGGTCGACATTTTCTTCGTCGGCAAGCTCGGCTCTTCCGCGGTCGCCACCGTCGGTCTGACCGAGACGCTGCTGTTCCTGATCTACGCGGTAGCCATGGGGCTCGCGATGGGCGTGACGGCGGTCGTCGCGCGGCGCGTGGGCGAAGGCGAGCGCGCGGCCGCGGCCATCACCGCGGTGCAGGCGATCTGGATCGCCCTGATCGTGTCGCTGCCCTTTTCGGTCGCCGGGATCGTGTTCGCGCAAGACCTCCTGCGTCTCATGGGTGGCGATGCCTGGACGCTCGAGCATGGCTATCCGTACATGCAATGGACGCTCGGCAGCAGCGCAGTGATCATGCTGCTGTTCACCATCAACGCGGTCTTCCGCGGTGCCGGAGACGCCGCCGCCGCGATGCGCGTGCTGTGGCTCGCCAACGGACTGAATATCGTGCTCGATCCGATCCTGATCTTCGGCTTCGGGCCGGTGCCGGCGCTCGGCATCGAGGGCGCTGCGATCGCCACGACGATCGGGCGCGGCGCTGGCGTGCTGCTGCAGCTGTATATCCTGTTCCGCGGCGGGCAGCACCTGGCTGTCCTGCCCTCGCAGATCGTGTGGCACGCCAAGTATCTCTGGAACATCGTGCGCACCTCGCTCGGCGGCATCGGCCAGATGATCGTCGCGATGACCTCGTGGATCTTCCTCATGCGCATCCTCGCCAGCATCGGCAGCGAGGCCGTGGCGGGTGCGACCATCGCGATCCGCATCATGATGTTCACGATGATGCCTGCGTGGGGCATGTCCAACGCGGCTGCGACCCTGGTCGGCCAGAACCTGGGCGCGCAGCAGCCTGCGCGCGCCGAGGCCTCGGTATGGAGGATCGGGGCCTATAACATGGTGTATCTGCTTGCCGTATCGGTGGCCTTCTTTCTGCTGCCGGCGGAGTTGATGAGCATCTTCACCGACGACCCCGCGGTGATCGCCACCGGCGCCGAGTGGCTTCGCATCCTATCCTACTCGCTGTTCGTCTACGGCTGGTGGATGGTGTCGGTGCAGGCATTCAATGGCGCCGGCGACACCGTCACGCCGACGTGGATCAACGTCGTGTTCTTCTGGCTGATCCAGATTCCGCTGTCGTGGCTGCTCGCAATCGGTCTCGGCTGGCAGCATTCGGGCGTGTTCTGGGGCGTGTTCATCTCGGAGACCTCGGTCGGCCTGTTCACGCTGTGGCTGTTCTCGCGCGGGAGGTGGAAGACGGCGAAGGCGTGAATAGGAGTTCAGCGTCTCTGGCGAAGAAGACGTGCGATGGGTCCTGCGCCTACCGTGCGATGCGCGGTAGCATGCGCGTACCGACCACCAAGGCGACTGATGGCCACCGAACAGATCGAATTCGACGTACTCGTTGCGGGGACGGGTGCATCCGGAATGTCGGCGGCGGTCACCGCGGCGCATAACGGACTGAAGGTTCTCGTCGTCGAGAAGGCGCCGCTTTTCGGGGGGACCACCGCCCGCTCCGGCGGGTGGCTCTGGATCCCCGGGACGCGGCTCGCCACCGAGCAAGGTCTCCACGAGCCGCCCGGCGCCGCGAAGACCTATCTGAAGCACGAGACGACGACGCATTTCGACGAGAAGCGCGTCGACGCCTTCCTCGAGAACGGCCCGAAGGCAATCGACTTCTTCACCCGCCACACCTGCGTGCAGTTCGACATGCCCGCCGTGTTCCCCGACTATCACGCGGAGGAAGCAGGCGGACAACCGGGCGGGCGGTCGATGGTCACCCGCCCGTTCGATGGCCGCCAGCTGGGCGATCGCATCAAGCATCTCGCCCCGCCGCTGCCCGAGCTCACGGTATTCGGGATGATGCTCGGCTCCGGACCGGAGATCCGCCATTTCATGAAGGCCTTCAAGTCGCTCACTTCCTTCGTGTACGTCACGAAGCGATTGAGCCGCCACTTGCTCGACGTCCTGCTGCATGGTCGCGGCATGACGCTCACCAACGGCAACGCGTTGGCCGGCCGCCTGGCGAAAGCCGCCATGGATCGCAAGGTCGAGGTCTGGCTGTCATCGCCGGTGCGCAAGCTGGTCACCGAGCGTGACGGTGTCGCAGGCGCGATCGTCGAGCATGAAGGCAAGCTCCTGTTCGTTCGCGCCAAGCACGGCGTCGTGCTCGCCTGCGGTGGGTTTCCGCACGACATCGAACGGCGCAAGCAGCTGTTCCCGCACGCACCCACCGGCAAAGAGCACTTCTCCCCGTCCCCGCAGGCGAACACCGGCGACGGCCTGCGCCTGGCGGAATCGATCGGGGGCCGTGTCGACCCGACGATTCCTCACGCGGCCGCCTGGGTACCGGCGTCGGTGACCACCCGCAAGGACGGCACGAAAGGAGTCATGCCGCACTTCATCGATCGCGCCAAACCCGGCGTCATTGCCGTCACGCCGCAGGGCAGGCGCTTCACCAACGAGGGCAACTCCTACCACGACTTCGTGCAGGCGATGGTCAACGCGTGCAAGGACGAGCCCGAGATCTTCGCGTGGCTGCTGTGCGATCACAGGGCGCTGCGCAGCTACGGGTTGGGATGCGTCGCCCCCGCTCCGCTGCCCATCGGGCGCCACCTGCGCAGCGGCTACCTCAAGCGGGGAACCACCGTGGCGGAGCTCGCTCGCCAGATCGGACTCGAACCAACAGTGCTGGAGGAGACGATTCGCGAGTTCAATATAGCTGCACGCAACGGTGAGGATCCGGCGTTCGGAAAAGGCAGCAAGGCCTACAACCGCTACCAGGGCGATGCGCTGGTGCAACCCAATCCTTGCGTGGCGCCGCTGGAGCGCGCACCGTTCTACGCAATCCGTATGGTCATCGGCGACATCGGCACCTTCGCAGGCCTCGTCACGGATGAATGCACGCGCGTTCTCGACGTGGAGGGCAAGCCCATCAAAGGCCTCTACGCGGTCGGCAACGACGCCGCGAGCATCATGGGCGGCAACTACCCGGGCGCCGGCATCACGCTCGGGCCCGCCCTGACCTTCGGCTACGTCGCCGCGATGCAGGTCGTGCACGCTGCCGCGGCGGCGGCGCTTGCATTGCGGGTGGAGAAGCGCGAGACGGTCGCGATCGAACGGCGCTCGTAAGCTTCCTTCTACGCATCGGGTCGTCGGAGCACGCTCAGAAGTACCCGACCAGCCTCCCCAGGGTGAGCGCAACCAGCCAGGCAATCAGGGAAAACCCGGCCGCACCCCGCACGCGCCACCGAAGCGCTACCCCCGCCTTCTCTTCCAACCTGTCACGAGGAAACGCGAGGCGCAGGGCCAGGGCATTGATGACGGCTGCGAGCACCACGCCCATCTTGGCCAGGAAGTAGGGCGAGGCCGCGTACTCGGTGGCACGCGTTGCGAACAGCAGTGCGCCGAAGACGACCGCCAACCCGAGGCCGACGGCCGCGGTACGCGTCAGGACGTGCCAGAGCGGCATCAGCGCCTGCGCCCGCCAGGCGCCGAGCAGCCGCAGGTCGAGCGGAACGATGGAGCCGACCAGGAGGGCGACGCCGACGATATGCCCGGCGTTGACGAGCGGGTAGCTCCATACCGAGTCGCGCAGCGAACGGGCGAGCTCGGTTGCCTCGAGCGCCGCCAGCCATTGGTCGAGCATCCCGGCCGGGCCGGTCAGGACTCCCGGTCGGGGTAGAGGTTGTGGCTCTTGCCGTCGATGACCACGCGCTCGGCCTTGACCAGGCGCTCGCCCTTCTTCGCCGAACGATGGCCGTGTACCGTGATCATGCGACCGATGCTGAATATGTCATCGGTCAAGCCCGCCCGTTCGTTGCGCCAGGGCTGGCCCACCTCGACCACCCACTTCTCGCCGTTGGCGTCGATGGTGACTTCGCCGTGCGGATTGCCGAGGCGCACGTTCACGATCTTGCCGCTGATCTCGAACTCCTCGTCCGTCGCCCAGCCCCAACCATGATGCGCACGCACGCCCTGGGACATCAACCCGAAGAGGGCAATGGCAAGAATTGCAAGGACTCCTCTGCGTAGCATGATCCGCTGCATGGTCATACCTCCATGTTGGTTGCGCATTGTGCAATCGATCGTAAGCCAGGGAAGGATGCGAATCCTTCGATCGCCGAGCGACGGGCCGTGTTCCCGATGGCTACGTCTTCTTCGCCATCTCCGCCTCGTACCGCGCCTTCGTCTCCGCGTTCATCGGATACAGGCCCGGCAGCTTCTCCCCGCGGTTCACC
>JAEZCG010000212.1 GCA_023430065.1 Pseudomonadota bacterium | reverse complement strand
TCGCTGAGCACGACGGTATCCGCGTCGTCCAGGCTCGATGCCAGGCGTTCAGGCGGGACGGCGCGCACGTCGATGCCGTGTGCGCGCAGCGCATCGGTCAGGTAGGGTGCGGACGTGCTGCCGCCCTCGACCAGCAGCGCGCGAACGGGACGTTCCACCCAGGCGCCGACGCGCAGCGTGTCGTTGTCTGCGATTTCGTCGCCCTCGGCATCCACGCGTGCGGTCAGCGTCGTCGCGCCGGTGCGGGGAATGCGAAGTTCGACCCGGAGCGCGTTGCTGCCCGCGTCCAGCGTCACGTCGCGTGTCAGCGGTACCGCGTCCGCGACTGTAAGGGACACGCGGGCACGCATCGGTCCGCGGGCGAATACGCGCAGCGTCGTTTCGGTCGGTTCGTGGGCGCGCAGGCGGGCCGGCAACTCGATCGTCTCGATCCACGCGTCCGGGATGCCGGCGGGCGAGACCGGCAGCGCGTAGACGCGCACGCCCGCGGCGCGCAGTGCGGGGAGTGCACGCCAGGCATCGCCGCGTGTCTGGCTGGCATCGGTGATGAGCACCAGCCGCTTCGCGTGCGCGGCCGAGAAGGCGTAGAGCGCCGTGCGCAGCGCCTGCTCCAGGTCGCTGGCCGATGGGTCGATGTTCTGTGTCTGCCGCGCATTCCCGCTGGCGAGCGCCAGATTGCGTGCCTGCGTGGTGGTCTCCAGGATGCGGGCGCGGTCCGCGAATGCGACGATGCGCATCGCTGCCGGGCGCTGCCGCGCGTTCACCGCATCGATCCACCGCAGCGCCGTGTCGATGTCCCGAGCCCGCACGCTGTGCGAAACATCGAGCGCGTAGACGACGGACACGGCGTCCACGCGATGCAGCACGGCGGGACGCATGAGGGCGAGGACGACGAGTCCTAGGGCAAGGCTGCGCAGCAGGCACGCCGCCCCCAGGCGGCCCCGTGCGTGCAGGCTGCGATGGCGCCATGCGAGCCACCATGTCAGGGGCAGCGCAATCAGGAGCCACAGTGGCCAGAGCGCCTCGATGCGCATCGCTCAGCCCGTCACGCGGCGTGCGTGCAGGGCCCAGTCGAGCACGAGCAGGACGCAGACGACGCACAGCAGCACGAGCCAGGCGCCGGGCCGCAGCCCCTGCGCAACGGCGGGCTTTGCCGTCTCCGGCGCGGCGGCGAGCGCGGAGCGATTGACCATGGCGCGCGCTGGACCTGCCGGCTGCACCACGACTTGCAGCGTGCGATCGGCGGTGCGCGCCGTGTAGACATCCGGTTTCGGGGCATCGAACATCGATCCATCGGTCGTGGCGCGGACCGCGACCGCTGCACCGTCGCCATCCACGACGCTGGCATCCGCATACGGCAGGCGCACCGGGCCGGGCGCCACCTGTATCGTCTCCTGCGCATCGATCAGCCAGCGCAGCGCGCTGCCGAGGAAGACCGGCAGGTTCGCCTGCAGCGTCGGGGGCGCGTCGCTCCAGGCGAATCCGGTCGCGAGCGCGCGCACCGGTTCGCGCAATGCCACGATCGCCGGCGCATCGCCTGCGGTTCGAACCAGCACCGACGCTTCCTCGGGCGCGCGCATCTGCCACAGCGCTCGCAGTGGCGCGACGTCCCATGGCACGCCGACCACCGCCGAGTGCGCGAGGGCGGGATGCAGCGTGAGCCGACCGGCCGCGCGCGTGGCTGACAGCCCCAGCCACTCGACGTCGGGCGGACGCATCAGAAGCATGGGAGCGGAGGGTGCCGTGGCTGGCGCGAGGCGGTCCAACACTATCGCATCGAACCGATCGGGCGCGTCGAACCGATCGGACGCGTCGAACCGGTCGGACGCGCGCACGGTGAGGGCGATGCCTGGCAGGCTGCGCAATGCATCGCGCAGACCCGGATTGCCGGCACTCACCAGCAGCACGCGCAGCGGCGCGTGCGAGGGCACCACCGCATAGGCGATGTCGTCCGCCGGGTAGCCATCCTGCTCGATCGCTGCCGCGGCAGCGAGAATGCCGCCCGGATAGGCGCTCACGTCCACGGTGACGTCCACGCTCTCGCCGGCCTGCAGTTCGATCGCCTGGTCCACCCGATAGCCGTCGTTGCCGCGCAGGATGAGCTGCACGCGTTGGCGCCGCGGCGAGGCATTGAGCACCTGGACGAGCGCCTCGACGCGGGTGGGTTGCTGCGGATGCCTACGCACGTCAAAGGCGGTTATGGCGGCGCTGTCGACCGGCTCGAAGATGCCGTGCACGACGACGTTGCAGGCATCCACGGCCACCGCAACGCCGTCGGTGAGTACGTGCACGGAAGCGGCGGCGCGATCGGGCAGCGGTGGCATGGCGGCAGGGCCGAAGCCGCTCGTCTCGAGGCCCGCCAGCGCGGCGCGCGCCTCGCGCGGCGTCACGAAGCCGGTGGGCACGAGTGTGCCCGTGGTATCGAGGAGCGCGACCTGCGTTCCGGGCGACAGTCCATCGATCAGCGCCGTGGCTTTGGCGCGTGCGTGCGTCAGCCGCGTGCCGCCGTCGCGCATGCGCGCGGCCATCGAAGGCGAGGTGTCGATCACGAGCGCGACGCGTGTGCCGTCGCTACCCGAAAGGATGCCCGGTCCGGCTAGCCCGAGCAGCAGCGCCCAGGCGATGGCGAGCGCGAGCGCGAGCGCCAGCCAGCGCCGCCAGGGCGCGCGCAGCCGCGGGGCGTGCTCCAACGCCCGTGCCCACAACAGCACCGACGGCAGGGCGACCCGCCGGGCCGGCCGACGCAGCAGGTGCAGCGCGACCACGACCGCGCTCGCCACGGCTGCCAGCAACCACATGACCGTTGCGCTCATGCACTCACCGACCGCGGCACTTGTGCGTCATTCCTTGGCCGGTGGGCGCTGCGCAGCGTCGTACCGGTGCTGCGAGAGCGAGTAGTGGCGCACCGCATCGCGATACGCCAGCGGCGTCTCGTGGTGTTCGGAGCGTGTCTCGGGACCGCGCCGCGCACTGGCCTCGACGCCGACGTAATCGCGCTGGGCGCTCTCCCACTGGGTCAGGACGAAGCGCTCGTCCTCCTTGCCGTCGGTGTCCGCCTGCGCCTCCTCGTGCTCGACGCGGATCTGCTGTCGCGGCGTGTGCAGCCGTTGCGTGCGCTGGCCGAGCACGTCAGTGGCTTGCTTGCTGCCCTCGGGGTTGGCGTTGGCATCCTGGTCGCCTTCTCCGGCACCGGCGCGGCTCTGTCCCACCCGTCTGCCCATCGCCCCGTCGCTCTGCCGCACGTTGCCGCCGCGCGCCTCCTCCTCGCCCTCGCCCGGCACGACGTTGCGGCCATCCGGATTGTTGCGTGCGATGGCGCGGATGTGGCGATCGAGTTCGGGTTCGCCGGCCGAACGTTCCGTCGCCGCCGGCTCGGGTTCGTGGGCGGATTGCATCTCTTGTCGCAGCTGGCGGCTGAGCCGGGCGGCGGATCCGATCGTGTCGGCGGTCTTGACCTGCGCCTGCGGCGACTCGTTCTCCTCGCGCAGCAGTTCCTGCAGGCGCTCGAGGATGGATGCCGCGACCTCCGCGTTCAGCTTCTCCTCAGGTGGCGCGGAAGGCGCTGCCGCTCCTTCCTCGGAGAGCGTGCGCGCCAGCGCCCGTGCCTGCCGCGCGGCAGCAGCACGGTCGCCTCGCGCGAGCGCCGCGCGCAGCGCC
>JAEZCG010000205.1 GCA_023430065.1 Pseudomonadota bacterium | reverse complement strand
ATGCCGAGGGCTTCGTCTGGTGCGCCTACTACGGCGGCGCACGCGTGGTGCGCATCGCGCCCGACGGACGCGTGGTGCGCACGATCGAACTGCCCGTCACACAACCCACCAGCGTTCAGTTCGTGGGTCCGACCTGGACCTGCTCTACATCACCACGGCCCGCCAGCGCTTGACCCCGGAGCAGCTGGACAAGCAGCCGCTCGCCGGGGCGCTGTTCGCGCTGGAGCCGGGGGTCAAGGGGCTGGCAGAGGCCCGGTACGAGGGGTGATCGAGTCGTCAATGCACAACCCCGCCATGAGGACAGACGAGCGCGGGGGCGTGCGGCGGGATCGACCCTCAGCAGGTGCGCTGGGCACGTCGTCTCTATGCGTTCGATGATCCCGGAATCGACTGAAGAGAAGTCGAGACTTTTGCTCGCCGCACGTGTATAGTCGCACCTGGGCTTCGCGCTACTTCATCCGGTTGCAGCGCGCCCAATCGCGGTTGTTCTCGAACTACCCCGACTTTATCTACTCTCTCACCATCATCTGCCTGAACCGGTTCTGCGGGCCCTCGTGCCTGCCGCAGGCCGATCCAGGAGATCATCATCGATCCGCGTTTTGCCGATCTCGGCCTGATGGCCGAGCTGCTGAGTGCTGTCGAAGCACAAGGCTACACCCAGCCCACCCCTATCCAACTGAAAGCCATTCCCCCGGTCCTCGAAGGCCGCGACCTGCTCGCCGCTGCACAGACCGGCACCGGCAAGACCGCCGGCTTCGTGCTGCCGCTGCTGCAGCGGCTGCGCACGATCAAGACCAAGGGCTCACCCGATGGCCGTCGTCCGCCGCGTTGCCTGATCCTGACCCCTACGCGTGAACTCGCCGCGCAGGTCGAGGAGAGCGTCAAGGCCTACGGCGCGAACCTGAACGTGCAGTCGACCGTGGTGTTCGGCGGCGTGGGCATCCAGCCGCAGGTGCAGGCGCTGCGCCGCGGTGTCGAGATCCTCGTTGCCACGCCGGGGCGATTGCTCGACCACGTCCAGCAGAAAACCGTGGACTTGAGTCGCATCGAGATCCTCGTCCTGGACGAGGCGGATCGCATGCTGGATATGGGCTTCATCCGCGACATTCGCCGCATCCTCGCGCTCCTGCCCAAGGAACGGCAGAACCTGCTGTTCTCGGCGACCTTTGCGCCCGAGATCCGCGAGCTTGCCCACGATTTCCTCCAGGATCCGGTGACGGTCGAGGTCGCGCCGCGCAACGCTGCCTCCGAACTGGTCAGCCAGGTCGTGTACCCGGTCGACCAGGCGCGCAAGCGGGAACTGCTCGCGCACTTGATCACCGCGGGTGCCTGGAAGCAGGTGCTCGTGTTCACGCGTACCAAGCACGGCGCCAATCGTCTCGCCCAGCAGCTCGAGCGGGACGGCATCAGCGCCGACGCGATACACGGCAACAAGAGTCAGTCACATCGCACCCGCACGCTGGCGGACTTCAAGAACGGCGATCTGCGCGTGCTGGTCGCCACCGACATCGCCGCGCGCGGGCTGGACATCGAGGAACTGCCGCACGTGGTCAACTTCGACCTGCCCCACGTGTCGGAAGACTACGTGCACCGCATCGGCCGCACCGGCCGCGCAGGCGCGGAGGGCGAGGCGCTCTCGCTGGTCAGCCCGGACGAGAACTCGCTGCTGGCAGCGATCGAGCGGCTGATCAAGCGCCCGATCGAGCGTCGCATCGAGCCGGGATTCGAGTTGTCGGCACGAGGTACAGCCGCCCCTGTCGAGCAGGACGATCGGCCCGCGCGGCCGAGGCAGGGCCAGCCGCGGCGCGGCAACCAGCAGCGGCCTGCACAGGGCGGACAGCGTTCGCGTTCACCCGAGGGCAGTCGCCAGCGCCAGGACGACCAGCGTCAGGAGCCGCGCGCAGACGGCAGCGGACAGCGGCGCCCGGGTGGAAACGGCGGCCAACAGCGTGCGAGCGGTAGCGGTGGTCAGCGTCGCTCCGCCGGCGGCCAGCCGCAGGGGCAGTCCCCGGGGCAGCCCCAGGGAAGGTCCAGGCGTCCGAACGGCAATCGCGCGCGCGACAACCGCGGTGCGGATTCCACAGCGAATGCCGGTCAACCTGCGCGCGCGGCCGACGGCAATCGGGAACCGCGCAACCAGTCATCCGAGGGGAGCAAGCGCGGCCCCTTCGCCAACCTGTTCGCCACGGCGCGCCGGCTCATCGGCTGACGCGAATCGACGATCAACTGCAGAAGGAGTACTACATGAACATCTTCGTCGGCAATCTCGCCCCGAACGTGACCGAGGAACAGTTGATGGAGGCCTTCAAGGCCTTCGGGCAGGTGAAATCCGCCGAGGTCAAACGCGAGCTGTTCACGGGTGCGTCGAAGGGTTTCGGCTTCGTCGAGATGCCTGGCAGGGCGCATTCGATCGCTGCCATCAACGGGCTCAACGGCAAGGACTTCCACGGGCAACCGCTGCGCGTGAACGAGGCGCACGAACGCCACGGACGGCGATAGCGCTTCTGGTTGCCACGTCGGGAATCGTTCCACGTTCACGGCTGGGCAATCTGCAAGGCCACCGCTGCCATCATCCGGGGCCTATACCCCTCTATACCTTGTATAGGTAATCAGCATCGGATTACATTGGCTCTGCTCCCGGTTCCGGGCAAGGATAGCCAATGAACACCAACTTGCGGATGGTCACATCGATCCTGCTGATGACCATAAGTGGGTCGATCGGTGCTGCCGAGAGTGTGCCGACGAGCGGAACGATCTCCGGCGTCTTCGGGTGGCATTACTCGGGCGGTCAGAACATCGCAGTGGACAAGGATCACGTCATCTGGGGCGGCGTCGTGTCGGGGCCGTTTGTCGGAGATGGCGGGCAGGGATTGCTCCATGCGGCCGCTGCATCGTGCACATTCTCTGGTGAGTTCAGGAAGGACACGGTCACACACAACAGCGGCGACTGCGTGGTGACGGATGCCGACGGGGACAAGGTCACGATGTACTGGAAGTGCACCGAATGTCCTGCACTAGGTGATCTGATCATCACGCGCGGCACCGGAAAATACGAAGGCATCACGGGTTCGGGGACGTATCAGCAGAACGGCGTGGGCCCGGGCGACAGCAATTCCGGCTGGTCCGTATGGAAGGTCAGGTGGGAGCGACCGTGACACGATTACGGTGCCGCTCGGTCAAGCGGCATCCAGGTAGAGACTTCGCTCTGCTCTGAGGTCCGAGCAGTGTCTGATCCTGCATGTTCCCGTTCTTCGAGGAGGTGGCCATGAGGATGATGTCGTTGACCCGGATGGGCCTCTGTCTGCTCGTCATGGTTCTCGGCTTGGCGAGTGTCGCCGCGAATGGTCAGCAGAGATTTTCCTACCACCACAGTGCTCCGCCCGACACCAGCACATACGTGCAAGACCACTCCATCGAGGTGGATGACGTCCCCGGCCACAAGGTTCGCATCGTAGAAATCCGGCGCATCTACACCAAGGACCACCCGACCATCATGGGGGCCAAGGTGGTGGAGACTTGGTTCAGAGGCATGACGGACTACGGCGCGCGTGGCGGCCCCGGCCGCGGCTACGAGACGTGGGTTCTGGAAGATGGAAGCAAGGTCTACCTCGAGTCCGTATTCCTCAGCACCATCGAAGTCACGGCGTCCGGGTCCAGGCGCGGGACGTCGTACTCCACCGACCGATTCGTCGGTGGAACCGGGCCGTACGCCACGATCCGTGGCAGCGTGAACTCGATCACGGAGTTCGATACGGATCCCACCACCGGTTACAACAGGCCTAGCAGTCGCGGCGAGTACTGGCTGGCGACTCCTTGATGGGAGCGGCGCACGCGCCGATCAGCGCGCGTGCGACAGGACTGCCGCCTGGTCGCTGTGGAATCCGAAGTGGCAGGGGTGGTCTTGAACGGCCCGGCTACCAGTCGGGCCGCCTGCTTCGGCGTCACATGCGCTTACACATCGCTTCGACCACGCGCTTGAGCTTGCCTTGCTCCTTCACGTCCACGGCGAACGTGAAGGCGTCGGGCCCCTTCTTCGTGACCGGAATGTTCGCCCCGTCCATCTCCCATACCCAGGTATCCCCTTTCCAACCGGAAGAGGTCGCGGCATTGCGCTGGCCCGCGTTGTCGACGCCGTTGCGTACCCAACGGCGAGCTTGCGGATCGTAGGACATCAGGAAAATCGCCTTCCATGCTTGCGGACGATCCGGGCTTGCGACCTCATAGTAACGTTCGACGAAGGTATGACCGTCGTACGCGACTTCATTCTCTACATACGCCTTGAACGCCTTGCCGGAACTGGTTTCCTGCGCGTTGCACTCGAACCTTCCGGTTTTTCCCCTGTAGGCGTTGAGCTCGGGTGCGACATCCGCATGCGAAAAAGAACTGATTCCCAGCGACAGCACCAGCAATGAGACATTGATCACGGACAATTTCATTCTTCCACTCCCTTAGGTGATAGAGGCTTCCTTCTCTTTGGCGTCGACAATTGCCCGGCTGGTATTGGGGCACGCTGTACGTTCTCGCAGCGCCTCGTCCTCAAACCCATAACGCCCATTGCGCCGGCAAAGGTCCGAGTTCTCCCACAGGCCTTGCCTTTGGCATAACGCCGGGCCAAATCATCTGACCACTTGCAGCCGGCAGTGCAAATAGATCTTCTCGGTTATATGCCGGTATGCCCCGCACCAAGTCGACGTGCTCAGGGATGCTTAGGGCATGGCGAAATGCACTCGCGTCCAGCGCGAACGGCGGTCATATGGGACGCACTCCATCAGGCGCACAAAGGCAGCCCTGATCTAACGAAGAACCTTAGGGCGGTGCAACTGCTGCTGGGCCATACGAAGTTGGAGAGCTCTGTGCAGTATCTGGTGATCCAAGTCGACGATGCCCTGGAGATGGCTGAGCAGACGGAGGTCTGAGGCGCTTTGCTGCGAAGCGACCCTCCGCGTTTGGGCGATCGCTAACCGGCCATCAGCCGACGGTGGCCACCGGCAGCTTCCTGGCATCTCACCTGGTTATGAGCGCCGCAGGCGATCAAGGGAGAGCTCCCCCAAGGGATCGTCAGCCAAAGGAGGGCCCCGGAAGCAGGCGCCACAGGTTGGCGGGGTTGCAACCAAACTGACCCTGGCCCCGAAGGGCGCCGCCTCAAAGGCAAGTAGTGGCGACCTGAAGTCTGCCCGTCAGCGTGTTGACCTCGACCAGGAGAATCGGGGGCCCGGCGCATCGGCGTCGGAAAACTTTGCAAACTTGGTCGACGAAATGTTTAGAATGCCAAAGAAGTATGCACAATCAATGTATTACGCCAATGGCATGCAAATTGCGCTTCGACGCATTGCTTTAACTAAAACAACTATCCAACAAGGAGGAGCTCATGATATCTGAACTAAAATGGTCGATCTTGGGTATTGTTGCCGCCGCCGCGATGGGCGTCGCAGCGCCCGGCGCGCAGGCAGCTGCCTTTTTGATTTCCGGCCCTGGGGCTGGAAACGTTGATACAAACCCTGCTACGAACGTTCAGTTGACGTCGCTGATCGGCGGCACCATCACCGATCTGAACGTCTCCGTGAACATCACCGGCGACCACATGGAGGACTTCGATCTCTTCCTGACTTCACCGCTCGGCACGGTGGTGCAGTTCCGCGCCGACTTCTTGGGCGTCCAAGCACCAAGCGCACACATCGATCCCCCACTGGATGCCACCTTCGACGACGAAGCCTTCAATCCTCACGACGCGCAGACCCTCGGTGGCACGGGCACGTTCCAGGCCTTCTCGCTCCTGAGCGCCTTCGACGGTCAGGAGCTTCTCGGCAACTGGACACTCAGCATCTTGGACACCCTCCTCCCCAATGAAGGCGACACGCTGGTGTCTTGGAGCATCTCGGGCACCACCACAGCCACCGTCCCGGAACCCTCTACACTGGCGCTGATTGGATTGGCGGCGCTTGGTTTCGGCGCTGCCCGTCGCCGCGCGAACTAATCCTCAGACTGCGGTACACGCTGCCGCTGCAGTTCGACCAGGACCTGCCGTTCGAGGTACCCTCCGGGAACGACTGTGTCGCTCGAGTGCGGACATTCCCGGCTGTCGATTTCTTTCACCAGCCTCAGCGTTCGAAGCACGAGTGCTGGTCGCTTCAAGGCCACACGGTGTCCGCAGCACGGGAAGATTAGCGGGAAACCGTGGTTGCCGAGTGTCATTGGCCCCAATTAATCTATCCTTTCAACCGAGCGCAAATGAACGCTATCTCCAAGTTTCTAGTTGTCGCAGTGCTCTGTGTCGCCAGTAGTGCACAGGCTGTCGTCATCAACTCCATGGCAGGCGGTACTTCACGGGCATTTAGCCCGTTGAACGAATACACTGCTGGGCCAGTGTCCGAGAATGGTTTTACCTGGACGTCTACCTCCTCTAATTCCGTGTATGGCTGGATGGATTCATATGGTCTTGCTTCTAACGGGTCTTGGTATCTGTTTCCGCATATTGGCCTTGATGAAGGTTCTAGCTCCAGCAAATACATGACAATCACCTTCGACAATCCGGTTTCGTCTGTGTTGGCGTTTCTAAATTATGCTGCTCCTGATTACGGTAGCCCCTACATGGCGATCTACGACGTCAGCAATGTCTTGCTTGAGCAACATTTCCTGAACATCTCTACACCTGACGGCGTGAACGCTGGCGAAGACTGGGGCTTCAGCCAGTCGTCGGCGACCATCAAGTCGTTTGTGCTTGGCGATGCGTATATCGTTGCCGCGAATCTGCGTACAGATGGAAGTGCAGTGCCGGAACCGGCCTCTTTGGCACTGCTTGGCATCGGCCTCGCCGGAATAGCAGGTATGCGTCGCAGGCTGCGCACCTGAACAATTTGGTTAAGGAGAGGACAGATCACGGTTTCGGCTGACCTCCCGGCACCCTGATAGCCGGAGAGATCCATGCCCCGCCGCGCACGTCTGTCCCTCCCGCATGCCCCCGAGCATCTGATCCAGCGCTGCAGTAACCGACAGGTCTCGTATTACAGCGCCCTCTCAGATAGCCGGCTTGTTAAAGTCGCTGAGAAGCAGTACTTGGCCGAGCATCGGCGCACCGAGGGCGAACCCATCTTCGATGAGGCGCGTGCGCCCACCGGCGATGAACTCGCGGGCCTGCTCGACCAAATCGTCGCGCGGCTGATGAAGATGCTCACGCGCGCAGGCCATCTGGTCGAAGAGCAAGCCATGACCTACCTGGCGGACACGGATGCGGATCATCCGTTGGCGACGCTGCAAGCGGCCTCGTGCACTTACCGCATCGCCTTGGGTCCGCGCGCCGGACAGAAGGTGCTGAGCTTGCGCACGGTGGCCGGCCGGGACGAGAAGATCACGCACGGTCTGTGCGCCGATGCGCACGGCTTCAGCCTGCACGCCGCGGTGCGTTGTGGGGCGGATCAGCGCAAGCAACTCGAACAGCTGTGCCGGTACATCACCCGCCCCGCGCTCGCCAACGAACGCCTGACCCGCAACGCCAAGGGCCAGGTCGTGCTGAAACTCAAAAGCCCGTATCGCGACGGCACGACCCACATCGTCATGCAGCCGCAGGAGTTCATGCAACGCCTGGCGGCGCTGGTGCGTTAATCGAACGCAAAGATCGCTCCACCGGGGCACAAGCTGAAATCCCGAGGTCAAACGAAGTCGGCTGCCGGCCGCATGAAAGCTGAAGGTCGCGACGCGTGCCAGCCCAGTGCCATTGGTATCGGAACTGGCCTCGGTTGGCTAGCCCGGTAGCCGCGCACCCAGCGAGGCACAGCCAAAGAGCATCACCGACACACATCCGACCCACAGCAGCGTTGCCGCGTGGGTTGGCAGGCGGGGGATCGACATGGTCGTAACGTCCGCTCAGTCGCAGCGCTGAGCAAGAGTCTATCCGCCCCGAGATGTCGCTCTTCGAGACCTTTCTCGAGAAGCCACGGCTCCGGTGTTATCGCTCAATCCTCGTGGCTGCCGGCGTTGATGCGCCTGGCGATAAACTCGACGTGCCACTTGCATCCTGATCCGAGCGCGCTTCGACGGCGGCTTTCGGTGGGCGAATTGTGCGAGTTGTACGTCGGGATTGGGTCGAAAGCAGTCGTCCACCACGTTTTAGGACCGTGTCTGTCAGATCGAACGCTAAATAGGGCATCTCATCGGTCCCGGTCCACGCACCGGGCACTGTCACCGAACTGGATGTCGAAACGGTCCG
>JAEZCG010000154.1 GCA_023430065.1 Pseudomonadota bacterium | reverse complement strand
GTCTGGCATTGAAGGAGATGAGCACGCCCGAACAGTGCTGTGGCTTCGGCGGCACCTTCTCGGTCAAGTTCGGCGACATCTCGGCCCGCATCTGCGACCAGAAGTGCGACGACGTACAAGCGACGGGCGCCGACGCCGTCGTGCTCGGTGATCTGGGCTGCATGCTCAACATCGAAGGTCGCATGCGACGGCGTGGAGACACCCGCACCCGGGTCTTGCACGTGGCGGAGGTGCTGGCCGGCCAGGCGGGCGAGGAGGGCTGAGATGGAACTACGGTCGCAGAACTTCAAGGGGCGTGCCGCCGAATCGCTCGCCAACCCCCACCTGCGCAAGGCGTTGGCGAACCTGCGCTCGCGCATGGTAGTGGGACGCGTCGCCTCGGTGGCCGAGCTCGACAACTTCGAAGATATCCGCGAGGCGGCGAAGCGGGTGCGCGACGACGCCCTGCTGCACCTGGATTTCCTGCTCGAGGAGTTCGAACGCAACGCCACCGCGCGTGGCGCCCGCGTGCACTGGGCCGAAACGTCCGAGGACATGAATCGCATCGTCCTGGAGATCGCCAAGGCCGCCAACGTGCGAAAGGCAATCAAGTCGAAGTCGATGCTGGGCGAGGAGTCCGGCCTGAACAAGTATCTGCAGGCAGGCGGGGTCGAGGTGCGCGAGACCGACCTGGGCGAGTACATCATCGAGCAGTCCGGTGACGTGCCCTCCCACATCATCGCGCCCGCCATCCATCGCACCAAGGACGAGGTCGCCGTGCTGTTCGAGCAGCGCCATCAGCTCCCGCGAAAGACGGATATCCCGGAGTTGACGCGAGAGGCGCGCGAGATGCTGCGTCCGCACTTCCTCACCGCAGACATGGGCATCACCGGCGCCAACTTCCTGATCGCCGAGACCGGCACGACGATGATCGTGACCAACGAGGGCAACGGGCGCATGAGCACGACGATGCCGCGCGTGCACGTGGCCATCGCAGGAATCGAGAAAGTCCTGCCTACGCTGGAGGACGTGTCCTTCATCCTGCGTCTGCTCACGCGCTCTGCCACGGCGCAGTCGATCAGCAACTACCTGAGCTTCACCACCGGGCCGAAGCAGCCGGGCGATACGGACGGTCCGGAGGAATTCCACGTCGTCATCGTCGACTCGGGCCGAACGCGCGTGCTCGGCTCGGAACTGCGCGAAGCACTGCGCTGCATTCGTTGCGGCGCCTGTATGAACCACTGCCCGGTCTATCAGAACGTGGGCGGCCATCCCTACGGCTGGGTCTACCCGGGTCCGATCGGCTCGGTGCTCACGCCCGCCTACGCGGGACTGGAAAACGCGCTGGATCTGCCTCACGCCGCCACCCTGTGCAATCAGTGCGGCGTCGTGTGTCCGGTGAAGATCCCGCTGCCCGATCTGATGCGCAAGCTTCGCGAGCGCCAGTTCGATCGCAAGCTGCGCCCCTGGGGCGAACGTGCGGGCCTCATGCTGTGGGCATGGGCGGCTGCGCGACCGAACATATACGCGCTCCTCACCCGGATTGCCGCGCGCGTGGGCAGATCGATGGGCGGGCGCGACGGCACGATTCGCAGCCTGCCCGGCGCCGCCGGCGAGTGGACGGCGCAACGCGACCTGCCTGCACCGTCGGGGAAGACCTTTCGCGAGCTGTACGCGCAGCGTGCACGGGGCACATCATGAGCGCGCGAGACAACATCCTCGGCCGCATCCGCACCTCGCTGGGACGCAAGGCGCCGCTCAGCGAACGCCAGAGTGCCGACATGCGCGAGAAACTGCGTGCGCATCCTCGCGGGCCGCAGCCGATCATGGACTGGGATCCGGTCGAGCGGTTCAAGGAGCGATGCATGGTGTTGTCCACCACGGTCGACGAGGTGGCCGGCACGGACGAGGTCCCGGCGGCGGTTGCGCGCTATCTGTCGGAGCGAGCATTGCCCACGACCGGCGTGTGCTGGCCCGAGTTCGCTGGACTGCCCTGGGAGGCCGCCGGACTCGCCGTCGAGGGGCGCGCAGCCACCGGCGAGGACAAGATCGGGATCACCGGGACGTTCTGCGCGGTGGCCGAGACCGGTACGTTGATGCTGCTGTCCGGTGCCGACACGCACCCGGCCACCAGCCTCCTGCCCGAGACCCACGTGGCCGTCGTGCCGGCGTCACGGCTGGTGCGCAGCATGGAGGATGGATGGGATCTCCTGCGCCGGGAGCGGGGCGACCTGCCGCGGCAGGTGGCGTTCGTGTCGGGGCCCTCCCGCACCGCCGACATCGAACTGACGCTCGTGCTCGGGATCCACGGGCCAATGCGGGTGCACGTCGTGCTGGTGCGCGGCTGACAGCCGAAACTGTACGAAAACGCAGTTGTCGATCTCGCCCCGGCCGTTCATGATCGCGCCGCGCAAGGGCCGGCCGCGGCGTGGCCGTTGGCGCACGCCGCCCTCCGAACCGCCCGACGCCCGGGTATCCGTCTCCGCTCCGGCGCTGCAATAACTACACGCGCGATCGCGGCATGCGCCGCGGTGGCATGCTTTCCCGACATCGAAGAGGAGTCCGACGAGCGTGGAAGCACTGGATTTCCTGCCCGCCTTCCCGTTCGCGTTGGGTGAACTCACCTGGGCCGGGGCCATTCTCCTCGCTGGACTCGCGTGCGGCGAGCTGTTCAGGCGCGTGCTCAGCCTGCCGCGCATTTCCGGCTACCTGCTCGCCGGCACGCTGCTCGGGCCCGGCGCCTTGGGCATTCTCGACGAGGGCATGCGCGACAGCGCGCGCCTGGTCCTCGACATCGCGCTGGGCCTGGTGCTGTTCGAACTGGGCTCGCGGCTTGAACTGGCGTGGTTGCGCAAGAACCGCTGGCTGATCGTGACCAGCCTCGCTGAAAGCGCGCTGGCATTCCTGCTCGTCTACTTCGCGCTGCGCACGCTGTCGGTGACGCCGCTGCTGGCCGCAATGGCCGCCGCAATCGGCATGGGAACGGCTCCGTCGGTGCTGCTGGCGGTGCTGCACGAGCAACGCGCCGATGGCCCGCTGACCGAGCACGCCGTGAACCTCACCGCGCTCAACAGCATGTTCTCGGTGGTCGCGGTCACCATGCTGCTCGCCAACCTGCACATGGACTACGCCGGCGGCCTGTACGTGATGCTGCTGCATCCTGCCTACCTGCTCGCCGGGGCCCTCGCGCTGGGGATCGCCGCCAGCGCGGTGACCCTTTTGTTCGCGGGCTGGCTGGGCAAGCGCGAGGTATTGCAGTTCATCCTGCTGGTCTCGATGATCTTCCTGCTGGTGGGGCTCGCGACTGCCTTGCGCGTGTCCGTCCTGCTGACCCTGCTCGCATTCGGGATCGTCGTGCGCAATCGCGATCGCGGTAGGCACCTGATGCCGGTCGAGTTCGGGACCAATGCGCAGTTCTTCATCGTCGGCCTGTTCGTCCTCACCGGTGCGCACCTGGAGTGGAGAGACGTCGCGCTCGCAGGGCTTCCCGCGGTGGCGTTCGTGGCGGCGCGCTTCCTCGGCAAGCTGCTCGGCGTGCTGGCCTTCGCACCCCTGTCCGGACTGCCGCCGCGCAAAGCCGCCCTGCTCGCGCTGCTGCTGTCGCCGATGGCGGCGGTGGCAGTCCTGCTGGTGCAATTCACCAGCGAGCACTATCCCGCGTTCGGTGTGGAACTCGCCGGCATCGTGCTCGCCGGCGTGCTGGTGATGACGCTGCTGGGCCCCGCTCTTGCGCAACTCGGCATGGTGCTGGGCGGCGAGTCGCGTCAGGAGGGATCGACATGAGCGAACTCACGTTCAAGTCCTCCGCGCCGTTCACGTTCGGCGTCGAACTGGAACTGCAGATCGTCAACCGCCGCGACTACGACTTGTCCGGGAGCGCACCGGACCTGCTGCGCCTGCTCGCCAAGCAGACCCATGCAGGCGACATCAAACCGGAGATCACGCGCAGCATGCTCGAGATCAGCACCGGGGTGCACACGCAGCACGCGGACCTGCTCGCGGAACTGCTGTCCCTGCGCGACCTCGTCGTGGCGCAGGCGGAACGCCTCAACCTCGGCATTGCCGGCGGCGGCGCTCATCCGTTCCAGCACTGGAGCGACCGGCGCATCTACGATGCGCCGCGCTTCCACCATCTGAGCGAGCTGTACGGCTACCTCGCCAAGCAGTTCACGGTGTTCGGGCAGCACATTCACATCGGCTGCGAGAGTGGCGATCGCGCCATCGCCGTCGTGCACGCGCTCGCGCGATACATGCCCCACTTCATCGTGCTCTCGGCTGCCTCCCCGTTCCTGCAGGGCGTCGATACCGGCTTCGACTCGGCACGGCTGAACAGCGTCAACGCCTTTCCTCTCTCCGGCTGCATGCCCACGGTGCGCAACTGGACCGAGTTCGAGACCTACTTCGACGACATGCGCGCCCTGAAGGTGGTGGAGAGCATGAAGGATTTCTACTGGGACATCCGTCCCAAGCCGGAATTCGGAACGATCGAGATCCGCGTATGCGATACGCCGCTCACCGTCGAACGCGCGGCGGCGCTCGCGGCATTCGCGCAGGCGCTGGTGCGGGCGCTGGTCGACAGCGGTCCTCCGCCGCTGGATCCGGATCAGTACCGGGTGTACGGATACAACCGCTTTCTGGCGTGCCGCTTCGGCATCGGCGCCGAGTTCATCGACGTCGCGACGCGGGAGAAGGCGCCCCTGCGGGACGACCTGCTGCGCACGCTCGATCTCGCCCGGCACTACGCTTCCGACATGTCCGCCGCACAGGCACTGCAGGGACTGCGCGACGAGGTCGAGGAAGGCCGCAACGACAGCGCATGGCTGCGCGAGACCTACAAGCGAACGCAATCGCTCAGCGACGTCGTCCACGCCCAGTGTGACGTGTGGCGCACCGCGCGCGCGGCATGAACCCGTTGCGTCGAGCACATCAGGCGGTCGCCTGTTCCTGCTGGTTCATGGCGGACAGGTAGCGCACCAGGATCTCCTGTTCCGTGCGGGTGCGCTGGTCGCTGCGGCAGGGGAAGCGCAAGGCGAGAACGACCTTGCCGGCATCCGGCAGGCGCACGGTGACGCGCGGTTCCGCAGAGGGCATCACGACGAACTGCTCCCCCTCCAGCGCGCGCAGCGCGCGGCCCGTCGGCCCGATGAATTCGGAGCACACCTCGCGCGCGACCCGCTCCAGGGATGCTCTCGCCTGTTCGATGTCCGTTCCGCGCTCCAGCGGAACCGCGAGGATGCCGAGCTGGTAGTCCCCGAGACTGGAGAAATTGCGCACCGGATGCAGGACGAAGAAGCTGTTCGGGAACTGCACCACGCGGCCGGTGAACTGGTGCTCCTCGCTCATCTCCAGCATGGTGGTGGACAGCAGCGTCTGATCGATCACCTCCCCACGCACCCCGTTGATCTCGATGACGTCCCCGAAGCGGAAGGTGCCGGTCGTGGTTCGATGCGCGTAGCCCAGGATGGAGGTGAGCAGTTCCTTGCCGGCGATCACCAGGGCGACGCTCAAGGCGGCCAGCGACAGGGCAGCCGCGCGCAGCTCGGTGCGCCAGACGAACAGCAGGGCGAGCAGGGCAAGCAGCAGGGAGAAGTTGCGCCAGAAGACCGAGCCGCGCAGCTTCGTCTCGCGCGACAACCAGGAGCGCGATCGCAGCACCGCCGAAATGGCGAGGTTGGCCAGCACCACCGCCACGATGATGACCACGGTGGCCGCGAGCTCGCTGCCGATGTGCGGGAGATTCAGGCTGTCCATCGGGCATGCCGGTTGTCGTACATGCGCCGAAGGATAACGCATGCCGGGCAGTCTACGGTGCTAGTCGTCCGCGTCGGGAAGACCGGGGGTGGCGCCGTGCACGCGCGCCAGCCAGTTGAGGTGGCGCGAGAACCCCTCGAGGTCGGGGAACAGCATCTCGTGGTTGATGCCCAGCCGGTCCAACTCGGTGCGCAACCGGTGCTTGGCACGGCGTGGAACCGGGTGGCGCGACAACTGCCGCTCGCACAATTCGAGGGGCTGACGCGGATCGGGATGATAGGTGAACGCGCCGCGCTGGCGGATCACGCGGTGCGTATGGCCGGCGGGAAACAGGACCGCCACCTGAGCGACCTCGCCGATGCGATCGCGCTCGACGTCGATGACGCGTTCGACACGGAACACGAAGAAGGCGCCATCGGCTTCCGGTTCCTCGTCCGGCGGTGCGAGCACGCTGAAAAACAGCGCGACGAGGGGATTGAGCGACCAGTCGAGCAGCCGGGTGGCAAGCCCATGATGGGCGGCGACGGCCAGGGCCTCCCAGTCCCGTCCGGGAATCGTGCGCTCGTAGAACGAGGCCCGCTGCTTCCACGCGCGGAACATGCGCAGGTCCTCGTCCGCACCGCTGGTCAGCGCCGGGATTCGGCCGGCCGAGGCAATCAGCGCGGCGCGGCCGCGCGCCTGACCCCGGTATAGCCACGTGTCGGCGTGCGCCGGCCCGTCCATCCGCTGTCGCAGCGTGGCCTGCAGCAGGTCGGAGACGCTCTCGATCGGCGGCGCGTTGTCGGTGCCCATGCACCCGGAGTCGAGCAGTGGCCGTGCCGGAGGCCGGGTCCCGAAATTGCCGTAGCCTCGGTTCCATACCATCGAGGAGACCAGCATGAAGACGAAGTCCACACGCGATACACCGTCCAAGCACCCGGAGCGCGAGGAGAAGGACGAGGGTTCGGAACTCGCGCCGCGTCTACCCAAGGACGAGCACGGGGAAGAACTCATCGACGAGGCGCTGACCGAAACCTTCCCGGCAAGCGACCCCATCTCGGTTCCGACGCCGAAGGACGAGCGCAGCAAGTAGCGCAGTAGTCGACGCTCGACCGCCTGCGCCGGCCGAGCGCGAGGGGAAAGGC
>JAEZCG010000039.1 GCA_023430065.1 Pseudomonadota bacterium | reverse complement strand
CAAGCAGCTGATGGCGATGATCACGGGCGGCATCGCGGGCGTACTGGCCATCGTCGGCCTGACCCTCCTGCTGCACCGGCGTCTCGCCGATCCGCGCATACGTGCCACCAGCAGCCGGATGGACATTGCGCTGCTCTTCATCCTGTGGATACAGCTCGCGCTCGGCCTGGCCACTGTTCCGCTGTCGGGGCAGCACCTGGATGGCAGCGTGATGCTGGTCCTGGCCGAGTGGGCGCAACGCATCGTCACCTTCCGCCCCGGGGCAGCGGACCTGATCGCGGGCGTTTCCTGGGTATTCAAGCTGCACATCTTTCTCGGCCTGACCATATTCCTGATCTTCCCGTTCGGCCGGCTGGTTCACGTCTGGAGCGGGCTGGCGTCGATCGGCTACCTGACGCGCGCCTATCAGATCGTGCGCCAGCGGGGATAGAACGGTTCAACTGCTCGACGAGCTCGAGGTCGTCGGCAAGCCACACGAGGACTGACCATGAACCAATACCCTCCGACGCCAGAGACCTCGCGCCTTCTGCGCGAGATGCTCGCGCGCCGCGCCGTTGCCGTCGGCCTGGCCGACGCGGCGTGCATCGACACTGTGCCCGACGAGGTCATCGAGCAGCTGCTGGAACAGGAGGTACGCACGCCGGATCCAACCGACGAGGAGTGCAGCCGCTACTACGCGCTGCACCCCGAGGAGTTCGTCACCGGCGAACTGGTGGCGGCCAGTCACATCCTGTTCGCGGTCACGCCGGGCGCCCCTGCCACGCTCATCCGGGCCAAGGCCGAACAGGCACTCGCGCAGCTGCGCGCCGACCCGGAGGCATTCGCGCAGTGCGCGGCGACCCTGAGCAACTGTCCTTCTGCCGCGCACGGCGGACAGCTCGGCCAGCTGGCGCGAGGTCAGTCGGTCCCCGAGTTCGAGCAGGCGTTGTTCGACGAGGTCCGCACCCCCGGCATCCTGCCGCGCCTGATCAACACGCGCTTCGGCTTTCATATCGTCCGGCTCGACCAGCGCATCGACGGCACCGTTCTGCCCTACGAGCAGGTGCGCGAGCGCATCGCCGTGCAGCTGAGCGCGCGTGCCCAGGAGACCGCGCTCCTGCAGTACGTGCGCGTGCTCGCCGGGGAGGAAGGCGTCGACCTGCCCGGTATCGAAGCCGCTCGATCGCCGCTCGTGCAGTAGGCAGGCTGCACGTGGCAGACGACATCGTCGCGCGCTTGAAGCGGTTCCGTCGCAGTTACTTCCCGCGCTATCGCCGCGAGTTTCGTGCGCTGGTGGAGAATGGCCAGCGACCCTCGACGCTGTTCATCGGCTGCTCCGATTCCCGCCTCGTGCCGCATCTGCTCACCGACAGCGGTCCGGGCGAGCTGTTCGTGGTGCGCAACGTGGCGAACTTCGTGCCCCCTTGGGATGCCTCGCACGGCTATCACGGCACCTGCGCGGCGATCGAGTTCGCCGCGCTCAACCTGCAGGTGCGCGACATCGTGGTGTGCGGCCATAGCCATTGCGGCGGGATCCGGGCCCTCTACGAGGATGTGCCCGAGCAGGCGCCGCATCTCGCGAAGTGGCTGGAGTTGGGACGCGAAGCCTGTCTGCCCGTGCGCCCCACGCCCGAGGCACTGCGACGCACCGAGCAGCGCTCGGTCGTTCTGCAACTCGAGCGGCTCATGCAGTATCCGCTGGTCTCCTCCCGCGTGGAGCGCGGCGAACTGTTCCTGCACGGATGGCACTACCTCATCGAGGACGGTGATGTGGCGGTGCTCGACCTGGCGCAGGGCACGTTCGTCTCGACCGGAAAATGCGGGGGCGAGGCCGGGTTCGCGGTCGATCTCCTCCAGTGAACGAGTTCGCCGTCGCTCGCGCGCTGCACGTACTGGCGATCGTGTTGTGGATCGGCGGGGTGGCCTTCGTCACGGCGGTGTTGCTGCCCGCCGTGCGGCGCCAGGTGCCTGCGTCGCAGCGACTGGCGTTCTTCGATCGCATCGAACGGCGCTTCGCGTGGCAGGCGCGCGTGACAACCCTGGTCGCGGGCGCCACCGGATTCTGGATGACGCATCGCTTCGGGCTGTGGCCACGTTTCGCGGAGATCGGCTTCTGGTGGATGCACGCCATGGTAGCCGTCTGGGCAGTGTTCACCCTGATGTTGTTCGTCCTCGAACCTCTGCTGCTGCATCGCTGGCTGGCGGTGCGCCACGCGCGCGATCCGGAAGGGACCTTCGCTCTCGTGCAACGGCTCCACTGGGTGCTGCTGACGGTGAGCCTGGCCGCCGTGATCGGCGCCGCCGCCGGCAGTCACGGGGGCCTGTTCCTGCCGTGAACGGCGGGCGGCTCAGGGTCGGCGGGTGAATCGTGTCCCCATGTGCAAGACGCCCTCGCCGCACACGTCGATGCAGCGCCCACAATTGGTGCAGTCGCCGCTCAGCACCACCACCGGCGCCTCAGCCGAGCGCGGCTTGAGGGCGGGCACCAAGACATGCGGCTCGGGACAGGCACGATAGCAGTCTCCGCAGTCGGTGCAGCGCTGACGGTCGCGCGCGTTTACGCGCACCAGCGATGCGCGTCCCAACACGCCATAGAATGCGCCGACCGGACACACGTGACTGCACCAGCCGCGGCGGCTCACCAGGAGATCGAACAGGAACACCGCGAGCACCACCAGCCAGGCCAGTCCGAGACTGAACACGAGCCCTCGGTGCAGAGCGGTGATGGGATTGACCAACTCCCAGGCGATGGTGCCGGTGAACGCCGAGACCGCGAGCGTCATCGCCAGGATCGCATAGCGCAGCGCCCGGCGCGGTTGCCATCCCGGCCCGATACCCAGCCGCCCCCGCAGCCACGCAGCGGCGTCGGTGACCACGTTGATCGGGCACACCCAGGAGCAATACACACGACCGCCGACGAGGGCATAGAAGACGAGCACCACCACGGCTCCGACGAGCGCGGCGGCTAGCGGCCGGTGCCCTGCCGCGAGCGACTGCAAGAGCACCAGTGGATCGGTCAAGCCGACGGTATCGAGCAGCGTGCTGGAGGCCAGGTTTCCCTTCACCCACCAGATGCCGTACCAGGGTCCGAGCAGGAACAGCGCGAGCAGGACGACCTGCACCGAACGGCGCGCCAGCAACCAGCGATTGCGCGCCAGCACGCCACGCGGCGAAGCGGGCTGCGCGCGCATCATGACGGCGGGGAGGGATCGCGGCGGGCCAGTGCCAGCGGAAGCACCTTGATGGAGGCCCGTTCGGTCACGCACGCTTCCTCGCATTTCCCGCAGCCGGTGCACGCGTCGGCGTGCACGGTCGGTTCGAAATAGCCGCGTTCGCCCGCGTGGCGACGCTCCATGGTGATCGCCTCGCCCTTGATCGGACACGCGAGGAAGCAGGCGCGACAGCCGGTCTGATGCGCGACCGCATAGCACGTGTCGCGGCCCGTGAGCACGGCCACGCCCATGCGCGCGTCGGCGATGTCGCGCAACCGGTGATCGAGGGCACCGGTGGGACAGGCTGCCACGCAGGGAATGTCCTCGCACATCTCGCACGCAGCCTCGCGCGCGACGAAGTAAGGAGTGCCGACCGTGAGGCCGATTCCGGGCGTTGCCAGATGCAGGATTTCGAAGGGACAGGCGCGCACGCACAGTCCGCAGCGCACGCACGCCGCGGAAAACGCGTCTTCGTCGAGGGCTCCGGGCGGGCGGACCGCCCAGGCAGGCAGGGCCTGGGCCTGGCGGCCGTGTGCGGCAAGCAGCAGTCCCACCACCCCCGCGGAGCTCGCCAGACCAACGCACTGGCGAAGAAACGCCCGTCTGTCCGGGCTTCCGTCTCCCATGCCGTTCTCCTCGGCGCTGCGCGCCGCGTGCACCCAGACTAGCGCGTCACTCCAAGGCAGGCAAGACGCCGCGCGGCGGTCGGATCAGCCGGGCTTCCCGTCCGGGCGGGCGCTCGTGAGCAGTGGTGCGTAGCGCGCCAGATAGAACACGAAGCCAGACGACCACAAGATGCCGGATGCCACGAGCGCCGAGGGATATAGCGCGGGCACGATCAGCAAGGGGACCACGCGCAGCAGCGCCGCGGCGTGAACCAGGACGTATGCCGACGTCTCCATCGGTCCCGCGTGCAAGGGACGTCCCGTATGTCCGAGCGCCGTACGCGTGATCATGCCGACGATCATGCCGCCGACGGCGCCTACCCCGAATGCATGCAGGGCCGCCGCCTCCGGTACGCGTCCGAACGCAGCACCCGCGAGCAGCAGGAGTCCAACGGGAATCCACGAGTAAGACACGTGCAGGATCCACAGGATCGGACGCGCGCGCGTGGACCACGGATCCCAGGTCCACAGCCGCAGCGCGTGCAGCGCCGCCGCCACCAGCGCGAGCACGCCCACCCCCACACCGGTCAGGCCGGCTCCATGCGCGACCAGCACCACGGCCAGGGCGACCATGGCCGCGCGATCCAGTCGGGGCGAGGTAGGGTTGCGCGCGACCGGCACGGCATTTCGGGTAAAGCTGGGCACCACCCTGCCCGCCATCAAGGCAACGAGGAACACCACCAGATACAGGCCGGCACGCGTGAAGGCCCCCGGCAGCAGATCGAGCATCCCGTGCACGGCGAGGTGGAACCCGAGGTTGCAGGCGGCCAAGAGCAGGAGGAGGCCGACCATGAAGCGGTTGCGGTTGCGCGCACGCTGCAACGGAATCCACAGGCCGACCGCCGCGGCAGGCAGGAAGGCGACATCCACTGCGGCGGCGAGCCAACCGGGACCGGAGACCAGGAGGATGCGACCAGCGACCCAGAGTCCCGCCAGCGCTGCGAGCGCTGCGCCGGAAGGCGTGGGCAGTCCCGTCCAGGTGCGCGCGGCGGTATAGAGGAAGCCAACGATCACCGCCGCGGCGAATCCGAATAGCATTTCGTGGCCGTGCCACATCATTCCCGGCAACACCCCGCCGCCGAGCCCCAGACGATACTGGAGGAGCCACCACGGCACGGACAGCGCAGCCAGAAGCGCCGCGAGCAGGTAGAAGGGACGAAAGCCGAGGAAAAAGAGCGGCACGCGCGCCAGGGGCAGCGTGGATGAGGCCGGGACGTTCATGGCAAGAGTGTAGGCGAGCACGATCGAGCGCGGCATCGGCCGGAAGAACTACCGTCGCACAACAGGGTTGAAGCTCCAGCCCGTCGATGCCACGGCCCGGCCGGGCGTCCGCCGACGCGGGTCGCGTGATCGATTCGTGCGCACGCCGCCTTGCCGGGTTGGGCGTGAATCCTGAACACAGGTGAAGGCAACGTCCACGCCCGGCGCTAGCATCGTCCGGAAGGTGCGGCGGTGGACGAGGCGCGGCCGCCGCCGCGGTCGGAGAGAGGTAAGAACGATGCAGCTGGGACTCGTAGCGCTGGCCGGTGTGTTCGGCGTGCTGGTTCTGTTCGTCGTGTGGGAGGCCGTTACCGTGTTGCGCGCGGCAGCCAAACAAACCGACGTCCTGCTCCTGCATCGCGTCCTCGACCGTTGTGGAATCCGCCGTCTGCCGGATGACGCGGCCGATCGGCTGCGACTGGGGCATGCCGCCCGCCGCTGCATGACTTGCAAACGCGAGGCACAATGCCGGGCGTGGCTGGAGGGCGATGCCCGGTGCGCGCTGGACGAATTCTGTCCCAACGCGTCGCTGGTCTCCACGCTTTGCGGCCGCAGCCACGGACGCACCGCCTGAAGCGAGTGCCCGGGTTCTGCGTGGCCGGCGTGGCACGCCGGTCGACACAATCTGCAGGAGGCAATGCATGAACCTTCTCCGCTGCCTGATGTTTCTGGTCTCCATTCTCGCCCTGTGCGCGGCGGCGCGGGCGCAGTCGGACGTGGTGGAAGGCGAGAAGCTCTACATCGCCCATTGCAGGATGTGCCACGGATTCAATGAACCGACGCAGGCGATGCCCTCCCCGCGCGCGCCGACGCGACGGATGCTGGCACACGCACCCACCGCCGGCACGCGCGACATCGGGGGACAACTTGCGTTCGCCCCGCCTTTCGGTCCCAATCTGCGAGGGATCGTCGGCCGGGAAGCCGGCACGGCGCCGGGCTTCGAGTATTCACGCGCCTTTTTGGACGCGCTGAAGGGGATGGTCTGGACGGAGGGCACGCTCGACTGGTGGATCCGCGACACCCAGGCATGGGTGCCAGGGGTCGTGATGTACTTCCGCGAACCCGATCCCGAGGTGCGGCGCAAGATCATCGCCTTCCTCAAGGCCAATTCCTGACCTGCTGCGCGCGCCACGCACGCGCCACCCCGCACACCAGGGCGGGTCCGCCTTCGGTCAACTCTCCCACCGTGCGCGCTCCGTCGCAGCGACGCAGGATCTCCGCGGCGGTGGGGTTGAGCTTCACCACGCCCTCCGGATAGAGCAGCACGTAGGCCCCCTGCGTGTCCTCCCAGCGCAGCAGGAACATCGGGGTGAGCTCCGGCCGCCGGGCCGCCTCGGTCGATGCGCTCTGATTCATGCTCGTCTCCTGTCGCATCCGGGGGCGCCCGAAGGTACCCCCGGAGTCGTTCGCTCAGCGCACGTACACGTAGGCCGTGACTTCGAAGCCCAGACCGATGTCGCAGAACGCGGGGTCGATCCACTGCATGACGACGCCTCCTGTGTCAGATGGAAGTGAAACGGGCGAGCGCTCGCACACCCTGCGTGGCCGTGGTCCGTGGCCTCGCGCGTCCCGGAAGGCACTATGCGCAGAGGGTGCGCAGCGCATGAAGCAGAGATCTGCGCGTTGTCGGCTAGACCCGGATCTGCAGAATCATGAATCTGCGCAGGTCAGGTTACGGCACTTCGATGCGCACGCAGAATCTGAAGATGGCTCAACGACAGGTTTCGGGCATCCCGGCGAAAAGCGCGATTCACACCTTCCGCTATTCCGGCGGACGTCGGAATCCGCACGATCCGTCCTTTCCGGCGAAAGCCGGCGTCCAGGCGGAGAACGGCCCTTTCGTTATTCGCCGGGACCCGACCCGGATCAAAGCATTCCGGGGCAGGCGTTCACGGGCCGGGGACGACGCGTCACCGGTCACTCCGACGAAGGCCGATCCATCCCCAGCAGCGCGCGCGCCTCGGTCTGCAGCGCGCGGTAGGTCTGCTCGTGCATCCCGTGACGCGGGCTGGTGGTCGCCAGCCGGCGCGCCAGGGCGAGAAGCCCCTGCATGCGCGCGCGAAGCTCCTCGACTTCCGCCAGCACCCGCGCGTGAACCTCCGCTTCGATCAGCTCGACCTTGCGGTCCTGGCACACGCCGATGCACGGCTGCGGCGCTTCGATGCGGCCGCAGCCGATGCAGCGCCAGACCTGAACCCGGCCGTCGTACTCGTCGGACTGGAGAAGCGTCATCGTATGCCTCCGAATGGGCGCTGCAGCACGCACGACGCGCGCATTCTGCTGCCTGCGGGCCGCACGCGCCGGCGGCCGGCATCACCGCGACCATGCCGGCGCGCGGATGCCCGGTGCTTTAACCCAGGTTCAGGATCTGCGTCCCAGATGTGGGGCAACCTTGCTCGTTACCCGTTCCGGGTGTTTCTGGTGCGCCCCCTCTGCCATGCGATTGCTGCTGATCAATCCGCGCTTTCCCGAAAGCTTCTGGAGCTTCCGCTTCGCCATGGACCGGATCGTCCCCGGCAAGCGCACGCTCAATCCGCCCCTGGGGTTGGCCACCCTCGCCGCGCTGTGCCCGCCGCACTGGCAGGTGACGATCGTGGACGAGAACGTGGAATCGATCCCGCTCGACCCGCAGGCAGACCTGATCGGGATATGCGGGATGGGCGTGCAGTTCCCCCGCCAGCGCGAACTGCTCGGATACTTTCGGGAGCGCGGCTACCGCGTGGTCGCGGGCGGCAGCTATGCCTCCCTGTGTCCCGAGAAGTACGAGTCCCTGGCCGACACGACGGTGGCCGGCGAAGCCGAAACCATCTGGCCCGCATTCTGCCGCGATCTCGAGAACGGGACGCCGCAGCCCCTCTATCGCGAAACCGGCACGGTCGCACTCACCGACTCGCCCACGCCGCGCTTCGACCTGCTCAAACTGCATTTGTACAACACCGCCAGCATGCAATTCTCCCGCGGCTGCCCGTACCTGTGCGACTTCTGCGACATCATCGTCATGTTCGGACGGCGTCCGCGCACCAAGAGCGTCGAACAGATCGGACGCGAGCTCGACGCACTGCGCGCCCAGGGAGCGCGTCAGGTGTTCTTCGTGGACGATAACCTCATCGGCAACCGCGCCCTGGCCAAGACGCTGCTGCGATTCCTGGCGCAATACCAGGCGCGGCACGGTTACCGGTTCAGCTTCGGCACGGAAGCGTCGTTGAACCTGGCGCAGGACGAGGAACTGATGCAGCTCATGCGCGAGGCGCACTTCGGTTGGGTGTTCATCGGCATCGAGACCCCCGACGAAGCGGCGCTGAAGCTCACCCGCAAGATGCAGAACATGAGCACGGACATCCTGGGTTCGCTGCGCAGGATCTACGCGCACGGCATCGACGTGCTGGCCGGGTTCATCGTGGGCTTCGACACCGACACGCTGGAAACCTTCGAGCGCCAGCGCCGGTTCATCCTCGATTCCGGCATCCAGGCCGCCATGGTCGGCCTGCTCACCGCGCTGCCGCGCACGCCACTGTACGAGCGGCTGCAGCGGGAGGGACGCCTGATCGACCGGGCCGACGACACCGACAACACCCGCCCGGGGACCAACATCGTCCCCCTCAACATGGAGTATCACGCCATGGTAGACGCCTACCAGGCGCTGTACCGGGCGCTGCTCACCGACGCCGGCATTGCGCGGCGCATCCGCAACAAGATGCGCTGGCTGCGCGCGCCGGTCTACCGGGGCGAGTACACCGTGGGACAGCGCCTGTCCATCCTCGCGCACCTGCTGGTACGCGGCATCCTGCCCGGCGGTCCGTCGCGCTGGATGGCCTTCCTGTCCACGCTGCCGCGCTCGCCCCGCCAGTTCCCGGCGGTGATCGCCGACTGGATCACCGGCCTGTCGATGCGGGAGTACGTGTGGCGCCGCTTCGGCGCGACGGCCGGCGCGCCGGCCTCGGTGCAACGCAGGATGCGCAGCCTGGTGCGTGCGCTCGCGCCCTATCGCAGGAACGGCGTCGGGCTGCGTGTGGGAGCGGATGCGCATCACGTCGAGATCTCGTTGACCGAGGGTGTGGATCAGCGCTTCTTCACGCGTCTGGCGCCCCGTCTCGAGCGCGTGCTGCGCGACGGCCGGGCGACCCTGGCGCTGCGCGTCGACACGTTGCGAGCCCAGCACATACCGGCACTGCAGGCAATGCTCGCGCGCATCGCACACCATGGCGATCGGGTGTGGGTGTCGGTGCCGGAAACCTGGCGCAGCCGGCTGCAAGTGGACTCCTCGGTGTTCCGTCTGGTTCTCTCACCGGCGGCGCGCTGAAGGGTCTCGCGCCGGCAGCCTCAGCCGTCGCCCGGCCCGGAAGCGCCCGCCGACATCAGGAATGCGTCGGAGAAGCACGCTTCCTCGGGCAGCCCCTGCGCCAGAAAAGCCGGGCGCGCGGCCTCCACCATCTTCACCGAGCCGCACGTGTAGATCTCGAATCCCGACAGATCCGGATGATCGGATAGGATCGCCTCGTGCACGAGGCCGGTGCGTCCGCTCCAGCCGTGCTCGGGCTCGGGCTCGGAGAGCACCGGCACGAAGCGGAAGTTCGGATGCGCTCTGGCCCAATCCTCCACCAGCTGGCGCTCGTAGAGATCCTCGGCGTGGCGCACCCCCCAGTACAGGATCATGCGGCGTGCGATGCCGGACCGGAATGCCTGCTGGAGCATGCTCTTGACCGGGGCGAAGCCGGTGGCGCCGGCGACGAAGATCAGCGGCCTTGCACCGTCGCGCAGCTGGAACGCGCCGAACGGCCCCTCGATGTTCAGCCGATCCCCCACCCCGAGCGATTCGAACACGCGCGTGGTGAAGCGTCCGCCGGGAACACGTCGCACATGCATCTCGATGTCGCCGCGTAAGCCGGGCGCGGTGGCGAACGAGAACGCGCGTCGCGCGCCGTCCTCGAGAATCACGTTGAAATACTGCCCGGCGCGGTAGCTCATGTCCGTCCCTGCGGGCAGGCGCAGATGCAGGATCATCACCTCGGGCGAGGCACGACGCATCGCGGCCACCGTCACCTCCAGCCGATGGATTCCGCGTGCCGCGCCCGCTGCCGCACCCTGCTCGATCTCGATCTCCAGGTCGGTGAGCGCCGTACATACGCACAGAAGCGCGAGCCCGCGCCGACGCTCGTCGTCGGACAGCACCCTCGTCTGATACGGCCCGTGGTGCACCTCACCATTCAGGATCGTGGCCTTGCACACGCCGCAACCGCCGTTTCGGCATTCGAACGGCATCGCCACCCCGGCACGCAGGCCGGCTTCCAGCAGCGTCTCGTCCTGGCGCACCGCGATCTCGCGATTGCCGGGATGCACGGTCATGCGCACGCCCTGTCCGGCGCGGCGCGGCGGTAGCCAGGGCAGGACGAACAGCAGCGCAGTCGTGCCCAGCAGCAGCGCCCAGACCGCGTCACGCGACCAGGTATCCATGAGGGGCAGAGTCGCCAGCAGATACCAGTCGAGTCGCAGCGCCGTCGGCACGACCGACAGGTCCGCCGGCGCGTGACTCTGCACCGGGAGCGCGAGCGACAGCACGACCAGGGTCGCAAGCAGCGGCAGGGCGATGGGGCGCGGCGGGCTGGTCGAGGCGCGCGGAACGCGCTGGATGTGAATCCACAGGAACAGCAGCAGGGTGAGCGGAACCCCGATGTGGATGAAGGTCAGCAGCGAGAACAGCCGATCGTTGACGCTGTCCTGATAGATGAAGTTGCGCACCAGCACGCCGCCGAACAGCGGAAGCCGATCGAGCAATTCTGCCGTCGCCACCACCACGTACTGTGCCAACTCGTCCCACGGCAGCATGTAGCCATTGATGCCCGAGACGTAGGTCAGCCACAGCAGGAGCACGCCGCTGACCCAGGAGAACCACCGGAAGCCACGGTAGCGATCGAAGCTGAAATGCCGCAGCATGTGCAGGAGCATGGTCACCACCATGCCGTCCGAGGCATAGCGGTGCAGGCCGCGCACGATCGTCCCGATCCGATACTGCTCGTCGGTGATCCTGCGCACCGACTCGTAGGCACCGCTCACGCTGGTGTCGAAGAAGACGAAGAGATAGAGTCCGCTGGCGGCGACGATCCAGAACAGGAAGAAGGCGATCTCACCCAGGTGATAGAAGGGATTGAGCCGCTCGCCGAATGCAGCATTGAACCAGGCTTCGATCCGCATGAAGCAGGCTTGGCCGATCGCCTGAACTCGCCGCAGCAATCCGTTCACCTTGTCGGGGTAAAGAACGGGCCGGACGAGGCGTCCGGCCCGCAAATCTCCGCACCAGGTCGCATCGACGGGATTGCATCGCGCTGTCCGCAGCGCGATGTTGGCTTCGAGCGACCGCCGGCGGTGGCGGAGAGTCCAGCATGCAGACGCCAAGCGCGTTCTCGCGATTGCGACGTCCGTGGAGAGAATGTAGGGTCGATGCTCCGCCGCCGCCTTAACTCAGGTTAAAGGGGACGTCGCCCAGGCCGGGCGCCCTGCAGCGGCATCAGTCCACGCCCTTCCATCCAGGATGGTCGAAGTACTGCGGATACCGGTTCAGCGCCTGGATGACGCGCACAGCGCCTGCCCGGGCCTGCTGCAGATCGCCTTCTCGCATGTCGTCAGCACCGCCGATGATCTGCGTCAGCAGAACGTGGAGGTTGGCGTCCGCATCGGCGGGCAGTTTGCAGTTTGCGACGATGTGCGCAATCTGGCCGTCGATCTGCTGTGCAAGTGCCTGGTAGGCAGCGGCGGGCTGCGTACGGGCGTGTATGGCGGGATGGTCTGCCTGCAGCGCGTCGCGGATGGCGCTCATCGCCTCGCGCAACGGCGCGTCCGTCCCCCATTTCCTGCCATGGTCGAGCTGCAGCGTCTGAGCGCCGCCTTCGTGGCCGTGGTCATGATCCTGCGCGCGCGCGCCGGAAACGGGCAGCGCAGCCAATGTCGCGGCGAGGACGATCCATGCCGGCCTCGAGCCGGCGCGATGAAACCAGTTGCGCATAAAAGACTCCTTGCGAACACGAGCGCGCACCGCCCTCCACGTGATCGTGAAGGCGACGGCACGCGCGGATCAGGTCATAGGGCAGTATGCGATGCGGTTCAGTCGGTCCCGCGCGTGAACAGGTAGTTGTTGTCGGCGTGTGGAATGTGGCACACGAAACAGGCCTGACCACCGTCCTTCACCACCTTCTGTGCAGGGTCCCCGCCTTTGAACGCCTGAAATCCCCACCCGCCTGTCTCCGCATAGCGTTGCGCGTCGTACACCATCACTGCCACGACCTTGCGATCACCCTGGCTCATGCTGTGGTTGTCCTGCTCGACGTACTTGAAGCGGTCGACCACGAAGGTCGCGCCCGGCTCGAACTTCCCGGTGCGCAACCCGTCCAGCGCCGCATCGTTGACATAGACGTGCTGAATACCCACATTGCCTTCAGGCTGATGGCCGCTGCGGTTGATCGTCGAATGGTGATGGAACCAGCTGCGGTAGCCTTCGGGAAAGGCGATGTCGCTGGTGTCCTGCGCCGCGAAGGCGACGCCGGCGGCGCAGGCCGCCGTGAGGACGGCGAGTACGGGCTTTGCGATCGACATGACACGGATCTCCTCTGGTTGATTGCATGCGTACGGGACGGGCACTATACGGCTTACGGCCCGCAGCCCTGCTGTCAGTGTGATCCGTCCCAGCGCGTGCTCACCTACGGAAAAACATGATTCTCGCCTACGCGAAACCTCCCATCGCTCGAGGCAGCATTTGTGCTGGGAGGCCGATGCTCAGTGACTTGTTCCGCTCGAGCGCGTGATCTTGTTGTACACGTTGTACTTTCCCATGGGTTTGCGCATCGGCACGCGCTTCACCTCCTCGAGCGTGTCCGCGTCGTAGACGATCAGCGCGCCATCCATCTCCCACAGGCTCACGAGGGCGAAACGGCCGTCGCGCGTGAACTCCACGTGCGCGGCGGTCTTGCCCGGCGCCGGCGTCAGGGTCCGCACCACCTCCAGGGTCTGCTTGTCGATCACCTGCAGGCTGTCCTTGTGCGGACTGTTGAACGCATCCACCCACGCGTAGCGGCTGTTCTCGTGGCTGCGCATGAAGAAACCCGGGCCGGCGGTGGGGATCTGTTTGAGCGGCCGCCAGGTCCGCATGTCGATGACGCTGACCACGGCCTGCTTCAGGTTGGGGGTGGCCATGACGGGGCGTCCGAGGTATTCCCATGAAATCCCCGACCCCAGGTGAGGCAGGCCCGGCAGCGGCAGCTCCGCGATCCTGCGCCGCACGTCCAGGTTGACCACCTGTCCGGCAGCGCCGTCGCGACCGGCTCCGATCAGATACGCGTAGCCGGGCGCGAAGAAGAAGTCGTCGAGAATGCCGTCGAGTCGCGTGCGGCGAGGGGTGAACTGGCCAGGCGCGGCGATGCCTTCAAGGTACTGATAGTCGTGGACCATTCCCTCGAACACCGGTTCTGCGTTCGGGTCATGGCTGATCTCCCACAGCTCGGGGACATCCTTCAGCGCCACGACGAAGCTGCGGCGCGGCCCAGCATCGTAGACCGCGCTCACGCGCGAGGACTTGCCATCCCGGTCCCTCACGTAAAGCACCCGCGCCACCGACAGGTCGCGCGCGTCGAGGATCACCAGCGTGTGCGGCAGGTAGTTGCCCACTGCCACGAAGCGGCCGTCGGAGGAGACGGCCGCATTGCGCGTGTTGATACCCGCCCGCACCTCCGCGACCATCTTCAGATTCCACAGGTCGTACTTGCTGATCCATCCGTCGCGCGAGGCGAAATAGACGAAGCGTCCATCGGGAGAGAACTTCGGACCGCCGTGCAGCGCGAAGCGGGACGCGAACCGGGCGATCGGTTCGAAGCGGTCGCCATCGAGGATGGTGACGTGCTGATCGCCGGTCTCGACCACCACGAAGAGATTGAGCGGATCGGAAGCGAACACCGGTCGCGCCGGGAGATCCTGTGCATCGGCTGCCACGACACGGGAGGCCTCGATGTGTTCGAGGTCCCAGGCGGGCATCTGCGTGAGCGTGCTGTGCACGAATCCCGTGAGAGCCTCGATCTGCGTCGCCGACAGCTTGTCCGCGAATGCCGGCATCTGCGTGGCGTGGCGACCGTTCGCGATCACCTCCCGTGTGGCGGGGCGCGACAGCCGTCCGAGGTTCTCCGGCAGCAGTGCGGGCCCCATGCCGCCCAGGCGGTCGGCGCCGTGGCAGGCGGCACAGTGCTGTACGTACAGCGCCTCGCTCTCTCCCGCCCAGGCGTCGGGCGCGAGGCTCGCTGTCATGCCGGTCAGCCCGAGGCAGAACCAGGCCACCGACCCGAGCGCGCGCCTGAGGAGGCACGGCGTCGTCATAGCCCCGCTTCGCGAGCGTTCACGCTTCATGCCGGTGTCGCCTCGGGTGAAGCGCGCGCGATCTGCGCATCGTCGAGATAGCACGCCGGATCCTCCGCCCACGGGTCGCCCGTGAGCGGCAATGCGCGCACACGCGTATTGCGCCCGCAGATGGCGGGGAACTCGCAGCGCGTGACGCGTGGCACGCGCGGCTCGCTCAGATCAGCGAGCCAGATCTCCCCGGCCTCGAACAGGTCCGAGACCGCCCGCGAGCGTCATGCCGCGGCAGGAGCCGCAGTCATGCTCGATCAGATGGCGCAGCTCGAGGTGGCGGGCGGGCGTGGATCCGTCCGGATCAGTCCACGCCCGTTGACCGCCGTCGGCCGGATGAGCCGACATGGAAACAGCCATCGACGCGAAGAAAACGGCGGATGCGAGCGAGCGCCGTGGAGGAGACCGGTGCAGGGAGAATCGCATCCGCAACTGGAGCCTGTGCATTCGAAGCGTCCCGCCGCACCCGTGAACGGGCGCGGCGCCCTTACTCAATAGATGTCGTGCTGGGTGTTGTGCACGTTGAACTTACCCGTGGGCGTAATCAGCCGCGGATCCTTGATCACGGCCTTGAGCTTGAGGGTCTTGTCGTCCACCACGACGATCGCCGATTCCTGGTTCTTCGCGCTCCACACCGAGAACCACACTTCGTCCCCGGCGCGGTTGAACTCGGGCTGAACGACACGCTTGGCGCCCTCGCTGACCCCTGCCCACTCCGCGATCGGAAGCTGCTTGTATCCCTTGCGCAGATTCTGGATGTCGAACACCGCCACCGACTGGCTGACACCCGGGTCGGGATTGAGCGGTGTGTCGACATACAGGTGACGGGAGTTCGGATGGGTCTTGATGAACAGCGATCCCCCGCCCTGTGCCTTGAGCGTCTCGACGACCTTCCAGGCGTGCTTGCCGTACTTCTTGTGGCCGGGTGCCGTGCCGATCAGCGCAACGCTCTCGTCACCCAGGTGGCTGGTGGCCCACACCGGTCCGTACTTCGGATGGACGAAGTTAGCGCCGCGCCCCGGGTGCGGGATCTGACCGACGTCCACCAGTGCAGCGAGCTTGCTCACCTTGGTGTCGACGACTGCAATCTTGTTCGACTGGTTCGCAGCGACCAGGAAATAGCGCTTGCTTGCATCCCAGCCACCGTCGTGGAGAAAGCGCGCCGCGCCGATCTCGGTGGTGGTCAGCGCGTTCACGTCGCGGTAGTTGACCAGCAGGATCTTGCCGGTCTCCTTGACGTTGACCACGAATTCGGGCTTGTGGTGCGAGCCCACGATCGCAGCCACCCGCGGTTCGGGGTGAAACTCCTGGGTGTCCACCGTCATCCCGCGGGTGCTCACGATCTTCTTCGGTTCGAGCGTGAAGCCATCCATGATCACGTACTGCGGCGGCCAGTAGGCCCCGGCGATCGCCAGCTTGTCCTCGTAGCCCTTGTACTTCGAGGTGTCGACCGAGCGCGCCTCGAGTCCGATCTTGATCTCGGCCACGTTGTCGGGCGTCTCCATCCACAGATCGATCAGATTGATCTTGGCATCCCGCCCGATGACATAGAGATAGCGCCCTGACGCAGACATCCGCGAAATGTGCACCGCATAGCCGGTCTTGACGATGTTGATGATCTTCTTGCTGTCACCGTCGATCAACGCCACCTCACCGCTGTCACGCAGCGTGACGGAGAAGATGTTGGCGATGTTGTAGTTGTTCATCTTCTTCGCCGGCCGCTGCGCCGGGGGAAGCAGCACCTTCCAGGTCTCCTTCATCTCCTTCATGCCGAACTCCGGCGGCATGGGCGGGGTCTGCTGGACGTAACGCGCCATCAGATCGACTTCCTGCTCGGTCAGCTCCCCGGAGGTACCCCAGTTCGGCATGCCCGCAGGCGAGCCGTAGCCGATGAAGACCTTCAGGTACTCCGTACCGCGGGGAATGGTCACGTCCGGGGTCAGCGCCTTGCCGGTCGCGCCCTTGCGCAGCACGCCGTGACAGCCCGCGCAGCGCTCGAAGTAGATCTGCTGTCCGCGCCTGAACTCCGCCTCGCTCATCTTCGGCGCGTCCGGGTTGATGTCGTGATGCATCTCCTCCTCGGCCAACGGCGAGCCCCCCGCCTGGTACTTCTTCTCGGCTTCGGTCATGTGGCCTTCCTCGACCTTGGCCTCGTCCTTATCCTTGGCCTCGTCCTCGTCCTCGTCCTTGGCCTCGTCGTTGGCCTCGATCTTGGCCTCGTCCTTGCCCGCGTCCTCGTCCGCCATCACGTGGCTCGCCGACACCGTGGTCATGCCCACGAATGCCGCCAGTGTCAGCCATTCAAGTACCCTGCCTGTCATTACCCGCTCCTGACGTTGTTTCAGAGTTTCCTGCGATTCTCGGGTCCCAGGATGGGCGATGGGAACAACCCTTTCCTTAACGCAGGTTAAGCCTCCATGGAACGCGATCCGAAACACTCTTGGCGGCTGCGGCCTGCGGGACAGTTGCATGTTACTTCGAACCACCGCCTCAGGAATCCGCGGCGGGAAGAGCCTTCTTCCCGTCAACCCAGGCGCTTCCACCGCGCGCTGTCGGCGTCGGAGCGCAGCGGTGGACTTTGTGCCAGTCGCTGCTGCACGAACAGCGCGGCGCGGGCCAGGCGCAGGCCGAGCATCGTACTGGATGCGATGAAGGCAACGCCAGCCACGTAGGCCAGGGCGTTCCACGCGCTCACCGCAATCGCCAGCAGCACCAGTGCCACGACATGCACCCAGAACTGCCGCATGCCAGCTGACTCGGGCATGATCTCCTTGACGGTGGGAGGTCGCCCGCCAGCGCGCATCTGCAACGCCAGCCAGAGCAGGAAGGGCACGATCTTGTAAAGCATGCCGGCGATCACGCAATACGCGAACCCCGGCAGCAGCAGCACGCCCAGCAGCAGCACCCAGCCCTGAGACGCCTGTAGCGCCAGCACCTCGCCGAGCGCCCAGACCAGTGTGGCAGCAATCAGACACAGCATGCCCAGGCGCCAGAACAGGAAGGTCGCATCGGGCTGCAATCTTCGCCGTCCGCGCTGCTGCAGCCCCAGCGTGACCGCTGCGAACGCAGCCACGGCGCCGGCGAGCAGCCACTGCAGGGCCTGACGCAGGCCCTGCCAATCGAACCACAGCGCCAGGCTCCACAGCAGCAGGGTGGCCAGCAGGCCTGCAGCAAAGCGTCCGCGCAGCCAGGTCGGATACCCCACGGTCATCTGGAACATCGGAACCACCGCCAACGCGGCACCCAGCACCAGCAGCAAGGTCCAGCCGAGGATGCCCCACGCGGCGTGCAGACTGGTCAACTCGAGCAGCGGCATGCCGACGCCGCTCATCCCGGTCGCGAGCAGCAGGCCGAGCACGACCGTCGTCAGCAACCCGAGCAGCGCCGCGGCGATCACGCGGGCAAGCGGATCCCGCAGTCCCTGACGCGCCACGCCCACGCCGACCGCGGCAAGGTAGACGCCGAAGGCGAGACCGAGCAGCAGCGCCGCGCTGGCGAACAGTACGGCCTGAGCGGTGATGAAGGCGATAGCAAGGGACGCGGCTCCCAAGGTGAGCGCCGGATGCGTGACCGCGGCGACCGCAGCGCTGCGCGGCACGGGAACTCCGAATGCTACCGGCATCAGTTGCAGCAAGGCGCCCAGCATCGCGTGACCCATGAAGCCGAGCGTAAGCAGATGGGTGGCGGCGAGCACCGTGCTGGTCCAGCGCGAGGTCAACGCCTCAGGACCCGCCCACAACAGCAGCGCACCCGCCGCGACCGCGAACCAGGGGGCGGTAAGCAGAAAGCGCAACGGAACTGCCGCCGTTGGCGCACGGTGAATCGACAGGGCGGGGGCCATGCGGCGCTACCTGCGGATGAGAATCTCGAAGAATCCCTCGGCATCGAATGCGTGGCTGTAGCGCCAGCCCTCGCGTTCGAGCCATTGGAACAGCGGCCGCGGCAGGCGGTGGATGAGCACCCGCAGGGTCGCTCCCTGCGGCAGCGCGTCGAGCGCGCCGACCACCCGCTCGAACGGTTCGGGCGGCTCGAGCCAGCGCACGTCGAGTTCGATGCGTTCGCTCATTTTGCGCGCATGCCAGCACGCGCGTGCCGCATGCTGCCGACGACCACCAGCACGAAGAGCACACCGCCAACGATCGCGATCGCGCCACCCAGTCCCATCAGCGCCATGCCTGCCACCTGCTCGATGCGGTCGAGCACCTGTTCCGCACCACCCACCTTGCGCTGGACGCCGTATCCACCAGACCAGACCAATCCCGCGATGTGCATGAGCTGCCCCACTCCATACACGTACGGCTGCCATAGTGCCAGCCTGGTGTCGGGGGTACCATGTCCCAGGCGTGGCAGCAATTCGTAGGCCACGCCCATGAATGCCAGCGTGACGCCGACGATGCAGCCGTGGTAGTGCGCGGGGATCTTCACGTTGGCACCGTCGACGGCGAATCCGATCAGACCGCCGACGCCGAACAAGACCAGCGACATCACCAGTGCTGCACGCAGCGGGCGCTGCCGCGGATCCAGCCCGCCGGTGCGGCGCAATGCGATGATCAGGGCCAGCGCCAGGGGCGGGATGGCCATGCCGCCGCCCACGCGCATCATCCAGGTGAGCATGTGGCGGTGTTCGACCGAGGCCACGTCCCATGCCAGATAGACCAGGGGCGTGGCGAGCACCAGCACCAGCGACAGTCCGAAGAGGATGAGCACCACGCGCGGACCGATGGGCAGGCGCGCGCCGATTGCGTCCGCAAGCCAGAGCCACGCCGCCAGCATCATCACCGTCCAGGTGAACTGCAGCACGTGCCCGCCGCCCCAGAACAGCACCTCGTAATACGTGCGCGGGTCCGGCGTCCCAGGTATCGCCAGCCACGACCACAGGAAGGCGAACAGCGCGACCGCCGTGGCCAGCGCCGCGGCCATCAGACCCAGTCGCATCGCACTGGGGCCGTCGAGCGCCTGCGCAAGCGGACCGGCACTCAACACCACGCGCGCGATCGCCAGCGCAACACCGCCGGCAAGGGCGACCAGGCCGGCCAGGAAGACCGGTCCGTCGAGCACCGGGATGTAGTTGGCCATGATCGGTTGCGCCCGCTCCACGAAAGGAGACAGACACAGTGCCGCCGTCCCGCCGATGCACAGGACGAGCGCGGCGTGCCCGAGCACCGGCGCGCGCGTCCCGCTCGCCAGGCTCCAGAACACGCCGGCGATGGCGATGAACCACACCAGCACCGACAGATCGACGTGCACGACCAGTGCGACGCGAAAGAAGTCTGCCACAGGGAACAGACCCTGCAGATACGGCGTGCGCGCCAGGACGAGCAGGATCGAGAACACCCCGGAGAGCGCGATCGCCGCCAGCCCCAGCAGAAGCCAGCTGCGCACCAGCGTGCGCGGCAGGCCGGCCGCGACCGGAAGGCGATAGTGCGCTGCCGGGGCAGCGATGCGCGTCTGCGCACGCTGGAGGGCAGGAACGAGCAGTTGAGCAGGCTTCATCGGATCAGGATGCCTCCCCGAGCAGGATCGAAATCGACCACGACGACACGCCCGGGCGCGAACCGCACCGTCTCCTCGCGTACGTGGCTGAAGCCGGGCACGCGCACACTGTCGTCGATGCGCACGGACACCCGATGCTCGCCGGCAGGCACCGCAAAGCGTGCGTAGTAGGTCGACGAACCGTCGCGGGCAATGCCGGCCGGCCGCACCGACTCGCGCGCCAGGATGGCATCGTCCAGGCTCAGTTCCACCGCCAGCGGCGAGCGCTCGCGCGGACAATCCAATGGCTGGCGCATGTTCGGCGCCATGCGCTGCAGTTCCTCGGGGGAGCGACGGCGGCATTCGCTGCGCAACTGCCCGGGCTGGGAGAAGCTGAGCTTGAGCAGCGCCTCGTTCTCGCCCAGCTGGCGGTAGGTCGGCGCGGACGAGAACGTGCCGATGACCGCAGCGAATGCGGCATACAGCAGGGCCTGCAGGAGCAGCGCGACAGGGCGGCTAGCCATGCACCGCCTCCTGTGCGCCGGATGCCAGCGAGCACTGTGCACGCAGGGCATCGAGCGCGCGCTTCAGCTCGGCACGCTCGTGGGGCGCGCAACCGATGACGCGCATCCGTCCACGGGGAACGCGTGCGCGCAAGTGCGGCTCGCGCACGCCGGCCAGACGCTCCAGCGTCCAGCGTTCTCCCAGCCGATAGGCGCACCCGTCTTCCGGGCAGCTGGCCACCACCACGGCGTGCGCACCGTTGCGCAGCGCGTATTCCACGAACGAAGGTGGCATCTGCCCGGCACACATGAACGTGAGCGTTGCGGTGTCGGCACTGCGCAGCGTCTGGATTTCGATGCCGTTGCTGCAACCGAACACCACGATGCGAACCGGACCGGACAGCCGCGCCAGTTCGTCCTGCAACCGCTTGCGCAGCGCACCGACGCGCTGCTGCGGCATGTCGATCCCGGTTTCCAGCTGCTTCGCGCTGCGAAACGGCGTCGAGGAGGGACACGCCCCGGCGCAGATGCCGCAACTCGTGCATAGCGACGGATCCACCACGGCCAGTTCAGCGCCGACTCGTGCATCCGGATGCGGATGCATGGCAATCGCCCCATGAGGACAGTCCGCGAAGCAGCGCCGGCAGCCGTTGCAGTTTGCCGGGTCCACCACGGCCGTTGGGGGGCGGAACGAACGCCCGATCAGCGGGCAGGCGGTCAGCGCCATCGTGAGCACCGCCGCGACGGCCCACAACACCTGTGGCGAGGTCTCGTACATCAGCACGTGGGGCGCGAGATAGAACCAGTCGAGCGCCAGTGCAGGTGGCACCTGCAGGGCATCCGCCGGGTCGGCACTGGTGACGGGCGCGACCACGGACAGGGCCAGCAACGCTGCCAGCGTGCCGACACCGAGTGCACGGGCCGGCACCGTTTCCGGCCGGCTCAACCGCTTGATGTGCACCCACATCCCCAGCAGCAGCAGCAGCGGCAGGCCGATGTGGAGGAACACGAACAGCGAGAACAGCCGATCGTCGACACTGTCGGGGGTGAGGAAATTGCGCGCCAGCGACACGCCGAACACCCCGGCCGCATCCAGCCACTCCATGGTGGCCACGGCGCTGAACTGCGCCACCTGGTCCCAGACCAGCCAGTAACCGACCACGCCGCTGCCCAGCGCCAGCCAGATCAGCGGCACGCCGCTGATCCAGGTGAACCAGCGCGCGCCCGCGTAGCGGCCGCGCACGAATTCGCACCCGACGTGCAGCAGCACCACAGTGGCAAAGGCGGCGGAGGCGTAACGATGCAGGCTGCGCATCAATCCGCCGGTCCAGGGCTGTTCCATGGAGAGCGCCTGCCCCGAGTGCCACGCACCCGCCACGCTGGTATCGAACACGACGTACAGGTAGGCGCCGCTCGCCACCACGATCCAGAACAGATGGAAGCCCAGCGCGCCCAGGTGGCGCCAGGGATTCGCCCGCGCGCCGAAGCAGCGATCGAACATACGCTCGACGCGCGCG
>JAEZCG010000002.1 GCA_023430065.1 Pseudomonadota bacterium | reverse complement strand
CGATGCAGGAAGTCGTCCTGCATGCGCTTGCCCTCCTGGGAACGCCGTACCGATGGGGCGGACACGGACCCGGGGGATTCGATTGCAGCGGACTGGTCAATCATGTGGTCCAGAAGGCGCTCGGGCTCACTTTGCCTCGCAGCGCCGCGGCGATGAGCCGTATCGGTGCAGCCATCGAGCGCCAGGCGCTGCGCGCCGGGGATCTCCTGTTTTTCATCACCGCGCGCCAGGAGGTGTCGCACGTCGGCATCTACGTGGGTGAGGATCGCTTCGTGCACGCCACGCGCAGCGGTGGTGACGTCCGGACGTCGGCGCTGAGCGAGCGCTACTGGTCGGCGCGCTACGCCGGCGCCCGCCGCATCGCCGGACACTGACGCGTCCCGTCTCCTACGCGCAGGGATCGCGGCTCAGGCTGATCCATGACGTCAGGATGACGAAGATCACCGACGCCGACACGCAACTACTGCTATAACACCACGCCGCCGCGTAGATCAGCTGCAGCGGGTGCTCGAACAGCACGCCCAGCCCGTAGCCTGCCGCGAACACGAAGGCCCAGCGCCGCAGGTAGGTGAGCAGGTGGTGTCGACGCTGGCGATTGGCGCGCCAGGCGGCTGCACGCTCCAGAAGCGAGCCGCGCGTGACGTCGCGAAACAGCCATCCGAAGAAGAAGTAGCGATACAGCAGGTGAGCGAGCGGTTCGGGCGGCAACGCTGCCGGCGCTTGATTGTGGTCCATCGAACGTCCTTCCATGCCTCGCGCCTCATGCACCCTGTGCCCGCCGGAGCCGCGGGCGTACCAGCATGAGCAAGCACCCGGCCTGGCGCGGTTCACTCCGCCGCGGCCGGGCGTTCGCCCAGCACACGCACGCCGCTGTCACAGATGTCCGCCCCGTCGGCAGGCAGCCTGCCCTGGAGCAGCTTCTGAATCGGTACCACGAACACGGACGTTAGCAGTCTTACCGCCGTCTGCGCCACCCCTCCGGGCGCCACGCCGATCTCGGGATCGGTCAGCGTGCCGGTGGCCGCAACCGGCGTGGCGAGGCTGAAGAACTGCGCCGACTTCGCTCTGGGCGCAAAGCGGAAATCCAGGCGCTCGCTGTCGAAGTCGACGCGTCCTTCGCCCAACACGCGCATCCGGCTCGTGTCGATGAGAAGCGTGTCGTGCGTAAGCTTGCCGTCGCGCAGATCGAAGCGGCCGATCGCGCAGTTGACCCTCGACTCCCTCGAGGGGTCGACGGCAGGCACCAGCGCCATGAAGAGGTTGACCGCCCACAGGTCGAAGATGCCGGCGCGCATGTTGCGCGGCCACACCGCGATGTCTACGTGCCCGTTGCTGTGCGCCATGACCGCGTCGAGGGTCGGGGCGCGGCCGCTCACGTCGAGCCGCAGGCTCACCAGCCCCTCGAAATCCGTGTCGGGCCTGAGCCGCCGGGCGAGAATGCCGTAGTCGAAGCGCTCGGCGGTGATCTGCATGCTCACTGCCACGTCGCGCTCGCTCGGCTCATAGGTGGTGACGAGGCGCGCGGAGCCGCCCGGCACCTCGATCTGTGCGGGACCGAATTGCAGTCGTCCGTCCGTCAGCTGCGCGTGCAGGGTACCGCTGCCGAGCTTGTCCCGACCCGACAACACGTCGTCCACGCGCACCTCGAGGAAGGCATCAATGCGCCGCAGCGTCTCCCGGCTCAGCAGCCGCTGTCCCTCGGCCGCCGCGTCGCGCGCGCGTGCGCGCATCTCCTCGACATCCACGCTTCGCTTCCCATCGTCCGCGTCGACTGCGTCCGGCTCGAACGGCGACCAGGCGCCAAACCGGAAGTCGACCAACTGCACGCGCGGGGCGGTCAGCGCGACGTCCACGCGCGGCCGCTGGACTCCGCTCGTGTAGCGGCCGCGGCCGACGAGGCGACTATCCCCTATTCGCAGCACCAGATCGGGCACCTCGTAGCCCCGCGCCGACGCGACGAAGCGTCCGCCGAGCGACCACGGCCCCCACGGCGGCAGCTCCGTGCGCGCAAGGCGATTCAGCGTGTCGAAACGCTCGCCCTCGATCTTCAGCGTCAGTTCGCCCTCCGCCTGCCTGATCGGCACCTTCACCCTGCCGTCGAGCTGCAGGGCAGCACCGGCGGCCTGCGCGCGCAGCGCGAAGGGCACCGTGTCCCCGCCCCGGAGGAATCCGGATGCACTACCCGTGCTCACGGCGATGGTGACCGGCGTCTCGTCGATCGCGCCGTTCAACTGCACGCGCGCCGGCTCCCCCGGACCGGCGCGCGCGCGACCGCTACGCAATGCCACGTTGACCAGCGGCTTGCCCGCCGGATCGCGGATGTGCAGGCTGCCATCCTCCAGATCTGCGTCCAACTCCGACTTCTCCAGCATTTCGCCGAGACGGCTGCCGCGACCGATCAGCTGCATGCGCAGCGAATCCACCCGGGCTTGCACGCCGTGCGCGATGTCGAGCGAGCGCAGCAGATGACCGACGTCGACGTCGCTGGCCGCCAGCCACAGCGACGCCTGCGGCAGGGACCCGCGCAGATCCAGCGCCACGGCACCCGAAAACGGCGTGCCCGCCACCTGCGCGGAGAACGGCGACGGCTGCATCCTGCCCCCACGCATGCGCCCGTCGAAGGCGACGCGCACGACGTCGGCCGGCTGCATCGCCACGCGCTCGATGCGCACCGCCACGTCCGCGTCGCTCAGATCGATTCCCTGCGGCAGGATCGGAAGATCGAGCGTGTTACGCGGCACGTCCTCCGGCAAAGGCGGCGGCGAGGGAGGCAGCATGCGCTCCAGTTCCGTGACATCCAGCTGCGCCACGTCGAGCCGTGCCCGGATCAGCGGCGCGGCGCGCAGGCCCGTGCGCGCGAACTCGCCCGTCATGCGCGTGCCGCCGAGACGGAACTGAAAGTCGGACAGGCGCCACTCATCGGTCGTCGCGCGCGCCTGCCCGGCGAGCAGCAGCGGCGCGCTCGCCGCCGGCGACAGTCCCAGCCAGCGCCCCACGTCCCCGGCGCGCGTCGCGGCGAGACGAAAGCGGATCTGGCTGCCGGTACGATCCTCGGGTGCGGCCAGCGTGCCGTCCAGGCTCAGGCTCGCCCCCGTGGCGCGCGCGCGGACCTGAAGCGGCGAGCGCAGCGTACGCGCGAGCGTCGGAAGATCCGCCGCCTGGAAGCGGGCGTCGAACGGCTCGCGCAGCAGGCTGCCGCGCGCCCGCCCGGTCAGCGGTTTCGCGCTCGGCAGGCGCACCTCGAATTCGTCCAGCCGGAATTCGACCGGCCGGCCGCCCTCGACATTGCCGTAGGACAGGCGGGCGTCGGCCAATCCGAGGCGGATGTCGACGGTGCGGATGAGCTGGCCCAGGTTCTCGCCCTGCCCCGCCAGGCGCAGCAGGAAGCGGCCGAGATCACCCTGCACCCCCGGGACGCCGGCAAGCAACTGGGCCAACCCGCCCAGGCGAGTTTCGCGCGCATTCAATTCCAGCAGGAAGGTCGGTTCCGGCGCACTTCCGTCGGCCTGCACCACCCCCTCGAGCGGAACCTGCGCGATGACGGCCTGAACCGGGGCATGCAGTTTTCCGGCGACCAGTTCCAGCTTCAACCGCGCGTCGCGCACCTCGCCGGGCAGCGACAGCCAGTTCGCGACGCTCAGGTCCAGATCCACATCCAACTGCTGCAGCGCGCGCAGGCTGATCGTCTGTTGCTCGAGCTCCCGGTAGGTGTCGAGCAGACTGCCCGGGGTCTCGTCGGGAGTAGGCTGCATTCCGAGGAAGGGACGCAGATCCAGAGTGGGCAAGCTCAGCCGGCCACTCAACCTGGGGCGTCCACCAGGCGGCGCTTCGTAGCGCAAATCGCCTTCGAGGGTGGTCCGTCCCATCACGCCGCGCAGCTGCGTCAGCTCCATACGCGGGCCATCCCAGCGCACGCGCGCGCTCAGTCCGGTGGCGCCGACCTCCGGCAACTCGATCTGCAACAGGCGCTCGACCTGAGTGAGATCCTCGGTGCCGAGACCGAATACGAGGTCGAGCTGCTCGCCCTGCGCGCCGGGCGAGACGCTCCCTTCCACGCGCAGCGCAGTGCCGAGGAACTCGACATCGAGCGCGACCGGCCATTGCACCCCTTCGACGCGCAGATCGCCCGCGCGCCCTCCGACAAATGTCGCCGCGTAGGGAAACGTCTTCTCGACTTTGCCGTGCACCCGCACGGTGACCGGCGCGTCGCGCGGCGCGGCCGCCTTCAGCTCCTCGAGATCGAAGTAGTGGCGCGAACCGGCCGCGGCGGCGAAGTACTCGACGGACAAGTTTCGCAGCGAGACGTCACGAACATCGACGTCGACATCGGACGCGCCCGACAGGTCGGGCGCACGCGCGGCCGGTGCCGACGGGTCCGCAGGTGCCGCGCCGCCCGCAGGCGCCGCGAAGCGCCAGTTCGCTCGGCCGTCGATCGCGCGTTCGAGGTGCATGCGCACATTCTCTGCGCTGAGTTCGTGCACACGGATGGCCTGGCCCAGCAAGGCGCCGAGATCGACGTGCAGGCGCGCCTCGCCGAGATAGGCGAACTCGGGTGAGGAAAATCCCGGCGGATTGGCGATGCGAATGCCACCCACCTTGATCTGCGGCTGCAGCGAGGGTACCAGTTCGAGAGGTCCCTCGAACGTCACCCGGCGTCCCAGGCGCTTGCTTGCCGCTTCGCCCAGTCGGTCCCGCCACGGACCGGCGCTGAGCGTGATTTCGAAGGTGGCGATCACGGTCACCGCGAGCACCGGCAGCAACACGATCAACGCGATTGCGCCGGCCGCCCAGCGCAGCCTGCGCCGAACCGCGGGCCGCAGCTTCACGGACGTTCTCCCATGCAGCGAATCATCAAGGGTCGGGGGGACTAAACGTGGTGGATCCAGCAACGCGCGACCGGGCAGGCGTGTCGACACCTGCGCCTGTTGCGCATTCTACGGGGTGCAGAACGGGCGACCGTGTCGCAAACGCGGTCGCAGGAAATTGATGCCAAGTGGCGCTCAGTTTGGCATGATGGGACATCGAGATCATCTCGAGGAGACCTTGATATGAAACGAAAAATCTTTGTTACTTCCTTCGCGTTGAGCCTCGCCGCGCTGGCGACGCCGGCACTGGCGGACGTGTTCCGCTGCGTTGCGCCCACCGGCGATGTCACGTATAGCGACAGCGCATGCGACGACAACACCGTCGCCTCGGCCAACCTGACCGAGACCGTGCGCACGTGCGAGACGGCCGCTTGCGACGCTGCGCTGCAGCAGTCGCGCGAGCAGTCGATCGCCCGGCTGCGCGAGGAGCGCGCCGCCCTGGCGCAGATGCAGGAAATGCGGCTGCGCGCCGAAGCGCACGAACTGGATCGCCAGCTCAAGCTGGCACAGATCGAGCGCCTGCAGGCGTTGGACGACCAGGCCGATGCGGCCGTCGGCGGCACCGTCTGGTGGCCGTCGTATCCGCTGGGCCCGGTGGCGGATGGACCGAAGGGACATTGCCGGGGCGGACCGTGCGGCGGCAAGCCTGGCGGTGGTAGCGGTCCCAAGCCGCACGCACCCAGGCAGCGCGGCATCAGCTTCCGCTGAGCGCCTGCCGTTTGCGGGTCGACTTGCCCCTCGACCCGCCGTTCGAGGGGCGGCGCGGGACTGGATGCCGGCGCCGCTCCGCTTCACATTGCCGGACAGGCGCGCCGCTTGCGCCGTCTGCAAGTCTTTGTGCGGGCCACTCCACGTGATCGATACGCCGCTTCCCCAGAAGGACCTGTCGGCCGGACTGGTCGTCGTGCACCACGACGGTTCCAGGTTGCGCCTGCTCTGCCTGCGCACCTTCGACAGCTGGGATTTTCCCAAGACCCCGGTGGCGGACGAAAGCGGAGCGCTCCAGGCGGCGATCGAGGAAACGCGCGCGGCCACTGGCCTGGAGGATCTCGAGTTTCCCTGGGGCGAGGAATACCGGGAAACGGTCGCGTTCGATGACGGACGCGTGTCCCGCTACTACCTGGCGGAAAGCCCCGTGGCCGAGATCACGCTGCGCCTGCCCGCAGATGCCGATGCGGAAGAGGACTATGGCTTTGCCTGGGCCACATTCGACGAGGCGGAGGACATCCTGCCCCCGCGGCTCGCGGTGGTGCTCGACTGGGCACTGCGCCGTGTCGCGATGCCGCGGAATCCTTCCTGAGCCTGGAATACCTTCGAAACCTGGGCACGGCGGCCGGTGCACCGGTACTGACGAACGCCTCCGCCATAGGCGCCCCGCCGCACTTCGACGCACGGAGCGTCCTGCCGATGATCGGGCGTGGCGCTAACCGCCGCGCACCGCACCTGCCTCACTCGGGAACCAGCCAGCGCACGTCGTATCCGCCGGTGCGCGCTTCGGACAGCGCGCCCCACAACCAGGGCAGGAGGGCACCTGCCTCCTCCTCGAATCCGTACGGCGGATTGACCACCAGCATCCCGCAACCGCGCAGGCTGTCGTTCCAGCCTTCGGGCAGCACCGACAATTCGAGTCGAAGAATCTTGCGGATGCCGCGCGCGCGCACGTCGCGCTCGAAGGCGCGCATGGTGGAGGCGTCCATGAGCGGATACCACAGCGCGTAGATTCCACTCGACCAGCGCCGGTGGGCGAGCGAGAGCGCGTCGGCCAGGCGCGCGAACTCGTGTGCGCGGTCGAACGACGAATCGACCAGCACCAGCCCGCGGCGCTCCTTGGGCGGCAGGAGCGCCTTGAGCGCCTGGTAGCCGTCCATCAGGTGCACGTGTACCTGACGATCCCCGTCGAACAACCGGCCGAGCGCGTTGGCGTCGTCCCGATTGAGTTCGACCAATTCGGCACGATCACCGGAACGCAGCAGTCCGCGCGCGATGCGCGGCGAACCGGGGTACCAGCGCAGCCGGCGGTGCGTATTCTCGGCACGCACGGCGGCCAGGTAAGGCTGCAACAGCGCAGGGATGTCATCGCGCTCCCACAGACGCTCGATGCCCGCGCGATACTCGCCGAGCTTCTGCGCCCATGGGTGCGAGAGGTCGTACAGCCCGATACCCGCGTGCGACTCGACGTAGCAGAACGGCTTCTCCTTGCGCCCCAAGGCGATTAGCAGGCGCGTGAGCAGCGCGTGCTTGAACACGTCTGCGAAGTTTCCCGCGTGGAACAGATGACGGTAGGCGAGCATGAGCGGGTACCGGAGAAGCCGAGGGGCGCGCCGGACACGCCGGCAGATGGCTAGAGCTTGTCGTACTTGGTCGAACGCCCGCGCGACTTGTCGACCGGGTACTTCTGCGCATTGAGGATGAGCTTGCGCTGTGCGGCCTGCAGCGGGTCGATGTCCAGTCTGTCGCACAAGCGCAGCAGGAACAGCAGCACATCCGCCACTTCGAGTTCGACTTCGGCGCGCGCCTGGGCATCCAGCGCATCGGCCTGCTCGGCGCTCAGCCACTGGAAGTGCTCCATCAGTTCCCCGGCTTCGACGACCAGGGCCATGGCCAGGTTCTTCGGATTGTGGAACTGATCCCAATCGCGTTCGGCGACGAAGGCGCGCAACTGATTGCGGATGTGCTCGAGCGAAAGTGGCGGAGTCATTGCAGGGCGGACGCAAAGGGCTGAATCCTACAGCCTTTTGCCGCCAGCGCGCGCTGGGACGAGGCAGGATGCCTCCCCGAGCCGCGCGACGATGGATGCTTTCGCCATCGGGATTACCAGCCCCGATGCAAAGCTCTGCCGCTTTTGTATTCTCGCGACAGCGTGTTTGACTGGTCGTGCAGCGCGCCCGTCACGGCGCGCGCTTCACAGCCGCCAGGCCATTCATCGGCCCTGCGGAATTGTTCTTTAGATGTGTTACATCTCTTCGGGTTCCGCAGGCCTCGCTCGCGTCGCTCCGACACGCCCGCCGGCCGCGGCTTCGTCACGACGACGATCGACCAGTCGTCGAGGCAGAACCATCGCCGCGTCGTCGACAGCGCTGCGCGCTACGTGCGCCGGTCACCGTGAGGGGTGAGCGTCTCGCGCGCATCGGCCGCGGGCTCCAGTCCTGCCAGGCTCAACATGTACCGGGCGAAATCCAAGTCCTCGCCTTCCAGCTGCTCGGGCAGCACCTGGCGGAAGTCGCGCCGTGCGCACCAGTCGCGCATGTAATCCTCCCAGGACTGCCATAGCCTGCGCCGCTGCCTGTCCATGTCGTCCTCGTAGACGAGAATGTAGGCACGCTCGAACAAGGCGATCAGGATCCCGAAGATGGCCTGCTTGCGTTCGTGCTGCTCGGGCGTCAGTTCGCCCTGCGCCCCGGTCTTGCTGAGCAGTTGCAGATCCGCATTGTCGATGACGAGCTTGAGAAAGTCGTTGTACTCGTCAGACAGGCGCTGGTGGATCTCCTCCTCCTCGTTCTGCCGCTCCTTGCGCTGCTCGGCCAGGAACACATAGATCGCAAGCGGAAGGCCGACGACGGTGACGACATAGCTGAGCAATTCCATCCACTCCAGGATCGTCTCCGGCATGCCGGCAACCTCGCGCGCACTCGAAGCGTCCATCTTGCCAGGGATCGGACGATCGGCGGATCGCTGACCTCAGTGCGTCACGAACGGGGTGTCGATGTACAGGAGTTCCCCCGTTCGACGGTTCTGGTACCAGTCGAGGCGGTCCTCCGTGCGCAGGTAGCGCATGAGCCGAGGGAACGGAACGTCCGGCAGCGTCTCGAAGGCGCCCGCCTGCTCCGCCCGCCAGTCGGGAGGCACGGCCAGCCGGCCGGGACGGTGGGCCGCGTGCCAGCACACGGGCAGACCCTCCTCGGTGTACCCGAACTCGATCCACAGGCACGGATGCAGAAGTCCCACGTTCTGGTCGACCACGGCCACCTCCGGGGCGCGCGCCGGTCCGCGCGCATGCAACTGCGCGGCCTCGAGCAGGCCCAGGAAGAAGCGCGTATCGCGCGGCGACAGAAAGCCGACGCGGCTGAGGCGCCCGTCCGTGCAGAAGCTCGCGTTGGGACAGTCGCGCGCGAACCCTGCGACACCGCCTGGATAGCGGCGCGCAAGCACCCGGTTTTCCACGACGATGCTCAGTGCTTCGGTCAGGATGCTCATCGAACCCGACCGCCGCGAAATCGCACGTGGACCGGACTGATCTTGGACAGCATGGCCGCCTCCCTCTCGATGAACAATGCGCCAAGGATGCGCCGGGAACTGGCTCATCAGATGAGCCAGCCGGGTGTCAGTCGGTCCAGACCAGCACCGGCACGCGGCCGCGCCGCCCGGCCACCGCGGCGTTCTGCCCGAAGCGGCGGGCGATGCGC
>JAEZCG010000001.1 GCA_023430065.1 Pseudomonadota bacterium | reverse complement strand
CCGCCGCGCCGAAGCTGTCGATCGCACCGAGCAGACCGCCGGCGACCGCGCCGGCACCGCCGCAGGTCTTCCAGTTGAGCGGAACGCCGCCGACCTGGGTCGGCATCTTCATCGACTGCATGGATGCGCAACCGCTGGTCAATACCAGCGTTGCGGCGACGACGGCGGTGGCGAAGCGGCGCATTCCTCGATCCCCTCCCTTCATGATGGACGAATGGTACCAGCGCGTCGCCGACGACGCGCCGCAGGCAAGACTCAGCGCTTCTCGACGCCGCACCAGCGCGTCATGAACAGTGCAAGCACCTTGGCCACCTGCAGCGTGCTCGACAGCGATACCCACTCGTCGATGCCATGGATGTGGCTCGACGTCGGGCCGTAGCAGCTCGCCGGAATGCTGCCGTAGAGGGCGAACACGCGGGCATCGGTGGTGGCGGTGCTGGCGTACCACTGTGGCTCGGCGCCCAGAACGGCCTGGTGCGAAGCGGCCAGTGCGCCCATCATGGGATGGGCGCGGTCGGCGACGTAGCCCTCCGCCTGGAAGCCGGCGTAGCGCACCTGATAGTGGACCCCCTGCAGCGACGGCTCGGTTCCTGCCGTCTCGCGCAGGCAGTCCTCGACCGCCGCACGCGTTGCCGCGGCGCTCACGCCGGGATAGGAACCCAGTCGGATTTCCAGCGTGCAGCGGGTGGGGACCGAGGAGGTCCACTCGCCGCCCTGGATGCGTCCCAGATTGATCTTGATCGGGTCGGGCACGTGTGCGAACGCGGCGTGCCGACGGGCGGGCTCGTTCCAGCGCGCGACCATGCGCTTGAGCCCCTGGAACAGGGTGTAGCCGGCCTCGATCGCATTGATGCCCTTGGTCGTGTCCAGGACGTGGGCCGGCCGGCCCAGCACCTCGAGCGTGATCCACATCACACCCACCTGCGCGCACAGGATGCTGTGGTCGAAGGGCTCGGGGATGATTGCGGCGTCCGCTCGGAAACCGTGATGCAGGCAGGCCAGCGCGCCGTTCCCGGTGCACTCCTCCTCGACCACCGATTGCATGAACAGGGGGGCCGCCGGGCAGTAGCCGAGCCGCTGCACCGCCCGGAAGGCGGTGATGTACGCGGCGATTCCCGCCTTCATGTCACCCGCTCCGCGCCCGAACATCCGATCGCCGTCGATGGTCGGCTCGAACGGCGGGGATGACCAGAGGTCCTCGGCGCCCACCGGTACCACGTCGATGTGGCCGTTCAGGATCAGCGACTTGCCGCGCTGCGCGCGCGGCCGGTGCGTGCCCACCACGTTGTCGTGGCGTGCCCACGTCCCTACCGCCGGGGAATAGCCCGGCAGATGGGCCAGTTCCTCGTGCCGCACCGGGACGCGCCGCGTCTTCAGGCCCATGCCCTGGAACAGGCCGTCGAGGTAGTCCTGCGCGCTGCTCTCCTGGCCGAGCAGGCTCGGAAAGCGCACCAGCGTGGCGAGCAGTGCGACCATCTCGTCGCGTGCCTCGTCCACCGCGGCGAGCAGGTCGTTCTCGAAAGCCGTGTCGCGCGCGCCCGTGGCCAGATCGTTCATCGCACTGTCCTCCTTCGTCGCGAATCGTCTAGCGGGCCCGTGCGGCGGCCCACTCCTGCTCCTGCAGGGCGCGCCACTGGATCTTGCCGACTCCGGAGCGGGGCAGCGCCTCCATGAACTTCACCTCGCGGGGCACCTTGTAGGCGGCCATGTGCTGGCGGCACCAAGCGATCAGTTCCTCCGCGCTGGTGCCCTCAGGCCGCTTCAGCACGACGTATGCCTTCACCGTCTCGCCCCGCCGCTCGTCCGGCGCGGACACGATCGCCACCTCCTTGACGTTCTCGTGCCGGTACAGCGTCGCTTCGAGTTCGGCAGGCCACACCTTGTAGCCGGAGGCGTTGATCATGCGCTTGAGACGATCGGCGATGTAGAAGAATCCCTCCTCGTCGATGCGGCCGAGGTCCCCGGTCCGGAACCAGCGCTTGCCTTGGCGTTCCACCATGCACGCACTGGTCGCCTCCGGGTTGTTCCAGTAGCCCTTGAACAGCTGCGGCCCGGTGGACAGGATCTCGCCGGTTTCGTTGCGGGGCAGTTCCGCGAGCGTGTCGGGGTCGACCACGATCGACTCGGTGTCGAAGGTCGGGATGCCCAGGCATTGCTTGCGCAGGTTTCCCGGCGGATTCATGTGCGTCTGCGAGATCGTCTCGGTCATCCCGTAGGCTTCCATGTATTCGATGCCGCACAGGTCGAACAGCTTCTGTGCCACCGCCTCGGGCATCGACGCGCCGCCACCGAACACGTTGCGCAGGGAAGACAGGTCACGCCCCGCGGTCTGAGGATGCGCGAGCAGGTCTACCACCATGGTGGGGACATTGGCCCAGTGCGTCACCTGGTAGCGTTCGATCATGTAGGCCGCGGCCGACGCGTCCCAGCGCGGCAGCAGCGCCACGGTCGCGCCGACGTAGATGGCGGCGTTCATCGCATGCTGCATGCCCGTGACGTGGAACATGGGAGCGGTACCGAGAATGGTCGAATAGGGCGCCATGTCCTCCCACAGGGCCCCCCCCACGGCCGTGCACATCACGTTGTGGTGGGTATGCATGCAGCCTTTGGGCTTGCCGGTGGTGCCGGAGGTGTAGAGGATGGCACACAGGTCCTCGCTCCCGACCTCTTCCGCGCCCGGATCCAGTGCAGCGGCCAGCACCTCGGCCCACGCTGCTGCCTGAGGCTCCGGGAACGCCCGGCGCGGTGCGCGCAGGAAGTCGGGGACGGTCAGCTCGGTCTGGCTGTGCAGATAATCCGAGTAGGTGGCGACGACGGCGTGATCGAGCAGCCTGCCCAGCAGCGGCTGGAAATGCTCGTAGACCTCCTGTCCGAACACCGCCACCCGCGCGCCGCTGTCCGCGGCGCAGTGCTCGATCTCGTCCACCACGTTCATCGGACTCACCGGCACCGCCACCGCACCGGCGCGCAGGATGGCGTAGAAGGCGATCATGTACTGGGGACTGTTCTGCATGTCGAGCAGCACGCGGTCGCCCTTGCGCACGCCGCAGCGCTCGCGCAGGTAACCGGCCAGCGCGAGCGCGTGCCGGCGGAAGTCTGCATAGCGCAGGCGCGAGTCGTAGAAGATGGTGGCGGGGCGGTCGGGATAGCGCGACGCCGACACGTCGAGGTTGAACCAGAGCGAGGTGCGCGGCACGCTCAGGTGCATGGGATACTGCCGGGGCCAGATCGAATAGTCTTGCGGTTTCATCGTGCTGCGTGGTGTTCGGAACCCGGGAAGATTACGCGAAGCGCGGGCGCTGCAACAAGCGGCCGGTCAACCGCGGGGCTAGCCGCGCAGGTTCTCCTTCTCCTGCAGCAGGCGCCACTGGATCTTTCCGGTGGCCGACTTGGGCAGCGTGTCGACGAAGCTCACCAGCCGGGGAATCTTGTAGGCGGCCATGTGGCTGCGGCACCAGCCGATGATCTCCTCGGGGGAAACCTTGCCCCGGCTCTCGGGCTTGAGGACGACCAGTGCTTTCACCGTCTCGCCGCGGTGTGCATCGTGCGCGCCGATGATGCAGGCTTCCTGCACCTCGGGATGGCCGTACATGATGGCTTCGACCTCTGCCGGCCAGACCTTGTAGCCCGACGCATTGATCATGCGCTTGAGGCGGTCGACGATGAAATAGTAGCCGTCCTCGTCGTAGCGCCCGAGATCGCCGGTGCGGAAGAAGGGCTTCCCGTCGAGCTCGAGGAAGCACTCGCGCGTCGCCTCGGGATTCTTCCAGTAGCCCTTGAAGACCTGCGGTCCGGACACGACGATCTCGCCGATTTTGTGCGGCCCCAGTTCCTCGCCGGTGTCGGCATCGACGATGCGGGCGTCGGTATTGCAGACGGGTATGCCCAGGCATTGCTTCTTCGGCCGGGCGTCCGGGTTGATGTGCGTGGGCGCGATGGTCTCGGACAGCCCGTAGCCCTCGATGTAGTCGAGTCCGGTGAGCGCCTTGAGACGCTGCGCCACCGGTCCCGGCATGGCTGCACCGCCACCGCCGATGCGCCGCAGACTGGACAGATCGTAGCGGCGCAGATCGGGGTTGGCCAGGAAGTCGATGGCCATCGTCGAGATGTTCGTCCAGCCGTCCACCCGGTAGCGCTCGATCAGCTGCGCCGCGGTGTGGCGGTCCCAGCGGGTGATCAGCACCACGCTCGCACCGCTGTAGATCGGTGCGTTCATGCTGCCCTGCATGCCGGTGACGTGGAACAGCGGCAGCGTGCACAGCAAGGTTGCGTCCTGGTGTGCGCCGCCCCAGTGCGTCATGATGACAATGGTGCTCATCACCGTCGCATGGGTATGCATGCAACCCTTGGGGCGCCCCGTGGTGCCGGACGTGTAGGGCATGACACAGAGGTCCTCGGGACCGGCGCGGTGCGTTGCCGGCTGCAGGCCGGCCGCCAGCGCGTCGCGCCAGCTCACGGCGCCGGCGTCCGTCACCGCCTCGCACGGTGCGGCCACCACGTCGGGCACGTGCAGGTCGGTCTTCGGCGCCAGGTAATCGGAGTACGCGGCCACCACGATGCGGTCCAGTCCCTGGCCGATGAGCGGCGCAAGCTGTGCGTACAACTCCTGGCCGCACAACGCCACGCGCGCTTCGCTATCTTCGACGTAGTGCCGCAACTCCTCGGTGAGGTTCATCGGGTTGACCGGCACCACCATCGCATCGGCGCGCAGAATCGCGTAGAACCCGACGATGAACTGCGGACTGTTCTGCATGAACAGCAGCACGCGGTCGCCGCGTGCGACCCCGCAACGTCGCTGCAGGTAGCCGGCCAGCAGTTCCGCTTCGCGCAACGCGCGCCCGTAGGTCAGCGCAGCGTCGTAGAACCAGGCGAGCGGCTTGTCCGGGTAGCGCGTCGCGCTCACGCGCAGATTGTCGAACACGCTGGTCTCGGGAAACGGCAGCACCTTGGGCAGGCCTGCCGGCCAGTGCGCGTAATGAAGCGGTTCGCGCGCCCGCTCGTTCGCCGCCATCCTCCCTCCCCCCTGGCGTCGCCCGCTGATGTTGCGGTGCGTTATCGCCATCTCGCTGCCACGCCTATTCTGTGATGCCGGAAGGGGAATGGCAACGACCATTGCCGCGGGCGCCGTTCCTTTACGCCAGCCAGCCAAGTGTGTCAGTATCGGCCGCACACTCGAACCGAGCGCGTGTGCAACGCGCCTGTCATCCAGTCCAGGAGGAAGACCTTGCAGGGCAGTGCCGGCCCGGTCGCGGCGTCCGCGGCGACATCGCCCCTGCTGCGCGTGACCGATCTCACGGTTCGCTTCGGCGGCATCGTGGCGCTGGACCGCGTGAGCTTCGACGTCCCCGCCGGCCAGGTATGCGGGCTCATCGGCCCCAACGGGGCAGGCAAGACCACGTTCTTCAACTGCCTGTCGCGCCTCTATCCCTTTCAGGAGGGAAGCATCGCGTTCGCCGGGCGCTCTCTGGTCGAAGTGCCCCGGCACGGAATCGCCGGCCTGGGCATCGGACGCACGTTTCAGAACCTCGCCCTGTTCCGTTCGCTCACCGTCGCGGAGAACGTCATGCTCGGTGCGCACGCGCGCAGCAGCGGGGGATTTGTCGCCAGCGCCCTGCGTTTGCCGGGGGCACGCGCCCAGGAGGCGCGCATCGCGGCGCGCGCCCGGGAACTGATGAGCCTCGTCGGGCTGACCCCGTTTGCCGAGCGGCGCGTGGCCGATCTGCCCTTCGGCATCCAGAAGCGTGTCGAGCTGGCGCGTGCGCTCGCCAGCGCTCCGCAGTTGTTGCTCCTGGACGAACCCGCGGCCGGCCTCAATCACGAAGAGGTCGAAGGGCTGATGGACCTGATCCGCCGCATCCGCGACGCGCTGACCATCACCGTGCTGCTGGTGGAACATCACATGAACCTGGTCATGCGCACCTCCGACAAGGTGGTCGCGCTCGACTTCGGACGCAAGATTGCGGACGGAACGCCGGAACAGGTGCAGCAGAATCCCGACGTGATCCGTGCCTACCTGGGCGACGGGAGCGCGTGATGGCGGCGCTGCTCGAGGTGTCGCAGCTGCATGCCGGTTACGGCGCGCTCTCGGTGTTGCACGGCATCTCCTTCCAGGTGGACGACGGCGGCATCACCGCTCTGCTGGGCGCGAACGGCGCGGGCAAGACGACCACCCTGCGCGCGGTGTGCGGCATGCTCAAGCCGCGCGGCGGTGTGGTGTTCGGGGGTGAATCGATCGCCGGGCGCAGCACCGAGGACATCGTGCGCCGCGGCGTGGCGCACGTGCCCGACGGGCGCGGCACCTTCCTCCACCTGACGGCGGAGGAGAACCTGCGGCTGGGCGCGTACACGCGGCGCGACCGCGCGCAGGTGGCGCAGGACATGGAGCGCTGCTACGAGTACTTCCCGCGTCTGAGGGAGCGCCGGCATCAGCAGGCCGGCACGCTCTCGGGCGGCGAGCAGCAGATGCTGGCCATCTCGCGGGCACTCATGCTGCGTCCGCGCCTGCTGCTGCTCGACGAACCGAGTTTCGGACTGGCGCCGTTGGTCGTGCAGGAGATCTTCCGCATCATGCTGCGCATTCGCGAAGAGCAGAAAGTCGGCGTCCTGCTGGTGGAGCAGAATGCGAGCCTCGCTCTGCAGGTGGCCGACCATGCCTACCTGCTCGAGACCGGCCGCGTCGTGCTCGGCGGCCGGGCCGAGGAGGTGCGGCAGAACGAGGCGGTGCGGCGGTCTTACCTGGGCTATTGATCGAAAGGCAAAGGCACTGGATCGCACTCGACACGCAGGACACCGAGGCACACAGAGGAAAGTCGCATCATCTTGCAGTGGCCGTTCTGTGTGCTTTTCTGTGCCCTCTGTGTCAGGCGGGTTTGCAGTACTTCAAATCGCACTCGACACCGAGGCACACAGAGGAAAACCGCATCATCTTGCAGTGGCCGTTCTCTGTGCTCCGCTGTGGCCTTGTACGTTTAGTTTTGTCCTGTACCGGGGTACTGTGCTGGTGTAGGACGGGAGGGAAGTGGTATGCCGATTGTGCCCTGGTTCAAGCCGACACAGAGCTTGGTGGCCGCTTCCCGCTTTGCTTAAATCCGAGCAGTTGCTGGGGCTTCGCGCCCGAGTTATTGCAAGATTGGATCGAGTAGAGCCATGAGTGAGTACATGACCTTTGTTGGGATCGACGTTTCCAGAGACCGCCTCGATGTGTTCGTGCTGCCGCAGCAGCAGGCCTTCGCGTTGAGCAACGATGCCTCGGGCGTGGCGCAGTTGTGCCACAGGCTGCAGGAGTTGGGCGAACACACTCTGGTGGTCATGGAAGCCACCAATACCTTCTGGAAGCTCTCGGCCACGCAGCTTGGTAGCGCCGGGCTGAAGGTGGCGGTGATCAACCCAAGACAGGTGCGCGACTTTGCTAAGGGGATTGGCCGGCTGGCCAAGACCGATGCCATGGACGCACAGGTGCTTGCCCTGTTCGCCAAGGCGGTGTGCCCGCCGGTGCGCAGTCTGCCCGACGAGCAATGTGAGCTTGCCCGTGAATTGCTGGCCCGTCGAGCCCAGCTGATGAACATGCGCATTGCCGAGAAGAACCGCTTGAGCAGCGCGCGTGGCAAGAAAGTGCGCAAGGACATCGAAGCGATGATCACCTTCTTGGAAGGACGATTGCAAGGACTCGATGAGCAGATCGACCAGTGGCTCAAGAGCACGCCGATCGATCAGACGCGGGTCGATCTGCTCAAAACCTTCAAGGGCATCGGTCAAAGCAGTGCCCGTGCCCTGCTGGTGGGTGTCCCCGAACCGGACAGCCTGACTGGCAAGCAGATCAGCGCCTGGTCGGTCTGGCCCTCATTGCCCGAGACTCGGGCAAAAAGCGTGGCCAGCGCCACATCGGCGGTGGACGTGCCAGCGTGCGCGCCGCGCTGTACATGCCGGCATTGACGGCAGCTCGCTGCAATCCGGTCATCCGCGAGCTCTATCAACGGCTGATCAAAGCAGGTAAACATCACTACGTGGCAATCACAGCGGGCATGCGAAAGATGTTGGTCATACTCAATGCGATGCTTAAGTCCCAGACCGCTTGGCAAGAACCGCAGTCAGCTTGACTGTCAACGCAGTTGCTTCGTGGTACCCGGTTTTGAGAATCGAACGGAAGCCAAACAAAATGAGTTCAATCGTTGACGTCGTTGCCCGCGAGATTCTCGATTCGCGCGGCAATCCCACTGTCGAAGCCGACGTGCTGCTCGAGTCGGGCATCATGGGGCGGGCCGCCGTGCCTTCAGGGGCATCGACCGGCACCAAAGAGGCAATCGAGCTGCGCGACGGCGATTCGGCCCGCTACCTGGGCAAGGGGGTGCTGCGCGCAGTGGAGAACGTCAACACCGAGATCTGCGAAGCCATCATCGGACTGGATGCGGTCGAGCAGTCCCTGATCGATCAGACCCTGATCGAACTAGACGGCACCGAGAACAAGGAGCGCTTGGGAGCCAACGCCACGCTGGCCGTGTCCCTGGCCGTGGCCAAGGCTGCAGCCGAAGAATCCGGTCTGCCGTTGTATCGTTACCTGGGCGGCGCGGGTCGCATGCAGCTCCCAGTGCCGATGATGAACGTGATCAACGGCGGGGCGCATGCGAACAACAGCCTCGATCTGCAGGAATTCATGATCATCCCGCTCGGCATGGGCTCTTTCCGGGATGCCCTGCGATGCGGTGCAGAGGTCTTCCAGACGCTCAAGAAGCTGATCAACGCGAAGGGCATGCCCACCACGGTTGGCGATGAGGGCGGCTTCGCACCCAACCTGCCCAGCAACGAGTCAGCGCTGCAGCTGATCATGGAGGCCATCGACAAGGCGGGGTACACGCCCGGGACGCACGTCGCGATCGGCCTGGACTGCGCCAGCTCGGAATTCTTCAAGGAGGGGCGCTACCGGATCGAATCCGAAGGGCTGGCGCTGGAACCCGCGCAGTTCGCCGACTACCTCGCGGCGTGGGTCGACAAGTATCCCATCCTCAGTATCGAGGACGGCATGGCGGAGGACGACTGGGACGGCTGGGAACTGCTGACCGATCGCCTGGGCGAGAACGTGCAACTGGTCGGCGATGACTTGTTCGTCACCAACACGCGCATCCTGTCCGAGGGCATTCGGCGCGGCGTGGCCAACTCGATCCTGATCAAGATCAACCAGATCGGCACGCTGACCGAGACCTTCGCGGCGATCGAGATGGCCAAGCGCGCCGGCTACACCTCGGTCGTCTCGCACCGATCGGGCGAAACCGAGGACACCGTGATCGCGGACATCGCCGTGGCCAGCAACGCGTTGCAGATCAAGACCGGCTCGCTGTCGCGCGCCGATCGAACGGCCAAGTACAATCAGCTGCTGCGCATCGAGGAGGACCTGGGCGAATCGGCCAGCTATCCCGGGCGCGACGCGTTCTATCAGCTGTACTGAGGGGACAGACCACGATTGACACAGAGGAAACAGAGGCCACAGAGGATGAAGGGTCCTGCAGCGATGCCGAGGTTGCGCGCTCCTCTGTGTTGCTCGGTGGCCTCTGTGTTACGTGCGTCTAAGTGGTTCTCCAAGAGAGAAGCATGCGTATCCTCGCCATCGCCCTCGTCCTGCTGATCGCCGCGATCCAGACGCCGCTCTGGTTCGGCAAGGGCGGCTGGCTGCGCGTGTGGCAGTTGCGCCAGGAAGTTCAGATCGCACAGACGCACAACGAGCAGTTGCGGCAGCGAAATGCCGCACTCGAGGCCGAGGTGCGCGACCTCAGGACCGGCCACGAAGCGGTCGAGGAGCGCGCGCGCAGCGAGTTGGGGATGATCAAGCAGGACGAGATCTTCTATCGGTTGATCGAACCCGCTCGCCAGGCGGCGGTCTCGTCTCGCTGATCCGCTGCTCGAGACGCTGGATCCGGCCCGCACCGATGGGGCGGGGCGGCTGGGCATGAACGTGCTGATCCGCTCCGGCGCCGCCGTCTGACGCTAGGTTGGCAGGTCCCCGGGGGCATTGAGATTGCGAAACGCCTCCTCGTCCGGGAATTCCACCTCCACGCAGCGCAGCGTCCGATACCAATCGCCCACGCGCCGGCCACTGCCGCGTAGATAGGCATCGAGACGGGTGCTGACGCCGCGTTGCACGAGCGCGAAGACCGGATGGGAGCCATGCTTCGTTCGCGCGATGGCGGCCTGCGCCTGTGCCTGGGCACACCCCTTCCAGAGACGATCGACCAGGTCGAGTGGCAGCCAGGGCGAATCGCAAGGGCAGGTCGCGAGCCAGTCGTGAGGTGTCGCGTCGAAGGCGGCATGGAGGCCTGCCAGGGGACCGGGAAAGTCCGCCAGGACATCGCCGACGACGGGATGGCCTAGTGCCGCATAGCGTTCGGCATGACGATTCGCACTGATGACCAGGCGATCGACCTGCGGGGCGAAGCGCTCGATGACTCGCTCGATCAGCGTGCTGCCCTCGAACTGGATCCAGCCCTTGTCGACGCCGCCCATGCGACGTCCGCGTCCGCCCGCGAGGATCAGGCCGGTGATCGCCGGGCGAGTCAGATAATGCCTTCCAGGACCTGGACGTCGACTTCGCATCCCGGGTCCATGTTGCCCTGCTCATCGGGAAGGACGATGAAGCAGTTCGCCTGACCCATGGACGACAGGATCTGCGAGCCCTGGTCGCCGGTAGTGCGCACGCTCCAGCGCCCGTCTTCGCCGCGGCTCAGGATGCCACGCTGGAACTCGGTCCGCCCCGGCGCCTTCTTGATCGGCGAGGTGCACGTCACGCGCAGGGTGGGAATCGGCGAAGGCTGCGGCACACCCATCAGCACCAGCAGCGCATCGCGCACGAACTGGTAGAACGTGACCATCGCCGACACGGGATTGCCCGGAAGGCCGAAGAAGTGTGCCGTGCCGAGTTTCCCATAGGCGAGGGGCCGCCCGGGGCGCATGGCGATCTTCCAGAACAGGACTTCACCCAATTCGTTCAGGATCTGCTTGACGAAGTCGGCTTCGCCCACGGAGACGCCACCACTGGTGATGACGACATCGGCGATCTGCGCCGCCTCCGCGAACGTCCTTCGGATCAGGGCAGGGTCGTCTCGCACCACGCCGAGATCCAGCGCGTCGATTCCCAGCCGACTGAGCATGGCATGAATCGTGTAGCGATTGCTGTCGTAGATCTGGCCTGGACCGAGGGGCTGGCCGATGCCGACCAGCTCGTCGCCGGTGGAGAAAAAGGCCACGCGCAGGCGGCGGTAGACCCCGACCTCGCCGATGCCCAGCGAGACGAGCATGCCGATCTCGGCTGGCCGCAAGAGTTGTCCACGCGGAAACACGATGCCACCCTTGCGGATGTCACCTCCGGCGCGGCGCACGTTCTGACCCTTCTGCTGACCGCCCGGGACGATCACCTTGCCGTCGGCGGCGGAGACGCGCTCCTGCATGACGACGGTATCGGCACCTGCCGGCATCACTCCGCCGGTCATGATGCGTACCGCCTGCCCTGCCTGCACCTGCTCCGGGAACGGACGGCCGGCGAACGCGGTGCCGATCACCGCGAGGGTCGCGCCCGCTTGGCCGAGATCCGCGTGGCGGAAGGCGTAGCCGTCCATCGCCGAATTGTCGTGCGCCGGCACGTCGATGCCCGAGACGACGTGCTCGGCCAGCACCCGTCCGAGGCACGAGCGAACGTGCAGACGCTCCGTGCCGCTCACCGGCGTGAGGAATGCGCGGATGTACTCGCGTGCCTTTGCAACCGGCATCGAGTTCGGATCGTAATCGGAGTCCTGGGTGAGGACAGAGAGTGCATTGGGCATTGCGGTGACCGAACCTGGGGGCTGGCTAGCCCCCGATATAAGACATTTCCACCTTGCGCAGCTTGGCCGTCTCGGCCGTGCGGATCTCCGAGTAGCGGTCCGCACGCCGACCCCACACGTCCTGGATGCGCCGCGCGATCTCGGCATCGTCTGCGCCGCCGCGCAGCAACTGCCGAAAGTCGGTGCCCTGGGTCGCGAACAGGCAGGTGAACAGCTGCCCCTCTGCCGACAGGCGTGCGCGCGTGCAGTCGCGGCAGAAGGCCTGCGTGACCGAAGAGATGAACCCGATCTCGCCGGACCCGTCGCGATAGCGCCAACGCTCGGCGACCTCGCCTCGGTAATTCGCCTCGGCCGATTCGATCGGCAGAGCCGCGTGAATGCGCTCGACCAGTTCGCGCGAGGGCACCACGTGTTCCATCGTCCAGCCGTTGGTCGCACCCACGTCCATGAACTCGATGAAGCGCAGGATGTAGTTCGGTCCCTTGGCGCGGAAGTACTTCGCCATGTCCACTACGGTGTGGTCGTTCACGCCGCGCTTGACCACCATGTTGACCTTGATCGGAAGCAGGCCGACGTGCTCGGCCTCTTCCATGCCCTCGAGCACCTTCTCGACCGGAAAGTCGACGTCGTTCATGCTGCGAAACACCGCGTCGTCGAGTGAATCGAGGCTGACCGTGACGCGCCGCAGACCGGCATCCTTGAGCTCACGCGCCTTCTGCTTGAGCAGTGATCCGTTGGTGGTCAGCGTGAGGTCCAGGTCGTCCCAGTACGCGAGCATCTCGATCAGGCGTTCCAGCTTGCGCCGCACGAGGGGCTCACCGCCCGTGATGCGGATCTTCTCCACGCCATGGTCTCGAAACAGGCGCACCATGCGGTGGATCTCGCCGAAGCTCAGCAGTTGATCGCGTTCGAGAAACTGGAAATCCTTGCCGAACACCTCCTTCGGCATGCAGTAGGTGCAGCGGAAGTTACAGCGATCCGTCACCGAGATGCGCAGGTCGCGCAGCGGCCGCGCGCGCGTGTCGAGCAGCGCCTGCGTACTCTTGCGCGGCGGCACCGGCCCGCGCTCGGGGCGGCCCTGATCCGGAGTGGGGGTATCGGTCGTGCGCATCGTCGAACCGCTGATCCCGTTGAGGAATAACGATTATACCGGGGTGCACCGTGTCGCACGAGTCGCACTTGCCCCTGTCGCAGACGCGTGATTACGGAATCGCGAGCGTGCCGGGCGGGGTGCCCGCGCCGGGACTCACCCGTATAATGCCGTATACAACGAGATCACCGGCAGACATGGACAACTCCGACGTGTTCAAAGGGCTTGCGGCCCAGGCGGACGTGAAGGTCACGGTGCTGTACTTCGCGCGGCTGCGCGAGGCGCTGGGGGCCGAGCGCGAAGAGCTGGCGGTGCCCGGTGCGGCACCGAGTGTGGCAACGCTGCGCCAGGCACTCGTCGCGCGGGGCGGGGCCTGGGAGAAGGAACTCGCTGCCGGACGGCCCGTGCGCGTGGCCGTGAACCAGGACATGGCGCGCGAGGACACCGTGCTGCGCAGCGGCGACGAGGTCGCCATCTTTCCGCCGGTGACGGGAGGCTGAGCATGCCCGTGCGCGTTCAGACGGACGACTTCGACATCGCAAGGGAGATGGCAGCGATGCGTGAGGGCAATCCTCGCATCGGGGCGATCGCCAGCTTCATCGGGCTCGTGCGCGACCTCAACGAGGGCGATCGCGTGGCCGAGATGACCCTCGAGCACTACCCGGGGATGACGGAGCGCGCGCTCGAACGCATCGTCGACGAGGCGAAGGCGCGCTGGGACATCGTCGACGTGCTGGTGGTGCACCGGGTGGGAACCATGCGCCCGCTCGACCAGATCGTGCTGGTGGTCGTCACAAGCGCACATCGCGGCGAAGCCTTCTCGGCATGCGAGTTCGTGATGGATTACCTCAAGACCCAGGCACCGTTCTGGAAGAAGGAACAGACCTCGACCGGCGGCCGTTGGGTGGACGCGCGCGAAAGCGACGACGCGGCCGCGCAACGCTGGCAGCAGTAGCCGCGTCGATGGCTCTCGACACCCGGCCTGGAAAGCGCGCGCGCGGCGGGTCGGTTCCCGCCAAGGGCGCAGTGGCCTCCGCGCGCAAGCCGGACGGCCCGCAGATCCGCATCATGTTCCGCAAGGCAATCGCGATGGGCCCGGGCAAGGCCGATCTCCTGCGTGCGATCGAGGCGACCGGCTCGATCTCCGCGGCCGCGCGCACGCTCGGTATGTCCTATCGCCGGGCGTGGCTGCTGGTCGACACCATGAACCAGTGCTTCAAGTCGCCGCTGGTCGAAACGCTCACCGGCGGTCAGCACGGGGGTGGCGCACGGGTCACGGAACTGGGGCAGGACGTGCTGCGCCGTTACGTGGAGATGGAAGCAAAGGCCGCCGAGAGCGTGCGCGACGAGCTGGCCGCATTCGCCCGCCTCATGGGCTGATCGCAATCCGGCGCGAAACGCCTGTCCGGTCGTGCCCCAAGCGCTACGACCGCTCGCCGTTTCCGAAAGGGTCGGGTTTGCTGAACGTAGCTGCATCCTTCCTTTCCCGGTCCAGCAGTTCCTGCTTGCGCGCCAGTCCCCATCGGTACCCTGCCAGGTCGCCATCCAGCCTGACCACGCGGTGACACGGGACGGCAACGGCGAGTGGGTTCGCCGCGCAGGCCGCGGCCACGGCACGCACCGCGCGGGGCGAACCGATTTGCCGAGCGATCTGCGTGTAGGTCGCCGTGCGACCGGCCGGCACGCCGCGCAGCGCGGCCCATACCTTCTGCTGGAACGCCGTGCCGCGAATGTCCAGCGGCAGGTCGTGGGCTGCGCCGGGGCGCTCCACCAGCGCGATGACGCGTGCGACCAGCCGCTCGAATGCCACATCGCCGCCGCGCAGTTCCGCTCTGGGAAAGCGTTCGTGTAACTCGCGCAGCAGCGCCTCCGGTTCGTCGCCGAGCAGAATCGCGCATACGCCCCGGTCAGTCGCCGCGACGAGGATTGCGCCGAGCGAGCATTGCGCCAACGCGAAGTGCAGCACGAGTCCGTGCGCGCCGTCCCGATACTGTCTGGGAGTCATGCCGAGAATTCCTGTCGCCGATTCGTAGAAGCGCCCGCTCGACCCGTAGCCGGCGTCATAGCATGCATCGGTGATGCGCGAGGCGCGCGTCAGTGCACCCTGCAGACGTGTCGTGCGCACGCGCTGCGCATATGCCTTCGGGCTGACACCGATGATGGCCTTGAAGGTGCGCTGAAAGTAATGTGGTCCGAGGCCGGCTTGCTGTGCCAGTTCGCGCAGAGAAGGTGCCTGCTCCGACGATTCGATCAGCCGGCAGGCGAGGGCGATCGCCTCCACGTGTCGTGAGGCCGGCGGCGACTCGGGGCGGCAGCGCTTGCACGCGCGAAAGCCCGCGCGCCGCGCCGCCATCGGGGTGGCGTAGAACGCAACATTGTCTTCCCGGGGCCGCCGCGCCCCGCAGGAGGGACGGCAGAACACGCCGGTGGTGCGTACTGCGTAGACGAAGCGCCCGTCCGCGTCTGCGTCGCGCTCGACGACGGCCTGCCAACATGCCACGCGATCGAGCCCGACCGCGGCTTCGCCTCTCGTGCTCTTCATGTGTCCTCCGATGGGTTGCATCGCCGGACCAGTATGCCGCGCAGTCAATGCGCAGCCACTCCGGATGTTGCGCTGGAACTCGCGCCCCACATCGCTTTGATGCTACCGGTGCCCCTTGGCCTCCCGCACCGGCACCCCGAACTCCCGGTGACAGACCTCCGCCAGCACGCCGATCCCTTCGCGGATGTTCTCGGCCGGCGAGTGCGCAAAGCAGATGCGCGCTCGCACCTTGCCGGCCTGCATGTCGGTCATCCACTCCGCACCGGGGTTGATGGCCACGCCGGCCTGCAGCGCGAGCTGGGCCAGCCGCGTGGTGTCCACCGTCGCCGGGAACTTCACCCATAGGAAGATCCCCCCCGCGGGATCCTCGAACTCGACGGCATTGCCGAACCGCGCGCGCAGGGCGGCCATCAACGCCTCGGCCTTGCCTCGCAGCGTCCGGCGCAGCGCGGCGACGTGCGGCGTGAAGTGCTCGCGGCAGTACTCGGCCAGCACCATCTGCTCGAGCGCGCCGGAGCCGCCGTCGGTCTTCATCGGCAGGATGCGGCTCATGAGCGCCCAGCTGGCCACGATGTAACCCAGGCGCAGCGCGGGAGCGATCGACTTGGAGAACGAACCGATGTGGACGACCTGATCGTCGTCGACCATGCCGCGCAGGGCCTGCGGGCGCTCGCCGTCCCACACCAGATCGGCGTAGCACTCGTCCTCGAAGATCGGCACGCCGAACTCGGTGGAGAGCGCCAGGATCTCGCGCCGGCGCGCTTCCGGCATCACCGTGGCGGTTGGGTTCTGCACGGTCGGAATGGTGTAGATGAACTTTGGACGCACACCTTCTGCACGCAGGGCTTCGAGCGCCGACCGCAGCGCGTGCGCGCTCAACCCCTGCGCGTCCACCGGAACGCCGACGATCCGCGCCCCCATACGCTGGAGACGAGTGATCGTGCCGGCATAGGTCATCTCCTCGACGATGACGGCATCGCCAGGTCCGACGAATACGCTGTTCACCAGATCCAGGCCTTGTAGCGATCCAGACGTGATCAGGATCTCGTCCGGGCTGCAGCGGATGCCCGCATCGCGCGCGAGCTTGTCTGCAAGGAACTCGCGCAGCGGCCGGTATCCCAGCGGCCCGCTGTGCAGGCCGTACATCGACAGCGTGCTGCCTTCGCGATTCAGGACGCGGGTCGCTGCTGCAACCAGATCCGCGACCGGTACGCTGTCCGCATCGTTGTGCCCGCCCACGAAGTTGTATTTGGGAAAACCCGTCCATTTCAGGGCGGCGGGGGGCAGGTCGGAGCGCAGCAAAGGGCTGACGTCGAAAGTCTTGGTCATCTGGGGGGATCGTTCTTCTGGTTGAATCAAAGGGCGGTTGGTCGATTCGGGATACGATAGCGCAAACGACAGGAGGAGACTGACGTGAAGATCAAGAGCATCGAAACCCTGTCCTGCGACGCGGGCTGGCGCAACTACCACTTCTGCAAGATCACCACCGACAGCGGCATCGTCGGCTGGAGCGAGTTCGACGAAGGCTTCGGCGCACCGGGAGTGGGCACTGTGATCCAGCGGCTCACCGCGCGCATCCTCGGCCAGGACGTGAACGCCCACGAACGCCTCTACAACGAGCTGTACACGGTCACCCGGCCGGCGGCGGGAGGTATCGTGGCGCTGGCGCTCGGGGCGATCGAGAACGCACTGCTCGACGCCAAGGCCAAGGGCCTCGGCGTACCGGTCTACGAGCTTCTGGGCGGCATGGTGCGCGATCGCATCCGTGTCTACTGGTCGCACTGCGCGACGTGGCGCATCAGCCTGCCGCAGGTGTACAAGCCGGCGATCACCGATCTGGACGGCGTCAAGGCTCTCGGTCGCGAAGTGCGCGAGAAAGGCTTCACCGCGCTCAAGACCAACATCTTCACCTACGACGGGCAGGGCAGGAACGCGAGCGGTTGGCGACCCGGCTTCGGCACGCCGTTCGAGCCCGGCCTGAACGTCGAGCGAAAGGTGTTGCGCGACCTCGTGTCGCACCTGGAGGCGTTGCGCGACGGGGCAGGACCCGATGTGGACATCCTGCTCGACCTCAACTTCAACGCCAAGACCGAGGGCTACCTGAAGATCCTGCGTGCGATCGAGGATCTGGACATCTTCTGGGTCGAGATCGACAGCTTCAATGCGCAGGCCCTGGCCTACATCCGCAGTCACAGCCCGCATCCCATCAGCTCCTGCGAGACGCTGCTGGGCCTGGGGGAGTTCCTGCCGTACTTCCACGCGCAGGCGATGGACGTGGCCATCGTCGATACGCCCTGGAACGGCGTGTGGCAGTCCATGAAGATCGCGGCTGCGGCCGATGCGTACGAAGTCAACGTGGCGCCGCACAACTTCTACGGACACCTGTGCACGATGATGAACGCGCATTTCTGCGCCGCCGTGCCCAACCTGCGCATCATGGAAACGGACATCGACCGTCCCGAATGGGACCATGAGCTGTTCACGCACGTGCCGGAATTCGTCGACGGTCACCTCGTCTTGCCCAAGCGGCCCGGATGGGGGATCGAGCCGAACGAGGAGGGCCTGAAGAAGCACCCGCCGAAGGAGTCCATCGGTCTGATCAGCCGTCGCAGTTCGTGACGCGGCAGAAACGGGGAGCGGAGATGGTTTCTCTGGATCTGACCGGCAAGGTGGTGGCCGTCACCGGCGGCTTCGGAAGCCTGGGCGCCAGCGTGGGGCGCGCCGCGCTGGCGGCAGGCGCAGAGGTCGCCCTCATCGATCGCGCCGATGCCTCGCGCGCGCCTTCCAACCTCGCCGCCGCGCTGGCCCTCGGCGGTGTCGATCTAGGCTCGAGTGAGTCGGCTGGTGTGGTGATGCGCAGAACCGTCGAACAGTTCGGTCGGCTGGATGCATTGGTCAACGTCGCCGGCGGCTTCAGCTGGGAGAAGGTGGAGGACGGATCGATCGAGACCTGGGACGCGATGTACCAGATCAACCTGCGCACCGCGGTCAGTGCCACGCAGGCGGCATTGCCGCATCTGCTCGAACGCGGAGGCGGACGCATCGTGAACATCGGCGCGGGTGCGGCAGCCAAGGCGGGTGTGGGCATGGGTGCCTACGCCGCGTCGAAGGCCGGCGTGGCGAAGCTAACGGAGGCGCTCGCCGAGGAACTGAAGGATCGCGGCGTATGTGTCAACGCCGTGCTGCCGTCGATCATCGACACGGCCGCCAACCGAGCCGACATGCCGAATGCGGACTTCGGCCGCTGGGTCAAGCCGGAGCAGATCGCCGATGTCGTGGTGTTCCTGCTCTCCGAGCGCGCCCAGGCCATCACCGGCGCACTCCTGCCCGTCGCGGGCAGGGTCTAGAGGCGGTTCTCAATGCGCGCGGGACAACTCGCGCGCCTGCTGCAGCAGCGTGTACTTGGTGACGAGGTCCGGTCCGATATGCGCCGGCCAGGTGCCGGCGTCCACGCAGGCGATGAAGTCGTCGAGCACGACCGCGAAGTGCTCCTCGTGCGTGCTGCGCAAGGCGTCGGGAATCTCGAGGCGGTACTCGGCACCGACGGGTAGGACGGTCACTCCGGGGAAGCGATCCTGCAGGGCGGCGACTGTCCGTTCCAGTGCCGCGGCGTAGCCGCCATCGGAGGTCCGCGGACGCAGTGTGAGGGCGGTTCTGAATCGCGTGCCGGCGTCCAGACGCACCTCGATATCTGCATGCGTGCCATGCGCCAGGAAGCGGTGCGTGTCGCCGCCGCCCTGCGCAATCGCGAGTTCCCAGGTCGCCTCCAACTCCACCGTTATCCCACGCAAGCGGTAGCACACGCTGCCATTGCACAGAAACTGCAACCTGTCGCCCTCGATATGGGCACGCACGGTGTCCGGGAAGGCGTCCAATCCGGTGATCTGCCGGAAGCGCTCGAGTGTCACTGCGGTCGGCCACTGGCGCGCCGCAATCAGCGTCACGTCACGCGGGTAGTCGTACGGTCGATCGTCGCCCAGCATCCATTGCACGAGGTCGGCGAGGTGCGTATTGACGTCGCCGATGCCCTCGCCCTGGACTGCGGTGTCGAAATACCAGGCTGGGCGCACCAGCGGGCGGCCGTTCACCAGCTTGTACAGGTGGTGCACGCTGCGCAGCGCAAGCGACAGCGGTGCGCCGAACAGGCGCGCATCGGCCATCAGTGCACGCATCATCTGCGCCGCAGTGTCGTGGCGTTCGGTCATGATGTCCATTGCCAGCGGGCCGGTTCCGCATACGGACCGGAGCGCGTCGAGCTGGGCGGCATCGATCACCCACGGCTTGTCCGCCAGGACGTGCAACCCCGCTGCGTGCAAGCTCCGGATCAGATCCATCTTGGCATCATTCCGTCCGGCCACCAGAGCCACCCGACCCGGCGGCGCCGCGAGCAGGCGGGCCAGCCAGTCGTGCCCGCGGTACACATGCAGTCGCCAGTGCGTGGGCGAGTGCGAGCCGGCGTTGAACGCCTCCACGAGGGTGAGGAAGCGATCGAGGTCCGGGCCGTAGTCGGCGTAGACGTAAACGTTCTCGTCCAGGCGCGGGTGCTGCCGGCGCAGGGCGAGCGCAGCGTGAAAATGCCCCGGATCTGCGATCAACAGCGTGTGCCGCCCGCTCGCCATCGGGTGTCCTTCCCCTACGCACCCAGCAACTGTCCACCATCGACGCATATCGTCTGGCCGGTGATCCAGCTTGCCAGGGGCGAGGCCAGGAACACGACGAGATTCGCCACTTCCTCCGGCCGACCCATGCGCCCGAACGGAATGCTGCGCAGGACTGCCTGGTACAGATCAGGCGCGCTGGTCCGGCGCTGGTCCCACAGCCCGCCGGCGAACTCGATCGAACCCGGCGCGACGCAATTCACGCGCACGCCCTTGCGCGCAAGCAGCGCCGCCTGTGAACTCGTGTACTGGATGACGGCGGCCTTCACCGCCGCATACGCGGGTGTGCGGGTGGATGCACGGAAGCCGGAGATCGACGACACATTCACGATCGCACCGGCGCCCGAGGCGACCAGATGCGGCTCGGCGGCGGTGGACGCACGCACAGTGGCCATCACGTCGACGTCCAGCCCGGCCTGCCAGGCGGCCTCGTCGTTGCCCATGCCGAATCCCGAGGCGTTGTTCACCAGCACGTCGAGTCCGCCGAGTGTGCGGGCAGCCTCCTCCACGTAACGCGCCACGTCGACCCTGCTCGCCAGGTCGCAGGTGGCGGTGTGCACCTTGCGGCCGGCTGCCTCCAGCTCCCGGTGCACCCTCCCCAGTGCTGCCGCACCGCGCGCGCACGTGGACACATCGGCTCCCGCGTGCGCGAAGGCCAGGGCGATGGATCTGCCGATGCCTCGGCTGCCGCCGCACACCACCACGCGCCTGCCGCTCAGATCGATCGTCACGGTCGTTTCCTGTGCAGTGGAGGAAAGTGATGAATTATAGGCGGGGAGGCTACTGACCCGTCGCCTTGGGGTAAGCTGTCCGACCGACACCGAGCAAGCGCATGAAGTTATCCGTCCTCGACCAATCGACCTCCGCGCGTGACAAGACGCAGGACGTCGCGATCCGCGAGACCCTCGCGCTCGCCCGACACTGCGAGCAGCTGGGCTATCACCGCTACTGGGTGTCCGAGCACCATGCGAGCGACAGCATCGTGGGCACGGCGCCCGAGGTGCTGATGGCCGCCATCGCCGCGACGACACAGCGCATCCGCGTAGGCAGCGCCGGGGTCATGCTCCCGCATTACTCGGCGCTGAAGGTGGCCGAGCAGTTCCGCATCCTCGAGGCGATCGCGCCCGGCCGCATCGACCTCGGGCTGGGGCGGGCGCCGGGCACCGATCGGCTCACCGCCATGGCCCTCAATCCCTACTCGAACGCAGCGGAGGATTTTCCCGCCCAGGTGCGTGACCTGCACGCGTGGGTGAACGACCTGCCGCTGCCCGCCGATCATCCGTTCCGTACCATCAAGGCACACCCCACCGGTCCCACCGGTCCCGAAATGTGGATCCTGGGCAGTTCCGACTACGGTGCACAGCTGGCCGCCTACTTCGGCTTGCCCTACGCCTACGCCTACTTCTTCACCGACGGCCACGGCACCGAGGCCGCGCTCGACCTGTACCGCCGTAACTTCCGTCCCAGCGATGCGTATCCGGCGCCGCAGGCCACGATCTGCGTGTGGGCGCTGGCTGCCGACACCGAGGCGGAGGCGCGCCATCAACTGAAGACACGCGAGTACTGGCGCGTCGGGTTCGAGAAGGGCATCCGCGAACCGCTGGTGCCGCCGGAGTATGCCGAGACGTATCCCTACACGGACGCCGAACGTGCGGTGATCGAACGCGTGCGCAGCAAGGCCTTCGTCGGTACCGGTGAGCAGGTCGCGACTCGCCTGCGGGAACTGGCTCAGCGCCTCGACCTCGACGAGCTGGTGATCGTCACCTGGACCTACGAGCCCGCGCCGCGTCACCGCTCCTACGAACTGCTCGCGCAGGCGCTGCTCTAGGGCGAAGTGAATCGAGCGTGAGAACCGGCGCCCGTCAGGGGAGCCGGTCGTAGAAGTGCGACCCGGTGAGCGGCGCGGAGATGCTCTCCAGCGATCGTCGCTCGGCGTCTACCCCGAGCTTGATGGCCACGGCAGCGGCAATCAGCACCAGCGTCGCGCCCACCACGTAGCCGCCGGCGACGGCCGTGCGGCTCTGGGTCTCGATCAGCAGGCCGAACAGTGCCGGCGCGAGGAAGCCGCCGATGCCCGTGCCCACGGCGTAGAACACCGCGATCGCCAGTCCGCGCATCTCCAGGGGAAAGATCTCGCTCACCGTCAGGTAGGCGGAACTGGCGGCCGCCGACGCCAGGAAGAACACGAGGGACCAGGCCATCGTCTGGGTGGTCGCGTCGAGCCAGCCCTGCACGAAGCCGTAGGCGGTGAGCAGCAACGTGATGCCCGAGAGTGCATAGGTGGTCGCGATCATGCGGCGCCGGCCGACGTGATCGAAAAGCGGTCCGAGGATGAGTGGTCCGAGAAAGTTGCCGATCGCAAACGGCACGATGAACAGGCCCACGCGCGTATCGGCGATGCCATAGAAGCGCGTGAGCACGAGCGCATAGGTGAAGAAGATGGCATTGTAGAAGAAGGCCTGTGCGATCATCAGCGTCAGCCCGAACACCGCGCGCCGGCGATGATGATCGATCATCACGCGGAAGACCTCGCCCAGCGTGGGTGGCGCGCGCATGCCGACAGCCACCGTGGGCAATACGGCGTTGCCGTGTTCGTGGCCGATCTCGGTCTCGATCGCCCGCATGACCGCCTTGGCCTCCGCCTCACGGCCGTGCGTGACGAGCCAGCGCGGACTCTCGGGCAGGTGACGGCGCACGAGCAGGATGGCGATGCCCATCACCGCGCCGAGTGCGAACGCGACCCGCCATCCCAGTTCCGGTCCGAACCACTGCGGGTCGAGCAAAAAGACCGCGGCGCCCGCACCGAACGCTGCGCCCACCCAGAAGCTGCCGTTGATCGCGAGGCTCACGCGACCGCGCACGCGCGCCGGAATCAGTTCGTCGATGGCGGAATTGATCGCGGCATACTCGCCGCCGATGCCCAGGCCGGTAAAGAAGCGGCAGATCACGAAACTCGTGAAATCCCAGGTGAAGGCGGTGGCCAGCGTGGCCACCAGATACACCGCGAGCGTCACCAGGAACAGCCGCTTGCGCCCGTGACGGTCGGCGAGCCGGCCGAAGAACAAGGCACCCAGGACCGCACCGCCGATGTAAGCGGAAGCGGTGTAGCCGATCTGGCTGGCACTCAATCCGAGGGCTTCGGGACGCTGCAGGGCAGGGCCGATGGCGCCGACGATGGTCACCTCGAGCCCGTCGAGGATCCAGGTCACGCCGAGCGCGATGACCACGCGCCAGTGCCAGCGCGACCAGGGGAGTGCATCGAGCCGATGCGGGATGTCGGTGTGCGGCACGGGCGGAACGGGCAACGTGAGGACGGGCAGCCGGCGGCACGCAGTGCCGTTCTGCCCTCGCGAGCCTGTATTCTACGCGCTCGAGTTTCCGGGGTACCCAGGCGCACCCGACGCTGTCCTCGACACGACCAACCACCATGCATTCCGATCCATCGCATCTACTTCCACTGCCGCTTCCCGAGGGCATCCGCTCACGCTATGTGGACGGGGTCAACGGTCTGCGCATGCACGTTCTCGAAGCGGGTTTCGAGACGCCCGGGCGTGCCTGCGTCCTGCTCCTGCACGGATTTCCCGAACTCGCCTACAGCTGGCGCAAGGTGATGCTGCCGCTGGCTCAGGCCGGCTATCACGTCATCGCGCCCGACCAGCGCGGCTACGGGCGCACCACGGGCTGGGACCCGGACTACGACGGCGACCTGCACGCCTTCCACCTGCTCGGCATCGCGCGCGATGCCCTGGCGCTGGTACATGCATTCGGCTATCGATCGGTCGCCGCGGTGTTCGGTCACGACTTCGGTTCACCGGTGGCGGCCTATTGCGCGCTCACCCGCCCGGACGTGTTCCGTTCGGTGGTGATGATGAGCGCGCCAATTCCACCGATTCCGGCACTGCCGTTCGGCACCGCCCACGCGCCTGCGCCGGCAGTTACGGCGGAGGACGTGATCGAGACCCTGGAGCAGCTGTCGCCCCGCCCCCGCAAGCATTACCAGTGGTACTACGCTGGGCGCAGCGCCAACGCCGACATGATGAACGCTGCGCAGGGTCTGCATGCGTTCATGCGCGCCTACTACCACTACAAGAGCGCGGACTGGAAGGGCAACGTCCCCCACCGCCTCAACGCGCGCACCGCCGCCGAGCTCGCGAAGATGCCGACCTACTACATCATGGATCGCGACCGGGACATGGCGCAGACGGTCGCCCCCTTCATGCCGAGCGAGGCCGAGATCGCGGCCTGTACGTGGATGACCGAGGGCGAGATGCGCGTCTACAGCAGCGAGTATGCGCGCACCGGCTTTCAGGGCGGACTGCAGTGGTACCGCACGCGCTTCGTCCCGGCGTACAACGCGGAGTTCCAGCTCTTTTCCGGGAGGACGATCGACGTGCCCTCGGCGTTCATCGCCGGCAAGAGCGATTGGGGCGTGTATCAGTGGCCGGGCGATTTCGAGGCGATGCAGACGCAGCTGTGCACGAACATGATGGGCGTGCATCTTCTCGACGGGGCCGGGCATTGGGTGCAGCAGGAGCAGTCGGAGCAGGTGAGCAGTCTGTCGATCGACTTCTTGAAGCGCCAGTGATCGCGGGAACCGCGCGACGCGCAATCGGATCACAACATCATGCAATCTCTTCGCTTCGATAACGCCTTCGCCCGCGAACTGCCCGCCGACGCGAACGAGGGGCCGCAGCGGCGCCAGGTCCACGGGGCCTTGTACTCGCGCGTCACGCCGACTCCGGTCCGCGCGCCCAAACTGGTCGCCTACTCGCGCGAGGTGGCCGAGTTGCTCGGCCTCGATCCACGGGACGTCGAGACGCCGGCCTTTGCACGGGTGTTCGGCGGCAATGCGCTGATCGAGGGCATGGAGCCGATCGCCGTGAACTACGGCGGCCACCAGTTCGGCAACTGGGCCGGGCAACTGGGCGACGGCCGGGCCATCACCCTGGGGGAGACGGTCAACCGGCGTGGCGAGCGTTGGGAACTGCAGCTGAAGGGCGCGGGGCCCACGCCCTATTCCCGGACCGCCGACGGCCGGGCCGTACTGCGCTCGTCCATCCGCGAATTCCTGTGCAGTGAGGCCATGTACCACCTGGGCATCCCGACCACCCGCGCCCTGAGTCTGGTGGCCACGGGGGAAGAGGTGATCCGCGACATGTTCTACGACGGCCGGCCGCGTGCGGAGCCAGGCGCGATCGTGTGCCGCGTGTCGCCTTCGTTCATCCGTTTCGGCAACTTCGAGCTGCCGTCCTCCCGCAACGACCTGCCGCTGCTGAACCAGCTGATCGACTTCACCATCCGGCGGGATTTCCCCGAGCTGGTGGACAGGCCCGGCGACGAGAGCAGCGAAGCGGTGCGCGCCGAATGGTTCGCACAGGTGTGCGAGCGCACGGCGCGCATGGTCGCGCACTGGATGCGCGTGGGCTTCGTGCACGGCGTGATGAACACTGACAACATGTCCATTCTCGGCCTGACGATCGACTACGGTCCCTACGGCTGGATCGACGATTTCGATCCGGACTGGACGCCCAACACGA
>JAEZCG010000142.1 GCA_023430065.1 Pseudomonadota bacterium | reverse complement strand
CCCCCCCACGACGCCATCCACGTCCACGGCGCGCGCCAGAACAACCTCAAGAATCTCGACCTTGCCATCCCGCTCGGAGAGCTGGTGGTGGTGACCGGCGTATCTGGCTCCGGCAAGTCCTCGCTGGTGTTCGACACGCTCTACGCCGAGGGCCAGCGGCGCTACGTCGAGACCTTCTCGCCGTACGCACGCCAGTTCCTCGACCGCATGGACAAGCCGGCGGTCGACCACATCGACGGCATCCCGCCGGCCATCGCCATCGACCAAACCAATCCGGTGCGCACCTCGCGCTCCACGGTCGGCACGATGACCGAACTCAACGATCACCTCAAGCTGATGTTCGCGCGCGCGGCACAGCTGTACTGCCGCGGCTGCGGCCAACCGGTACGCCGGGACACGCCCGACTCGATCGAACGCGAGCTGGGCCGGCGTGCCCAGGCCGCCGGCGATCCGCGCCTGGTCGTCACCTTCCCGGTGGAGGTGCCGGCCAGCTTCGACGAGGACGAGGTGCGTAGCCTGCTGGAACAGCAGGGCTACACGCGCATCCACGCGCGACACGGCGACGTCCTCGAAGTGGTGCAGGACCGGTTCCGGCACGGTTCCGTGGAGCGCGCGCGCGCGATCGAAGCACTGGAAAGCGCGTTGCGGCTGGGGCGGGGACGCGTGAGCGTCCACCCGGATATGGAAGGCGCCGCCACGCAGGGGTGGCGGTTCTCGTCCGACCTGCACTGCGCCGACTGCGACATCGATTACCAGGACCCCACGCCCAGCCTGTTCTCGTTCAACTCGCCGGTTGGCGCGTGCGAGACGTGCCGCGGCTTCGGGCGCGTGATCGGGATCGACTTCGGGCTGGTGATTCCGGATACGAGCAGGACGCTGCGCGGGGGTGCCATCAAGCCGTGGCAGACCAAGAGCTTCAGCGAGTGCCAGGACGACATGGCCAAGCACGCGCCCAGGGCCGGCGTACCGATGGACGTGCCGTTCACGCAGCTCACCGATGCGCAGCGGCACTGGGTGCTGGAAGGCGACGACGGTTGGGAGAGCTGGAACAAGTCCTGGCCGGGCAAGTGGTACGGCGTGCGCCGTTTCTTCGAGTGGCTCGAATCGAAGGCCTACAAGATGCACGTGCGCGTGCTGCTGTCGCGCTACCGGGCCTATACGCCTTGCCAAGCCTGCGACGGCGCACGTCTCAAGCCGGAAGCGCTGCTGTGGCGGCTGGGTGCGCGCGCCGATGCCGATGCGGTGCTCGCTCCGGCGCAACGCTTCCGGCCGCGCGGCATCGACTGCGACGACGAACGCCTGCGCGAGTTGCCCGGACTCACGATCCACGACTTGATGCTCCTGCCCATCGAGCGCACGCGTGCGTTCTTCGCGCGTGTGCAGCTGCCCGCCCCGCTGGACGAGGCCACCGACCTGCTGCTGGCCGAGATCCGCGCCCGCCTGGCCTATCTGGAACAGGTGGGTCTGGGTTATCTCACACTCGACCGCCAGTCGCGCACGCTCTCCGGCGGCGAGGTCCAGCGCATCAATCTCACCACCGCGCTCGGCACCTCGCTGGTGAACACGCTGTTCGTGCTCGACGAGCCCTCCATCGGGCTGCACCCGCGCGACATGGGGCGCGTCATCGACGTGATGAAGCGGTTGCGCGATGCCGGCAATTCGCTGGTGGTGGTCGAGCACGATCCGCAGATCATGCTCGAGGCCGACCGCCTGCTCGACATCGGCCCCGGCCCCGGCGAGCGCGGAGGCGAGATCGTGTTCTTCGGCGCGCCGCATGCCTTGCTCGACGTCCCCGGCTCGCTCACCGCCGACTACCTGTCCGGCCGCCGTCGCGTGGACGAGGCCGGCGCAGCGCCATCCCCCGCCGCGCCCGACCAGACGCTCGCGCTGCGAGGCGCCGCCGCCAACAACCTGGCGGACATCGACGTCGAGTTTCCGCTGCACCGGCTGGTGTGCGTCACCGGCGTGAGCGGCTCGGGCAAATCGACTCTGGTGCAGGATGTCCTTTATCCCGCGTTGCTCAAGTGCAAGGGCAAGCCGACCGAAACCCCGGGGAAACACCGTGCCCTGCTCGGGCACGAGCTGGTCACCGACGTGGTGATGGTCGACCAGACGCCCATCGGTCGCACCACGCGCTCGAATCCGGCCAGCTACGTGGGCGCGTTCGACGCCATCCGCCAGCTGTTCGCGCGCGAGTCGGCCGCGCGCGAACGCGGCTACACCGCAGGCACGTTCTCGTTCAACTCCGGCAACGGCCGCTGCCCCACCTGCGGCGGCAACGGCTTCGAGCACGTCGAGATGCAGTTCCTGTCCGACGTCTACCTGCGCTGCCCGGACTGCAACGGCCGCCGCTATCGCGACGAAGTGCTGGACGTCACGCTGGCCGGCGCGGATGGCCGGGTGCACGCCTCCATCGCCGACGTGCTCGCCATGACCGTGTCGGAGGCTGCGGCCTTCTTTGCCGGTCGTCCCGATGTGATCGCAACCCTGCAGCCGCTGGTCGACGTCGGCCTCGAGTACCTCGCGCTCGGCCAGCCGGTGCCGACGCTCTCGGGCGGCGAGGCGCAGCGGCTCAAACTCGCCGGCCACCTGGTGGATCGCGCCGGGGCGCGCGGCAAGCCCACGCAGCGCGGCGCGCTGTTCCTGTTCGACGAGCCGACCACGGGCCTGCACTTCGCCGACATCGCCCGCCTGCTGCGGGCGTTCCGCAAGCTCATCGCCGCCGGCCACTCGCTGATCGTGATCGAGCACAATCTGGACGTCATCCGTGCCGCGGACTGGGTGATCGACCTCGGCCCCGAGGGCGGTGAAGCGGGCGGACACCTGGTCGTGGCCGGCACTCCGGCGCAGATCGCCGCGCACGCCACCTCGCACACCGGCGCCGCCGTGCGCGACTACGCCTCGTCGCTGCAGCGGCTGGCGCACACGGATGCGAGCGTGCTGCCCGCGTCGGGGTTGCCTGCGCCCGCACGCGAGGACGCGATCCACATCCACAATGCGCGCGAGCACAACCTGAAGAACGTGGACGTGCGCATCCCGCGCCAGCAGTTCACCGTGATCACCGGCGTGTCGGGCAGCGGCAAGAGCACGCTCGCGTTCGACATCCTGTTCGCCGAGGGGCAGCGGCGCTACCTGGAGTCGCTGAACGCGTACGCGCGCCAGTTCGTGCAGCCGGCATCACGACCGGACGTCGACGCGATCTTCGGCATTCCGCCCACCGTGGCAATCGAGCAGCGCACCAGCCGCGGCGGGCGCAAGAGCACGGTGGCGACGATGACCGAGATCCACCACTTCCTGCGCCTGCTGTTCGTCAAGCTCGGCGTGCAGCACTGTCCGCACTGCCAGGTGCCGATCGAGCCGCAGAGCGTGGACACGATCGCCGCGCGCATGCTGCGCGAATACCGAGGGCAGCACGTCGGCCTGCTGGCACCGCTGGTGGTCAACCGCAAGGGCTACTACACCGACCTCGCCAAGTGGGCCGCAGGCAAGGGCTACGGCCACCTGCGCGTGGACGGCGCCTTCCTGCCGACCGCGCCGTGGCCGCGCCTGTCACGCTTCCAGGAACACAGCATCGAACTGCCCGTGGCCGATCTGGTGGTAACCCCGGCGTGCGAGCGCGTGCTGCGCGAGGCGTTGTCGCAGGCGCTGGACCACGGCAAGGGCGTCGTGCACCTGGTCGCGCCGCTCGACGGCCTGATGGATGGCAAGGCCGCACTCAGCGAACGGGTGTTCTCCACCCTGCGCGCCTGCCCCGCGTGCGGCACCAGCTTTCCCGAGCTGGACCCGCGCCTGTTCTCGTACAACTCCAAGCACGGGTGGTGTGAAGCGTGTTACGGCACCGGCCTGAAGATCGACCAGGTCGGCTGGGACGAGGCGCGCAGCCGCACCGGCACCGAGGATCACGTGCTCGATTCGTGGATCGACTGGCTGGAGGTGGACGAGCCCTGCCCCAGCTGCGAGGGGCGGCGGCTCAATCCCACCGCGTTGAACGTGCGCTTCCAGGGGCAGTCGATTGCGCAGCTGACGGCACGATCGGTCGATGCCCTCGAGCAGTTCGTGCTGAACCTGGACCTGCAGGGCCGCGCCGCCGAGATCGCGCGCGACATTCTCGCGGAGCTGCGTGCGCGTCTGCGCTTCCTGGGCGAGGTCGGCCTGTCGTATCTGGCGCTCGATCGCGCCGCGCCGACCCTCTCCGGGGGGGAAGCGCAGCGCATCCGCCTGGCCGCGCAGCTCGGCTCGAACCTGCGCGGCGTGTGCTACATCCTCGACGAGCCCACCATCGGGCTGCACCCGCGTGACAATCGCATCCTGCTCGACACGCTGGAAAAGCTCGGCGGCAAGGGCAACACGCTGGTGGTGGTGGAACACGACGAGAACACGATCCGGCGCGCCGACCAGGTCCTCGACCTGGGACCGGGTGCCGGCAAGAACGGCGGCCGCGTCGTCGCACAGGGCAGCGCCGAGGCGCTGATGCGCAACCTCGACTCGCTCACCGGGCGTTTTCTCGCGCAGCCGCTGCGTCATCCGCTCGCGCCGCGCCGGGCGGTGAGCAGGATCCACCCGTCGGTGCAGATCGTCGGCGCCACGCTGCACAACCTGAAGAACCTGCGCGCGCGCGTTCCGCTCGGCCGACTCACCGTCATCACCGGCGTGTCGGGCAGCGGCAAGAGCACGCTCGCCCGCGACATCCTGTACGACAACCTCGCACGCATGCTCGCGGACAGGCGCACGCGCCGGGACGGCGCGCCCTTCGGCTGTCAGCGTATCGACGGCTGGGAGGCGGTGGAGCGTGTGCTGGAAGTGGACCAGACGCCCATCGGCAAGACGCCCCGCTCCTGCCCCGCCACCTACGTCGGCTTCTGGGACACGATCCGCAAGCTGTTCGCGGAATCGACCGAGGCACGCATGCGTGCCTACGGGCCGGCGCGCTTCTCGTTCAATACCGCGGGCGGCCGTTGCGAGTCCTGCGACGGACAGGGGGTGAAGACCATCGAGATGAGCTTCCTGCCCGACGTGAAGGTTGCCTGCGAGACCTGCGGCGGTCAGCGCTTCAACCGCGAGACGCTCGCGGTACTCTACCGGGGCAGGAGCATCGGCGAGGTGCTGGCGATGAACGTCGACGAAGCGGTGGAGTTCTTCGCCGCACACCGCTCGATCTCGCACTGCCTGCGCCTGCTCCAGGACGTCGGGCTGGGCTACCTCACGCTCGGCCAGCCCTCCCCCACGCTGTCCGGCGGGGAGGCTCAGCGCATCAAACTGGTCACCGAGCTGGCCAAGGTGCGCACCGACATGCAGGGCGAGCCGGATCGACCCCGCGCGTCGCGTGGCGGCGCGCGCGCCAGCACGCTCTACGTCCTCGACGAGCCAACCGTCGGCCTGCACATGGCCGACGTCGAGAAGCTGATTCGCGTGCTGCACCGTCTGGTGGATGCCGGCAACACCGTCGTGGTCATCGAGCACAACCTGGATGTCATGGCCGAGGCCGACTGGCTGCTCGACCTCGGACCGGAGGGCGGTGATGGCGGCGGCAGGCTGGTGGCCGAAGGTTCGCCCGAGACCATCGTGGCGCGCGCGGATGTCTCGCACACCGCACGCGTGCTGCGCGAGTTTCTGGCTGAGCGGGGCACAGCCTCCTGATGCGTCGCGTCCGTAGCGACCACGCCTCCTTGCGCCGCCGATGGCCCTGACCCGCGACGCGGTCGCCCGCGCCGGGCTGCTGCTCGGACCGGCGCTGGCGCTGGCCGCCTTCCTGCTAGTGCCGGAGCAGACGGCCTCCGGCAGCGGGGGGCTCACGCACGCCGGTCTCGCCACCGCGGCGGTCGCCGTCTGGATGGCCACCTGGTGGCTGAGCGAAGCCGTGCCCATCGCGGCGACGGCGCTGCTGCCGATCGTGCTGTTCCCGCTGTTCGGCGCTACCGGCGTCAGGGAGGCCACCGCACCCTACGCCAACCCGCTCATCTTCCTGTTCATGGGCGGGTTCATCATCGGCCTCGCCATCCAGCGCTTCGATCTGCACCGGCGCATCGCACTGCAGGTGCTGCGACGGGTCGGCACCAGCCCGCGGCGCCTGATCGGCGGCTTCATGCTCGCCAGCGCCCTTCTGAGCATGTGGATCTCCAACACCGCGACAGCGATCATGATGCTGCCGATCGGCGTGAGCGTCCTGGCCATGCTGCGCGAGCATGCCACGCGAGGTCAGACCGGCGAGGCACTGTCGGATGGCCAGAACAAGGCCCTGGGGACCGCGCTGGTGCTGGGCATCGCCTACGGCTGCTCCATCGGCGGCGTCGGGACGCTGGTCGGCACCCCACCCAACCTGATCCTCGCCGCCTTTCTCGAGGAGCAGTACGGCATCCGCGTCAGCATGGTCGACTGGCTCGCCGTCGGCCTCCCGCTGATGCTGATCATGCTGCCCGTGACGTGGTGGTACCTGACGAGGATCGCGTTCCGCGTCCCCGCGCGGCCGCTCCCCGGCGGCCGCCGGGTGATCGACGATGCGCTGGCCGCGATGGGTGGCATGACGCGCGCAGAGCGCATCGTGCTCGGCGTGTTCCTGCTCACCGCTTCAGCCTGGATCCTGCGTCCGCAACTGGTGGCCTGGACCGGAGTCACCGCGCTCGACGATACCGTGATCGCTCTGCTCGGGGCGCTGGTGCTGTTCGTCATCCCCGTCGGCCGCGAGACCGGCGGTGCGACCCGCTTTGCCATGGACTGGCACACGGCGAAGCAGGTGCCGTGGGACATCCTGATCCTGTTCGGTGGTGGTCTGAGCCTCGCGGAAGCCATCAGCCGCAACGGCGTCGACACCTTCATCGGCTCGGCGTTCGTCGCACTGGCCGGCGCACCGCTGTGGCTCATCGTGCTCGCCGTGGTGTCGACAGTGATCTTCCTCACCGAAATCACCAGCAACACGGCGGTGACCACTACGCTGATGCCGGTGCTGGCAGCGACTGCGCTGGCGCTCGACGTGCCGGCCGGCACGCTGCTGATCGCCGCTGCCGTCTCGGCGAGTTGCGCGTTCATGCTGCCGGTGGCGACCCCGCCCAACGCCATCGTGTTCTCGTCGGGCTACGTGACGATCGCGGACATGGCGCGCGCCGGACTGTGGCTCAACCTGGCCGGGATCGTCATCGTGACTGCGGTGACGTATTTCGCCGCCGGCTGGGTGCTGGGTCCGGCATAGACGAGGCGACGATCGCCCGCTGCGTCCACGCGGCGGCCGGTCGCAGTCGCTTCGCGCAAATCACGGCACAATTGCGCCTCTCATGGCAAGCGAAGACGAAAAGACCCAGCCCGGCATCACGCCGCGGCCGACCCAGCCGCCGGTCCCGGAGCGCTACGTCGGGTTGTGGCAACGCCTGATCCTTCAGAAGGACGGCATGCCTGCCGACGTCACCTCGAACGTGTTCTGGCTGCAGACGCGCAGCTGGCTTGCGGACCTCGGGGTGCCCGCTTCGCGTCCCGATTTCTCCCAGCATGCCTCCCTCTCGGACTGCGGTCGCGAGCACCTGTTGTGGCTGGCAGGCCAGCAAGGGTTCATCGGCCTGACCGAAGTCGAGGGCGAAATCTGCTCGTGGGAGCGCAAGGCCGACTTCCAGCCGCCCACCGGCAAACGCGACATGGGTCGAATGGTGTTCGTCGATGCGGACACCATCGTGGAGACCGGCATCGAGTCCCGCTATCTCCAGATCTGGGAACGTGTGCCCGGCGGTGATGGCTTCAGTGCGGTCCTGCAACGGACCGGTGAGCGCGAGCACCCCGCCGATCTGGCGGAATGGATGATCTTCGTCGGCGAGTACGCAATGCGCGTTCGCCGACGCGCAGCGCCGCATCTGCCGCAGGCGGACTCACTTCTGGCACTGGGGGTGGATGCCGACGACGCCAAGCTGCGTGCGTTGGTCAACTTCAACATCAGCTTCGCACGCCAGACGCCAAAGGGCTGGCGCATCCAGCTGTCGACGCTCCCGTTCCGCGAAGGCAGCATGATGCTTCCAAGCGAGCGCCTGCCGCAGCCCAAGGACGGCGCCATATGGCTGAGCGGGGCGCAGCCGTCCCGCTGGCGCGTGTTGGAATGGGTCGACGCCGACACCTGAGGCGCCGTCACGAGCGCGCCGGACGGGCGCGATCCGGAACGAATGTGTGACGCGCGCCGGTATGCACCGACGCGCGTCGGGGCAAACCGGAAACGTCCTACAAACCCGGTCCGCGACGTCCCATGACGAAGAACACGATCGCCAGGATGATGCCGATGACGAACAGGATCCACGCGATGTTCGCGGCGGTGCCCGCGATCCCCGTGAACCCGAGCAGGCCGGCGATGATCGCGACCACTAGAAACACTACAGCCCAGCTAAGCATCGATACTCTCCTCTTCTGATGTCCGACGATGTGCGGGCATTCCCAGAGCGGAACGCGCCGCGACCGAGCACGCACTACGGTGTGCGATGGGCAGGCAGCGTGCCTGGCTCGAACACCGTCGGCACGCGCGGTGCTTGCCGCGAGGGCTGTCGGAATCGAGCCGGTCGGAGGCGAAAATGGCGTGGTCTGCATCGCACATCCTCAGCGCGCGCGAGGCTGCGCGGGAGGTGCTGGACGAGGTCGGGCTGGACAACTACCTGTTCACGGTGGATCCGCGCGAAACCGGATGGGAGCTCAAGGTCGAGCATCCCATCAGCGAGGGGTGGCAGACGGTCACCCTGTCGGTAGAGCGCGACCTGTTGCTCGCCTGTCGCACGGATCGCGGGGCCCGCCGCCAGCTCGCCCAGCGCTGGCGCGAACGTATCGGCGGCCGCTGAAGACCCGAACTTCAGGACTCCGGCATTGGCGCCGCCTCGGGCGCCACTGGAACGGCGGGGACCGTGATCGCCGGCACCTCTTCGCCGTCGTTGGGAGAAGCGGCCGTGCCTTCCTCCTGGAGCGCAGGCAATGCGGCCTCGACCGCTTCGAGGCAGGCGGTCAGCCGGCGCATGCCGCGCACCCCCGAGTACACGCGGGCGGTATCGAACCGCACGCCCCGACAGGCATCCGGGCTGCTCGCCTGCGCGTTCAGGTGGAGAAAGTCGGCGCTCTGCATGAACGGCACCGCCCGATCCACCCAGTGCTGCGCATCCGCCTCGTTGGTGTCGAGTTGCGGCGCATGCTCCCGTCGGGCGCGGTGCCACGCCTGCCACGCTCCGTTGTGCAGTTCGATTCGCCGGTTCAGCTCGCGGCGCTCCCCCTGCAGCGTCTCATAGCCCGCGTCCAGTTCGCGTCCGCGCGCAGCCAGTTCGGCCCCCCGCGCATTGCAGGCCTCGATCGCCGCATCGTCCGTCATGTTGCGCGGACAGCGCTGCCGGTGCACGGTGAGATCGCGCCGCAGTTGCGCGGCCGCCTCGTTGTGCTGAGCCATCGCCTTCGCCAGACGCGCCGATTCGTCGGCGAGCGTCCGGTCGGCCTCGCGCAGCTGCCTGCCTTCGGTCTCGACGGCCGCCGTAGTGGGATCGAGCGTCTTCAATTCGTCCAGGAGCAGGTGCGCCTCCTCGAGCAGCGCGGCCATGCGCAGTCGGGAAGCCGCCTCATCGGCGCGCGCCGGAGACGCGGCGGCGAAACACAGGGCGAGCGCCGCCAACAAGGCTTTCAGGAGAGTCATTCGCGTCCACCAGGGAAAAGGTGCCCTCTCTATCGGCACTGCGCCGGAATGTTGCAACATCCTCGCGCGATCGGCCAGCGGGGGCCCAGCCAGGATTCGCCCCCTACGGCTTGGGGGCAACCGCCTTCAGGCAGGCCTGCACGCGCCCGACCGCCTGCTCCTGCGGCAGTGCCAGCGCTTCAGTGAGGGCCCCGGGCTCGCATGGGGCGGGGCTGCCCGCCTTCTTCGTCAGGCTCTTGAACGCCTCCGAGGCCAGGAACGGCTTCGCGCCGCTCACCCAGTGCTCACAGTCGCCCTTGTTGGCCAGCAGCTTGGTTTCGTGCTCGCGTTTGCGCTGCGCCCACTCCTTGCGGGCGGCGTTGTGCTGTTCGATGCGTAGCTTCAGTTCCTGCTGACGCGCCTGCAGCGCCGGGCGCTCCTGTTCGAGCTTCTGCTGCGTGCCCTTCAGTCCCACCGCCATGGCGTTGCAGGACTCGACCAGTGCCTTGTCGTCCGATTCCTTGGGGCAGCGCTGCGCATGTTCCTGGACGGCGCGCTCCAGCCCCTTGTTGGCCTCGTTGTACCTGTTGACCGCCTCGTTCACGGCGTTCGACTCCGTGCGCAGCGTCTGCTCGACGCTGTCCAGTTGCTCGCTCTCCTTCGCCAGCTTGTCGGTGATCGGCTGCAGCTGCGCCTGTTCGTCGAGGATCAGCCCGGCCTCCTCCGTGAGGGCCCTGAGCTTGAGGCGCTCTGCCTCTTCATTGGCTGCGGTGTGACCGGCGAGCCCGGTCAGGACCGCTGCCGAAAGCGCCGCCACAACGGATAAGGTCTTCATTGTCTGTGCTGTTCTGTACCCACCGCGTCGTCCAGGTCGCAGCGGAATCTTCAATTAATCGTGTAATGCGACCGCCCGGCATCGTGCCGGTATGGATGTTGGCACTGCACTGCAGCCGCCGAAGCGGCTTCGGCGCGGAATCGGACCCGCGGGTACCCGCCGTGCGTTCGCCGGGTGTCCGCGCCTAATGCCCCTACTGTCGGCAAATGGCTACAGTCTGCCGATGATTGCATCGTACAAGGTCTCGGCGCTGTCCGCCGGACAATCGCAGCGGCAGGCCGGCATGGACCGCGTGCCCCGCTCCAGGCGCATCCGCGATCAGTCAAGGCTCGCCTGCGCTCATGGGGTGGCGAACCTCCCCGGTCCCCACTGGAAACGGGTTCCCCGGCGGCCACCATGAGTCTGGGAAAGCGCTGCTCGAGTTCCTCGTCCCGCGCCGAACCGTCGGCAACTACGTCTTCAGCACGCGAATCGGTGCAGGCCATGCATGCGGGCACCGCAGCGCCCGCGGTCACGCCCCCGGGGGAGGTGGGATAATGCGGCTTTCCAGCCGACGCGCCCGACGCAGACGAGACAACGAACATGGCAACGATCACCTATCTCACCACCATCCAGTTCGATTTCGGCATCGTCAGCACCGCCGGCGCCGAGTGCAAACGCCTGGGCATCGCGCGCCCGCTCGTGGTCACCGACACCGGCATCCGCGCCAGCGGCCTGCTCGATCGGCTGGTCGACAGTCTTGGCGCGGGCGTCGATCACGCGGTGTACGACGGGACACCGCCCAATCCCACCGAGTCTGCGGTACTCAACGCACTACAGGCCTACCGCGCGCACAAGGCCGATGGAATCGTGGCCATCGGCGGCGGATCATCGCTGGATCTGGGCAAGGCCGTCGCGCTGCTGGCCACCCACGACGGGCCGCTTGCGCAGTACGCCGCGGTGGAAGGCGGCGCAGCGCGCATCACCGCAGCCGTTGCGCCACTCATCGCCGTCCCCACCACCGCTGGCACCGGAAGCGAGGTCGGACGCGGATCGGTGATCGTGCTCGAGGACGGCCGCAAGCTCGGCTTCCTGTCGCCGCACTTGCTGCCCAAGGTCGCGTTGTGTGATCCGGAACTGACCCTCGGACTTCCCCCGGGCCTGACTGCCGCCACCGGCATGGACGCCATGGCCCACTGCATCGAGACCTTTCTCTCGCCACTGGTCAATCCGCCCGCCGAGGCGATCGCCCTGGACGGGCTCGCCAAGGCGAGCGCGCACATCGAGCGCGCCACGCGCAACGGCCAGGACCGCGACGCGCGCTGGAACATGATGATGGCGGCGATGGAGGGCGCGATGGCATTCCAGAAGGGACTGGGTGCGGTGCACGCGCTGTCCCATCCGCTCGGCGCCCTGCCCGGTCTGAAGCTGCACCACGGCACCCTCAACGCCGTGCTGCTGCCGGCCGTGCTGCGCTTCAACGCACCGGCGGTCGGCGACAAGATGCAGCGCCTCGCCGCGGCCATGGGACTGGCCGCCGGAACGGACGTAGCGCAGGCCATCGCCGGCCTCAACGCCAGGCTGGGGCTGCCGGACGGCCTGCGCGTGATGGGAGTGGCCAAGCCGGCGCTTGCCGGCATTGCCGAGGCAGCGCCGAAAGACCACTGCCACGGCACCAATCCGCGCAAGGCGAGCGTCGCCGACTATCTGGAGATCCTCGACGCGTCGTACTGACGGCGCACTCCCCGCAGGTCGTGCCGGTTGACGCCGGCACGCCGCTGCTGCGGGTCCTGGCACTGGGCCGGACGCGCGCCACCTCACTTCACGTCGGCTGCCACCTGCATCTTCACGATGCGATCGGGATTGGTCACCACGCCGTTCGCCGCACGATTTCCCTTCTTGATCATGTCGACGAACTCCATCCCCTGGGTGACCTTGCCCCACACGGTGTACTGACCGTTGAGGAAAGGCGCGGGCTCGAAGCAGATGAAGAACTGCGAGTCGGCGCTGTTGGGATTGGAGGCGCGCGCCGCGCCAACGGTGCCGCGCTCGAAGGGCGTGCGGGTGAATTCCGCGGGGATGTTCTGCCCCGAGCCGCCGGTGCCGTCCCCCTTGGGATCGCCGGTCTGGGCCATGAACCCGTCGATGACCCGGTGGAAGGTCAGCCCGTCGTAGAAGCCCTTGCGAGTGAGTTCCTTCATCCGCGCCACATGCTTGGGCGCCAGGTCGGGCCGCAGTTCGATGACCACGCGACCGTCCTTGAGATCGAGAAACAGCGTGTTCTCCGGGTCGGCGGCGGCGGAGGCCGTCTGCGCCACCATGGGCATCACGAAAGCAGCGGCGAGCAGGAAGCGAAGCGGTTTCATGTCGATGCATCGTCAGTCGTTGCGGGACCGCCTAGTGTACAGGCTCCACCCGCGCCGCCCGTCGGCACGGCTACTCGGCAAGCGACGCAGCCGGTACCATTGGCCATCTTCTTCGACGATCCCGACCAGCATGTCCACCTCACGCTCCATCGCCGACCTGCGCAAGGAGTACGCGCGCGAGCGGCTCGACGAGGACGACGTCGCGCACGATCCGATCGTCCAGTTCTCGCGCTGGTTCCAGGAAGCGCTCAACGCGTCCCTGCCGGAACCGAATGCGATGATGCTCGCCACCGCGGACGCGCGCGGCCATCCGTCCGCGCGCGTGGTGCTGCTCAAGGGCTACGACGACGGCGGTTTCGTCTTCTACACCAACTACGAGAGCCGGAAGGGACAGGAACTCGCGGCCAATCCCAATGCCGCGCTGCTGTTCTTCTGGGTCGAGCTGGAGCGCCAGATCCGGATCGAGGGACGGATCGAGAAGGTCGCCGAGGCGGAATCCGACGCGTACTACCAGTTGCGTCCGCTCGGCAGCCGGCACGGGGCCTGGGCCTCGCCGCAGAGCCGCCCGATCCCGCATCGCGCCGACCTGGAGGCACGCTTTGCGCAGGCCGCCGCCCGCCATGGCGATTCCCCGCTGCGGCCCAGGCACTGGGGCGGCTATCGGCTCACGCCGCACGCACTGGAATTCTGGCAGGGCCGGCCGAGCCGGCTGCACGACCGCATCGCCTACACGCGCGAGGAACCGGGGAACTGGCGCATCGAACGCCTGGCGCCGTAGTGTTGGGCGCCAGCGCCTATCTGGCCGATGCGTGTTTTTCGAGATAGTGCTTGAGGCAGACCTTCAGTGCGAGCACGCGCACCGGATCGCCGGCGCCGCGCGCGCGCTCGATGTCGTCCGCGATCATCGCGCAGATTCGCTTCTCGCCCTCGGACGTGTGTACCAGGTAGTTCCCCAGCTCGACCGCTGCCATCTCGGGGATGTGCTCGTGCTCGGCGATGGCACGAATCTCCTCCTCGGTCAGCTCGGAGAGTTCGATGCAGTCTTGAATCGTGAGCATGGCCAGCTCCTCCCCACGCACGTGGACATGGATCCAGGAAACCGTATCGTGCGACGCCGTGCATTGATCCAGCGCAAGCACGCGCACGACGGGCACCGGAGGTTGGCTTGCGTGTAGAAATTGCGCGGTCCGCCGCGCGCGGCGGACCGC
>JAEZCG010000110.1 GCA_023430065.1 Pseudomonadota bacterium | reverse complement strand
CGATCACCCGGATCGCCGCCACACACGACGTGTCGGATGCAGTCTATGAGGAAGCGCGTCGCCACTTCGATGAGAAGGCGCTGGTCGACCTGACGCTGGCCATCATCGCGATCAACGGCTGGAACCGTATGAACGTCGCCTTCCGCACCCAGGTCGGCAACTATGTCAGCCCGCATTCGGCGCGGCGTTGAGGACCTGGGCACGCACGCGGACGGCGAGTCTTTCGGGGTTATCAGCGCCATTGTCCGCGTCGGAAATCTTTACATCGCATCACACCCGAGACACGAAGACCTCCCTAACTTATTGTTCATGCGTTAGAAAATGAGGTGGATCGAATTATGCGTAGCGGGTTTTACGAGAGCATGCTTCTCGCATTCAAGGGAACCTCTGAACCGGCTCAACGGCATTCCGAGGCGCCTGGCAGCAATCAGAACACTGACAATTACGGTGCCAACAGAGGAGATTCCTTCGTGCAGCAATCCCATTTTTCGTTTCGGTCCCTGGTGCTGGCGGGCATCGCCACGGCGCTCGGTCTCCAGGTGGCCTCGTCGCAGGCTGCACTGCTTGCGTATGACCCGTTCACCGTGGGCGTCGGTCCGGGCGATTATCTGGCCGGGAGCGAGCGGAGCGAGGCTGAGCCTGCGTACGTCAACCCCCTGGGCGGGCAGAACCCGGTAGTGGGCCCGACGCCGTTCTATTCCGGCGCGTGGATCCAGCAGGGCGGCGATGTGCAGGTGGTGAAGGATATCGGCAGCCTCGTCTATCCTCTGTTCCCGCAGGCGGGTGGGCAGGTGCAGGAAACGCTGCAATTCCAGTGCTGCACATTCGGCCGCAGCGGCCGCGAGATAGCGGGCGGACTGGGCGATGAAAGCCGCACCATCTACCAGAGCTTTCTCATCGATTTCGGGACGCAGGGGACCGACGAACCCACCCAGTTCGGCAAACGCGCCTACGAAATGTGGAACAGTGGCGTCGGTGATGATTTTCTGGCCGTGGACCTTTTCGTCAACAGTTTTGCCGGTATCGACGAACTCACGCTGTCCGTGACGACCGCCAGCGGGACGCAGTCGATGCTGGTGGGCGGCGGGCTGTCGCTGGACGACATCGCGGGCACCAATCTGGTAGTACTGCGCTTCGACTTCAACGACGTTGCCGCCGATATGGTGCAGCTCTACCTGAACCCGCTGGATTCCGTCGAAGCCAACCACATGCCGGCCGCGGCGATCGCGGTGGCAACCTCGGATCTATTCATCACGCACCACGGCGCGCTGTCCCAGTTCACCTTCAGCGGCTCCGGGCACCTGCCCGGCGCATTCGACGAGGTCCGCTGGGGCGACACGTTCAGCGACGTGACCCCCTTCCTGTCCGCGTCGACGGTGCCGGAACCGGCATCCCTGGGTCTGCTCGGCATGGCATTGGCCGCACTCGCCGGCATGCGCCGTCACCATCACGTGCGTAGTTGAAGGCCGACTTGCTCGCGTCCTCGCAAAGCCCGGTGCCTACCGGGCTTTTTCATTTCGCTGCGGCGGCTTGCCTCGACCCATGCAGGCGGACTCGTCGATGGCGCTACGCGGACAGCGCGGCAACGACGTCGGCCTCGATCGACTCCGGCGTGCTGGTCGGCGCGTAGCGCTTGACCACGCTGCCGTCGCGGCCGACGAGGAACTTGGTGAAGTTCCACTTGATCGATTCGGTGCCGAGGATGCCGGGCTCCGCAGCCTTGAGCCACACGTAGAGAGGATGCGCCCCGGGACCGTTGACGTCGATCTTGCTGAACATCGGGAAGGTGACGCCGAAGCGCGTTTCGCAGAACCGGGCGATCTCGGGCTCGCCATCCGGCTCCTGGGAACCGAACTGGTTGCACGGAAATCCCAGCACCTCGAGACCGGCCGCCCGATGCTTGCGGTACAGGGTTTCGAGACCGGCGTACTGAGGCGTGAAGCCGCACTGGCTGGCCACGTTCACGATCAGCAGCACCTTGCCGCGGAACGCCTCGAAGGGCTGGACCTTGCCGTCGAGGGTGATGGCCTGGAAATCGTAGAAGCTCTCGCGCATGGCCCTCACCTCACCTCGATCTCGATGAAGACGAACTCGAAATCGTTGTCGTTGACGACATTGTGTTCGACGCCGGCGTCGCGATAATAGGGCTGGCCCACCGCCAGTCGGGCGTGGCGGTCACCCTCCTTCGTCTCGAGCAGCAGAACGCCGTCGGTCTGCGGGACTACCACGTAGTCCATCGCGTGCACGTGCCAGCCCGTCTCCGCATGCGGCGCAAACCGCCACTGCGTCACCAGGACACGGGCATTCTCGATCAGCCTGGTCGGTACTGCAGCGGGTCGTTTCCGGTTCATCGCATGACACCTATCTGGATGGGGCGTCGATCACGTCGTGACGGCTCGGACCGACGCCTGCTTCCTGGAATTCCACCTCCCCTTCGACCACCGCGCTGAAATGCGGCAGTCCGGCCGGAATCACGTAGAAGCTGCCGGCCGGATAGGGCACCAGTCTATCGCGGTGAACACCTCGCCCACCCCGGCCCAGTAGGTGCCGCGCAGCACCGTGATCGTGCGCTCGTCCGGATGCGTGTGGGGCGGGAGCGAATGACCCGCCTGCGCGCGCACCCGGAACGCGTAGGCGCCCGCCGTGCCGGGTTCATTGTAGATCCCCGCGTAGAACACGTCGGGCGCGGAGCGCCGTTGGGTCCACTGCACCTCGTCCGGCGCGAGCGCAAAGATGTCGGCGCCCCAGGCGGAAGCCGCCACCGCCCAGGCCGCCAGCGTGGCAACCGGCGACACCATCGCGATGCGCCGCAACCGATGCGCTATGCTTGAACGGACCATCTCGCTGAGGAACCCTCATGCACACGGTGATGTGGAAGTTTACCCTGCCCCCCGGCGCAGAAAAGGCGCAGCTGGACGAGATCATTTCCGCCTCCGCCGCCACCTACATCGGCGTACCGGGCCTGATCCGCAAGTACTACGGCTACGCCCTCGAGCACGGACGCGTGGAAGTGGTCGGGATCTACCTGTGGCGAACGCGTGCCGAGGCCGATGCGTTCTACACGCCTCAGTGGTTGGAGAAAGTCTGCGCGCGCTGGGGCGTGTCGCCACTGCGACACGATTGGGAGACGCCGACGGTGGTGGAAAGCGCGCTGGGCGGCGTCATCGACTCCAAGCTGACGCGTCAGGTGGCCGCGTCGCAGCAGAGTGACCTGCGCTGAGATTACTCACGGTGGATGAGGCCATCACGCACTGCGATATCGGGAATGTCGCATGAGGAGGATGACGAGGAACGGCAGCACGAACCCCACGACGATGACCGTGATGTAGATGTGGCCGAGCTCCGAATAGTCGGCCGGCACGCCGATCGCGCCGGTTTTCGGATCCTTCACTTCCCGGGTGACGGTGAAGAGCTGATTGACGTACTTCGTGCCCAGTTGTGAAAGCGACAGCGCGAGATTGGTGAACGATGCCATGACGGCGAAATAGGTCGCCTTCAGACGGTCGGGCGCCGAGTTCGCGATCCACGCGAGCATCGGCACCATCGCAATCTGACCGAGAGGCGACTCGAGCGCGGTGTCCACCAGGGCGATGAAGCGTGCGTCCACCACGCCGTTGGTGTGCGCGGCGGTCCAGTGATGCAGGCCGTAGTACATGCCGAGCAGGGGCAGCGAAAGGACGGTCCCGGCGACGGTCAGAAACCCGATCACGTAGGCGATCGAGCGTTCGGCCATGAACCGGCGGAACAGGAACAGGCCGGCGAGCGTCAACGCGCTGCCGATCAGGGACAGGACCGAGAGAAACTGCTGGTCGAACCCGAGCTCGTCGATCATCCACCAGGTCGCCCCCGGACCAGGGCCGGGCAAGGCACGGAATACGAAGATCAGCAGCGCCGTGCCGACCAGGGTGTTGCGCGCGGCCGGTTCGAGTTCGCGCACCAGCCGCATCATCAGGAAGAGCACGATCGCCATCGAGCCGGCGAAGATCAATTCCTGGTTGTAGGGAATCTCCGCCAGACCGAGGCCGACGGTGAACACGACGAACACGAGGCTGCCTCCGAGCAGCGGCCAGTTCACCTGCGGCCGCTCCGCCCCGCGCACGTCGATCAGCTTCTCCGCGTCGGCGCGCGCATGGCCGCGTTCCACCAACCCTGCAATGCGCCGTCGCCGCAGCACACCGGCCAGCAGCACGCCGAGCACCGAGATCAGGGGAATGAACAGCGCGAGCTGGTACACGAGCAGGTAGGTCTGTGCAGTCTGCGCCGGCGACATCGAGGGGGCGTCTCGAAACAGCACCACGTTCGCCCCTGCAACGAGCACACTGCCGCCGATGATGGCGACCCGGCCGAGTGTCTGCATGGTGGTGTGTCCGATGCGCCGATCCTCCGCCGAGATCGCTGCGCCCGACTCGTCCACGCGCGGGACCGCCTCGACCGTCATCGCGTCCGCGACGACGTCCTGCAGCACGTAGCCGATGGGGGCGAGCAATGCCGACAGCACGTACCAGGCATTCGCCGACATGATCGCTTCCATCGCGGCGCGATCGGACAGCAACCCGATCATGATGGCCAGACTCGTCGCGATGAGACCCGCACCCAGATAGACCAAGCCCGCCTTGTGCCGCCAGATCAGGTCCACCAGGTGGCCGATCGGCATTTTGAGCGCCCATGGCAGCATGGCCCAGAATCCGAGCGCGGCGAGGAACTCGGCCGACAGACCGAGATACTCCTTGACGAAGAAGGTGCCGACGATGCCGGTCAGCCCCGAGATGCCGGCGGCGATGTACACCATCAGGGGCGGCAGGTAGGAAAGCCGCATCTGCCGACCGAGGTCGAGGAACACACGGTCGACCCAGCGGAACAGGCGGGCGACGAAACCGCCTACGGGTGCGGTGAGATTGGGCTGCATGGGTGCCTCGGGATCTTGTCCGCGCAGACACTACCACAGGCCTCGCAGGGCGTGAGGCCCCCGGGCGCTACAATGCGCGTCGTTCGTTCCTCAGCGGAGGCATCCCATGCCGGGAGTTCGATGCGCCATTGCCCTCGTGGCACTGCTCGGTCTGACGGCCGCTGCAGGTGCTGCCGGCGAAAGACCGGGCCCGGACCAGGACCGCGCCTCGGTCGAAGCCATGCGGGCGCAGGGCGTGGACCTGTCCACCCCGCAGTTGCTCGAATTCGCTTTCTACTTTCCCGACAAGGCAGCCGCGCGCAAGGTAATGGGGACGCTGGCCGGAGAGGGGTTCTCGGGGGAGTTGCACATCGAGGGGTCGGACGCATTCATCCTGTTCGCGCGCAAAGCGATGCTGGTGGATGCAGCCGCGCTGGGCACGATGCGCATGCGCTTCGAGGGGCTGGCCAAGGAAGCCGGCGGTTCGTACGACGGCTGGGGCCTGCCGTAGGGGCTGCCGCCGAGAGCGGCAGACCACGCGCGTACTTCGCCCCTCTCCGGCACGTATCAGGCGGTGAAGTCTCCGCCGCGCTTCCCGGACAGATCGAGCAGCATCTGGTTGAGCCGCCTGACGAAACTGCCTGGATCCTCGAGCTGCCCGCCTTCGGCCAGCAACGCCTGGTCGAACAGGATGTTGCCCCAGTCTGCGAAGCGCGCCTCGTCGGCTTCGACCTTCAAACCCTGGACGATGGGATGCCTGGGGTTGATCTCCAGGATCGGCTTGCTTCCGGGCACCTTCTGACCGGCCGCCTTGAGCAGGCGTTCGAGGTTGCCGCTCATGCCGAACTGGTCACTGACCAGGCAGGCCGGAGAGTCGGTCAGCCGGTGCGTCACCCGCACCTCCTTCACACGGGCCTCGAGCAGCTTGGCGATCCGGTCGGTCAGTTCCTTGAAGTCGCCGGCCTCCTTCTCCTGCTCCTTCTTCTCTTCCTCGTCCGCCAGCTGGCCGAGATCGAGGTCGCCCTTGGCCACGGACTGGAACGGCTTGCCCTCGAATTCGTTCAGGCCGCTCATCATCCACTCGTCGACGCGCTCGTGCAGCAACAGCACCTCGACCCCCTTCTTGCGGAAAATCTCCAGGTGGGGGCTGTTGCGCGCTGCGGCGAAGGTGTCGGCAGTGATGTAGTAGATCTTGTCCTGACCCTCCTTCATCCGGGACAGGTAATCGGCCAGTGAAACCGACTGCTCCTCGCTGTCGGCATGCGTGGAGGCGAAGCGCAGCAGCTTTGCGATGCGCTCGCGGTTCGCGAAGTCCTCGCCCGGACCCTCCTTGAGCACCCGCCCGAACTCCTTCCAGATCTTCGCGTACTTGTCCTTGTCGTTCTCGGCGATCTCTTCCAGCAGGCCGAGGACTTTCTTCGCGCAGCCCGCCTTGATACCCTCGACGATCTTGGATTCCTGCAAGATCTCGCGTGAGACGTTCAGCGGCAGGTCGTTCGAGTCCACCACCCCACGCACGAAGCGCAGATAGGCGGGCATGAGGTGCTCGGCGTCGTCCATGATGAACACGCGCCGCACGTACAGCTTGACGCCGTGGCGGTGGTCGCGGTCCCACAGGTCGAACGGAGCGTGCGCGGGCACGTACAGCAGCTGGGTGTATTCCTGTCGACCCTCGACGCGGGAGTGCGTCCACGCGAGCGGACCTTCGTAATCGTGTGCGACGTGCTTGTAGAACTCCGCGTACTGCTCGTCGGTGATCTCAGACTTGGGACGCGTCCACAACGCCGAGGCCTGATTGACCTGCTCGTCCTCTTCCTTGAGCACGTACTCGGACTTGTCCTTGTCCCACTCCTCCTTCTTCATGAGGATGGGAAGCGTGATGTGATCCGAGTACTTGCGCACGATCTCGCGCAGGCGGAAGCCGGATAGAAGGTCGTCTTCACCCTCGCGCAGATGCAGGATCACATCCGTGCCCCGCGTGGGCTTGTTCACCACCTCCACGCTGTACTCACCCTGCCCGTCGCTCTCCCAGCGCACACCGTGATCGGGACCCATGCCCGCGCGGCGGGTGATCACGGTCACCCGGTCGGCGACGATGAAGCTCGAGTAGAAGCCCACGCCGAACTGTCCGATGAGGTGCGCGTCCCGGGCCTGATCGCCCGTGAGCCGCTGGAAGAACTCATGCGTACCGGACTTCGCGATCGTCCCCAGGTTGGCGATCGCCTCCTCGCGCGACATGCCGATACCGTTGTCGGACACCGTGATCGTGCGCCCGGCCTTGTCGAAGCTCACGCGGATGCGCAATTCGCCATCGTCCTCGAACAGCGCCTTGTCCGACATCGCCTCGAAGCGGAGCTTGTCGGCGGCGTCGGATGCGTTCGAAACCAGTTCGCGCAGGAAGATCTCCTTGTTCGAGTACAAGGAGTGCACCATCAGATGCAGCAGTTGCTTGACTTCGGCCTGGAAGCCGTGCATTTCCCTGGTAGCGGTGTCGGCCATCTCGTTTCTCGTCTCGTCTCGCTATGGAAGTTTGCGTCGGACGATGGGGGCACCCGGGCGCATTTCAAGGCCCGCCGAGTCGCGGGACGTCAGGCCTTCAGGGCCGGGGCGCCGGCGGCGCCGCCGGGCAGCACCGGCTCGTTGGCGGCCGCCTCGCTCAGATCGAGGGTCTGCAGCGTGACATAGTCGGTCTTGCCGCTGCCCAGGACCGGCAAGTCCGGCATGCAGACCAGCTTGCGCGCGACCGCGAGATCCTGGGCACCGACCTCTCGTCCCGCACGCATGAGGGCCTGGCGCGTCAACTCGGGATCGGTGGTAAAGAGCACGGTGGTCTCACCTCCTGCCGATTCGGTCCGCAGGACCACGGCATGACGATGCGACGGCGAGGCGTGGTAGGCGAGCGCTTCGATCGCATCCAGCGACACCATCTCCCCGGCGATCTTGGCGAAGCGCTTCACGCGCCCCACCACCCGCATGACGCCGTCCTCGAACAGGTCCACCACGTCACCGGTCGAGTACCAGCCCTCGCCGAACTTCGATCGAGGGGGATCGATAACCCCGGGCGTATCGTGCCGGTAATAGCCGAGCATGAGATTGGGGCCCGTGAGATGCAGGACACCCCCGTGCTCCACGCCCTCGAGTTTCTCCAGGCGGGTGCGCACGCCCGGCAGCGCTCGCCCCACGGTGCCGGGACGATGGCAGTGCGGCGTGGACAGGGCGATCACGGGTGCGCACTCGGTTGCGCCGTATCCCTCGAAGATGCGCAGTCCGAACTTCTCGACATACAGGCGCACCACCTCCTCGCCCAGCTTCTCGCCGCCGGAGATCACATAGCGCACGCTGCTGAAGTCGAGCGGATTCGCGTGCTTCGCGTAGTACCCGAGGAAAGTGCCTGTACCGAAGAGGTAGGTGATGTTGCGACGATAGGCGATCTCCGGGATCGCGCGGTACTTCAGCGGTGAGATGTACAGGAACAGCTTCACCCCGGTGACCAGGCACAGCATCATGCCGGCGGTAAATCCGTAGGAATGATACAAAGGCAGTGCATTCAGCACGCGGTCTCTCGAGGTGAAATCGATGACCGCGCCGATCTGGTGGATATTGGCAAGGATGGCGTCATGACTCAGCGCCACCCCCTTGGGATGGGCCTCGGACCCGGAGGTGAACAGCACCACCGCGGGCGCGTGCGCATCGATGCGCGCAGTGAGCGCGCGGGGCACCCGCAGGGCGAGCAGCAGCCACAGCTTGTCGAGCAAACGCAGTTGCGACGCGGCATCCTCGAGATAGACGATGCGCAAGTGTCGCAATGCGGCGACGACGGAGGCCAGCCGCGCCTGCTCGACGAACGCGCGCGAGGTGATGACGACGCGCACATTGGCCGCGGTGCAGGCGGTGCGCACGGCGCGGGAGCCGGCGCTGTAGTTGAGCAGGGCCGGCACGCGCGCCCCGGCGCTCAATCCGAGCACCAGACATACGGTGGGAACGAGATTGGGCAGCAGGACGCCGACATTTTCCGCGGGCTGCGTGAAGCGCGCGCACCAGCGCCCCAGTGCGAGGCTCCCGCGAAGCAGGTCGCCGTACGTACGCGGCACCTCCTTCATGTCCTCGATGATGGGCGTATGACGACCTTCCCGCTCGACCGCCTTCAGGAAGGCCTCGAACAGGCCGGTCCGCTCGCGCGCGTCGACGCAGTTCGCTTCCAGCATCCGCTGCAGTGTGCGGGTGGCACGCACCCGCCGCTGCCGAGCGCGGTCTCCGCCATCGGCGCGGATGGGCGTCGCTTCGCCGAAATGCAGCCGGAGCCGACGGCTGGCGCCAGGCGCATAGGCGAGGTGGACGGGGACGACGGGCACGGCCGATCGCAGCGCGACCAGCGCCGGCCCGGGATAGCACTTCATCACTCCGCTCGACTCGAGGAGCCGACCCTCGGGATACAGGACGACGCTGCGACCGTCGGCCAGCACCCGCAGGAGGCGTCGCACGGTGGCCGGATGGTTCACGTCCATGACCAGGTGGGGCACGGCGCCGAGCAGCCAGCGGAACGCGCGACCGGCGACCTCCTCCCGCGGGAGCACCACGAGCGGGCGGTCGGGCAGCAGCAGGGGCAGGAGGAGGCTGTCGATGCGACGCGGGTGACGCGCCATATAGAGCAACGGAGTGTCGGAACGCACCGGCACGACTCCGCTGCATGCCACGCGCCACGTCACGCGCACCGCCAGGCGCACCGTGGCCGTCCATAGCCTTCCGAGTGCAGCAGCCGGGCGCAGGCTCGTGCTTCGATCGAGGCCTTGAGTTGTTCTGCTCGTTGTCATCCGCTTCGAGATGGCCCCGGCGCCTGCGCCGCGGGCCCTGATGCGAGAGTTTCTCCTTCCGCACGCAACCTTACAAGTGCCCCCCCGATCCAGAGCCCCTCCCGCAGGACACCATTCTCCAGGGGCTGGGGGCCGCGCCGGGTGTAAACCTCCCAATTTGTCAGATTCGTTCCGAATTTGGCACCCGCAGCCCCACTCGCTAGATTCAGGCGAACGGCATTGCAGACCAACGAACGGCCCAACCGATGGGTCGCGAACCCACCCTTCCCTTCTGGACCAGGAGACCACCCATGGACATGCAACTTCATCCCGCAGTTCTGCAGGCATCGACCAAGACCGCGCTATACCGGACCACCGAACAGCCCGAGTACTTCTTCTCGGAGCAGCTGTCGGCATACTACGATGCGGACGTGCGCGCCATCTGGTGCCGGTGGAACCCCACGCCGCGCCCGAGCTTCAATCCGGGGCTCCTGCAAGACCTGCACAGCTACTGCCGGTTCGTGACTGCAACCCAGGGCAGCGTCGAGCACTTCGGCGAATCCGCGCCCGTGGACTACGCGATCCTGAGTTCGGGGGTGCCGGGCGTGTTCAACCTGGGCGGGGACCTCGGTCTGTTCATCCAACTCATCGAGGCCCGCGACGAACCCGCCCTGCGCGGCTATGGCAAGGCCTGCGTCGACGTGCTGTATCGCAACTACATCGGCCACGGCCTGCCCATCACCACCATCTCCCTGGTCCAGGGCGAATGCCTCGGCGGCGGGTTCGAGGCGGCTCTGTCGAGCGACCTCATCGTGGCGGAACGCCAGGCGCGCTTCGGCTTTCCGGAGATCCTGTTCAATCTCTTCCCCGGCATGGGCGCCTATTCCTTTCTCGAGCGCAAGGTGGGCAGACGCGTGACCGAAGAGCTTCTATCCTCTGGGAAACTATATAGCGCTGATGATATGCTCGCCCTAGGTGTCATCGATGTCGTCGCAGAAACCGGGGCAGGCGCGGCGGAGGTCGCGGCCATTGCCAAGCGCCAGTCGCGCAGCCGCAATGGACTTGCGGCGATCGCCGCGGCGCGGCGCCGCGTCAACGGTGTGGCCTACGAAGAGCTGATGGACGTGGTGCGGCTCTGGGTCGAAGCGGCCATGCGACTGACGAGCCGGGACCTGAAGCTGATGCAGCGCCTGGTCTCGCGCCAGAACGACATCAGGACGTCCGCGTCCGTGCACTGAGCACGGGACGTGACCACGTATCGGGGCAGAACCGCGACAGGCGGCACGAGGGAAGCGAAAGATGGAGCGGGTTGCGTCCGAGTACACCATCCAGGAGGCATCGGCGAAGCTGGGCGTGCCGGTGCAGAAGCTCCGGAGATGGGATGCCCAGGGCGTGCTGGTGGCGCGGCGAACGGAGGGAGGCCATCGTCGCTATGCCCGCGAGATCATCGACGGCCTCGTCGGCTCTGTTCTGCCAACGTTCCAGGATCGGTACGAGGACGAACTCGCCACGGCGCGCAAGGCGCTGCGCGAGAAGCGCCGCATCATCCAGCTGTTGCTCGAAAGCGAGAGCCGCTACCGCGACCTGGTCGAAACCTCCCACGACCTCATTTGGACGACCGACGGCGACGGCCGGTTCACCTATCTCAACAACGGCACGGGCGACATCTTCGGGATGGCGCCACGCGACCTCCTCGGGCGCTGCTTCTTCGACTTCGAGGCGAAGCCCTCGCACATCTCCAATCGCCGCTTCCTCTCCACGCTTCGACGCCACGGCGAGGTGAAGAATTACGTGACCCACCTGATGACCGCCGAGGGGCTCGACCGCTGGGTGGGAATTAATGCCCGCGTCCAGCACGACGAGCAGGGCAAGATGATCGGCATCCGCGGCACGGCTCGCAACGTGACCGAGCAGCACGAGGCGGCCCTGCAGATCGAGTATCTGGCCACCCACGACGCATTGACCGGCCTGCCCAATCGCGTCAGCCTGCAGCGCACCCTGGACGTCGCGCTCAAGTCGGGTGACCTGGGCGCGGTGCTGTTCATCGACATCGATCACTTCAAGTACGTCAACGACAACTTCGGACACCGCGCCGGCGACCAGCTGATCGTAGGGGTGAGCGGCGTGCTCAAGGAGGCGGCCGCCTCGCATCGAGGACAGGTATTCCGGCTCGGCGGTGACGAGTACGCGGTGCATCTGCCGGACTCGCTTCGGCCCCACGCCATCGAAGTGGCCGAGGAGTTGCTCGCCGCGCTGCGGCACTACCGCTTCCAGTCGAGCACGCAGCAGCGCATGTCGAGCGTGACCGCGTCGATCGGCATTGCGCTCTACCCCTTCCACGGCAATGACGTGACGGGACTGCTGTCCAGCGCCGACATCGCCATGTACCAGGCCAAGGATGGCGGGCGCAACCGCCACGTCATGTTCGACCAGGACGCGCAGAGTCTGCGTCGCACCCATAGCCGCGTGCAGTGGGCGAACAAGCTGCGCGAGGTGTTGGACGACGACCGCCTGCTCCTCTACTACCAACCGGTGGTGAGGCTCAGAGACCTGAAGACGGTCCACTGCGAGATCCTGGTGCGCCTGCGCGACGACCAGGGGAACGTGGTGCTCCCCAGCCAGTTCATCGAATCGGCCGAATCGCTCGGGATGGTGCAGGAGATCGACATGCGCGTGGTCGAGCGGCTGCTCGAGCACCTGCAGTCACCCGAGCAGCGCGACGTCAAGATCCGCTACTTCGTGAACCTGTCGCGGGTGAGCATCTCCGATCCGCACTGGGTACGCCGTTTTCAGTCCATGCTGTCGATCGCGCCCATCAACCACTCGCAGCTGGTGTTCGAGATCACCGAGACGGCGGCGATGTCCGACGTGGACGTGACGCAGCACTTCATCCGCGAGCTCAAGGAGATGGGCTGCCGCTTCGCGCTGGACGACTTCGGTGCCGGCTTCAGTTCGTTCTATTACTTGAAGCGCTTCGATGTGGACTACCTCAAGATCGACGGCAGCTTCGTGCGCGACCTGGCTACCGACGAGGGCAACCGCATCTTCGTGCGCGCACTGTGCGACGTGGCACGCGGCCTGAACAAGCAGGTCGTGGCGGAGTGGGTCGAGAACCGGCGTACCCTGGAGATCCTGAACGAGATGGGCACGCTGTACGGGCAGGGCTACCTGTTCCAGCGGCCTGCCCCCCTGTGGGACGATCCGCCGGAGCGGATCACGTTGGCGGCCGGCGAGTAGACCAGCCTCCCCTGCGCGAGCGCAGGCGCCGGCCAACTCCGTGCCAGTCGGCCCCGGTATCAGTTGCCCCGGTGCCAGTCAGCCGCGGCGCAGGCGGTCTGCCCACAACACACCGAGGATCGTCTTCGCTTCGGTGATCTCGCGCGAGAAGATCTTCTCCAGCGCGTGGTCGAGGGACATGTTCACCGTTTCGATGAACTCGTCGTCCTCGCCGGGATGCCCCTCGAACACGAGGTCGCGCGCGAGGAACAGTTCGATGCGCTCGTCCGAGTAGCCCACGCACGGATGCAGCGTGGTCAGGAAGGACCATTCCCGCGCGACAAAGCCGGTCTCTTCCAGCAGTTCGCGCCGCGCGGTCTGCTCCGGCGGCTCCTCCGGTTCGATCTTCCCGGCCGGCAGCTCCAGGAAGTGGCGGTGCAACGGATAGCGGAACTGGTGCTCGAGCAGCACGGTGTCAGGATCCAGCAGCGGAATGACGACGACCGCGCCCTGGTGCTGCACGTACTCGCGGCGCGCCTGACCCCCGTTGGGCAGGCGGACTTCGTCCTCCTTCACCACCAGGAGGCGTCCGCGATAGGCGGTACGGCTGGAGAGCGGCTTCTCGCTGAAGTCCGAGTCCATCGGGCGCAGCACTCCCCTACATCGATGCCCTGACGGCCTGCTGACACAAGGTCAGCAGCCAGCCCGGCGTCATGCCCAGCACGAGCAGGGCGAGCGCATTGACCGAGATCAGCGTGCGCTGGTCGCCGGTATTGACGATGGGGGCCGTGTCCACGGGATCGTCGAAGTACATGACGCGCACGATGCGCAAGTAGTAGAACGCACCGATCACGGACAGGAGCACCGCCGCCACCACGACACCGGTGTAGCCGGCCTCGAACGCCACCTGCAGCACGGCAAGTTTCGCCCAGAAGCCGAGCAGGACGGGGATGCCCGCCAGGGAGAACATGACCAGCAGCATCAGAAACGCGTACCAGCGGCTGCGCTGATTCAGTCCCTTGAAGTCGTCGATGTCCTCGGCCTCGAAGCCTTCGCGCGACAACAGGAGGATCATGCCGAACGACGCGAGCGTCATCAGCACGTACACCACGGCATAGAAGATCGCGGCGCCGTAACCTTCCGCGTTGCCCGCCAGGATGCCGAGCAGGAAGAAGCCCATGTGCGAGATGGTCGAGTAGGCGAGCATGCGCTTGATGTTGGTCTGCATCACCGCGGTGATGTTTCCGACCGCCATCGACAGCACCGACAGGATCACCAGCATGCCCTGCCACTCTGCCACCAGGGCAGGCGAACCGAGCGCCTCGACCAGGATGCGGAAGACGAAGCCGGCCGCAGCGAGCTTGGGCGCCGATCCGATCAGCAGGGTCACTGCCGTGGGTGCGCCGTGATAGACGTCCGGCACCCACATGTGGAAGGGCACCGCCCCGAGCTTGAATCCCAATCCCGCCACCACGAACACCAGCCCGAACACGAGAATCGCTCCGCGCGTCTCGCCGGCAGCGATGCGTTGCGCCATCTCGGGAATGGAGAGGGTTCCCGTCGCTCCGTAGAGCATCGACATGCCGTAGAGCAGCATGCCCGAGGCGAGTGCGCCGAGAACGAAGTACTTCATCGCCGCCTCGGTGCTGCGCGGCGACTCGCGCTGCAAGGCCACCATCGCGTACAGGCTCAGCGACATCAGCTCCAGACCCAGGTACAGCGAGAGCAGATGGTTGGCCGAGATCATCACCATCATGCCCAGGGTCGAGAACAGCGCGAGGGTGAAGAACTCCCCGCGGAACAGCTGTCGACTGCGACCGTACACGTGCGAATAGACCAGCACGCCGGCCACCCCGACGTACACGCACACTTTCAGCAGGTCGGACAGCGGATCATCCACGAACATGCCGTTGAACGCGAACGAGACGTCGTCGGTGGCGCTGCCGAGGGTGATTCCGGCGCATGCGGCCAGGGTGAGCAGGCTCAGCAGATAGGTCAGGCTGCGGTTCCGCTCCGGAATGAACAGGTCGAGGATCAAGATCGTCGACACCGCGCACAGCAGGAACACCTCGGGGAGCGCCGGCAGAATATTGAGCGATTCGAGAGTCATGTGGTACGCCTGGTCAGGGTAGCTTCGATCGCGCGGCGAGCGATAGCAGATCCGCCACCGATGTGTCCAGCATTGCGCTCATGGGGTGGGGCCAGATGCCCATGCCGAGAACGGCGATCGCCAGCAGTGAGAGGATCAGTCCCTCGCGCGCATCGATGTCCTTCAGCGTCGCCACGTGGTCGTTTGCGACCGCTCCGAAGATCACGCGCTTGTACATCCACAGGGTATAGGCAGCGCCGAGGATCAGCGTCAGTGCGGCGAGGAACGCGTACCAGAAATTCACCTCGACGGCGCCGAGCGTGACCAGGAACTCGCCGACGAAACCGCTGGTCCCGGGCAGACCGGAATTGGCCATCGCAAAGAGCATGAAGAACGCCGCGAACACCGGCATGGTGTTGACCACGCCGCCGTAGTCGGCGATCTGGCGTGAGTGCATGCGATCGTAGAGCACGCCCACGCACAGGAACAGCGCACCGGAGACAAAGCCGTGCGAGATCATCTGCAGGACCGCTCCCTGCATGCCCAGCTCGTTGAACAGGAAAATGCCCAGCGTGACGAAGCCCATATGCGAGATCGACGAATAGGCGATCAGCTTCTTCATGTCGTTCTGCACCAGCGCGACCAGTCCGATGTAGACGACCGCGATCAGAGACAGCGTGATCACCAGCCCGGCGAGCGCGTGGCTGGCATCGGGGACGATCGGCAGGGACAGGCGGAGGAACCCGTAGGCGCCCAGCTTCAGCATGATCGCGGCCAGCACGACCGAACCGCCCGTGGGCGCCTCGACGTGTGCGTCAGGCAGCCAGGTATGCACCGGCCACATCGGCACTTTCACCGCGAAGGCGATCATGAAGGCGAGGAAGACGAGGATCTGCGGTGCGAGTCCGATCTCCAGCTCGTACCAGGCCGGCAGCGAGAAGCTACCGCTCACGTTGTACAGGTAGATGAGCGCGACCAGGGTGAGCAGCGAACCCGTCAGCGTGTACAGGAAGAACTTCATCGCCGCGTACACGCGGTTGGGTCCTCCCCACACGCCAATGATCACGAACATCGGGATCAGGGTCGCCTCGAAGAACACGTAGAACAACGCCGCATCGAGCGCGCAGAACACACCGTTCATGATCCCGCCCAGGATGAGGAAGGCGGCCAGGTATTGCGCGACGCGCGATTCGATGACGCGCCAGCCCGCGAGTATCACCAGCACCGTGGTGAAGGCGTTGAGCATGATCAGCAGAAGCGAGATGCCGTCGATGCCCAGGTGATAGTGGATGTTGAACGAGGGAATCCAGGAGACCCGTTCCTGGAACTGGAACCCGTGCGCGGCCGGTTCGAACTGCGCGAACAGCGGAAGAGTCACCAGCAGGCCGAGCAGCGCGCCCAGCAGGGCGAATGCGCGTGCCAAGCCGGCATTGCGGTCCGAGCCGGTCGCCAGCACCGCGAGTCCGGCGACGATGGGAACCCAGATGACCAGGCTCAGCAGTGGCAGTCCGAAAAGCATCTGTTCTCGTTCTTCAGTGTCAGGTCAGGCGCGGGTGAACCACAACGTGAGCAGGACGAACAGCCCGATGATCATCATGAATGCATAGTGGTAGACGTAGCCGGACTGGAAGTGCCTCATCACGCCCGAGAAGAATCCCACCAGGCGGGCCGCACCATTGACGAAGAAGCCGTCGATGATGGCGACGTCCCCGGCCTTCCACAGCAAGGTGCCCAGCCGGCGCGCACCGCCGGCGAAGAGCGCCTGGTTGATGTCGTCGAGGTAGTACTTGTTCGACAGGAGTCGATAGAGCCCGCCGAGTGCAGAGGCGATGCGCCCGGGAAGGTCGGGCCGTCTGATGTACAGATACCAGGCAGCGACGAGGCCTGCCAGCGCGAGCCAGAACGGCGCAGCCCGCAGTCCGTGCAGGGCGAACGCGCCGGGGCCATGGAACTCCTCGGCCAGCCTGGCAAGCGGGCTCGCCTCCCCCGCGGCGATCACCCCGTCGAAGAGTTCGCCGAACAGGAACGGCTCGATGTAGGCCCAGCCGGCGTAGATCGAGGGGATCGCAAGCAGGACGAGGGGCAAGGTGACGACCCAGGGAGACTCGCGCGGTGGACCGTGGGTCTCGTGCTCGTGACCGTCGCCGTGTCCGACGGCGGTGTCGTGATCGCGACGTTCGTGGGAATCGTTGCCGTGTGCATGACTTGCCTGTGCCGCCCCGGCGTGGCCGTGGTCGCCGTGTGCCGCCTCACGGAAGCGCTCGGGGCCGTGGAAGGTCATGAACAGCATGCGGAAGGTGTACAGGGAAGTGATGAACACGCCCGCGAGCACCGCGACATAGGCGATCCCGTGGCCGGGCGTGCTGGACAGATGCACGGCCTCGAGGATCGCATCCTTGGAGAAGAAGCCGGCGAAAGGTGGGATCCCGGCCAGCGCGAGCGAGCCGATCACCGCCGTGATGTAGGTGATCGGCATGTACCGGCGCAGTCCCCCCATGCGCCGCATGTCCTGCTCGTGGTGCATGGCGATGATCACCGAACCTGCGCCGAGGAACAGCAGCGCCTTGAAGAACGCGTGCGTGACCAGGTGGAACATCCCTGCCGCGTAGGCACCTGCCCCGAGGGCGACCGTCATGTAGCCGAGCTGGGACAGCGTCGAGTAGGCGACCACGCGCTTGATGTCGTTCATGACGAGGCCGAGCAGGCCCATGAAGAACGCGGTGATGGTGCCCACCGCCAGCACGACCGTGAGCGCCGTGGTGGACAGCTCGAACAGCGGCGACATGCGCGCGACCATGAAGATGCCCGCCGTGACCATGGTCGCGGCGTGGATGAGCGCCGAGATCGGCGTGGGGCCTTCCATGGAGTCGGGGAGCCAGACGTGCAGGGGAAACTGTGCCGACTTACCCATGGCGCCGACGAACAGGAGGATGCAGACGACGGTGATCAGCGACCACGCCATGCCGGGAACCAGTTCGAGGGTCTTGGTCGCCGCGGCGGGTGCCGCCTGGAAAACCGTGGCGTAGTCGAGGCTGCCGAAGTGCATCAGTACCAGCGCGATGCCGAGCAGGAAGCCGAAGTCGCCAACCCGGTTGACGAGGAAGGCTTTCAGGTTGGCGAAGATCGCGGTGGGGCGCGTGTACCAGAAACCGATGAGCAGGTAGGAGACCAGGCCGACCGCCTCCCAGCCGAAGAACAGCTGGAGGAAGTTGTTGGACATCACCAGCATCAGCATGGAGAACGTGAACAGCGAGATGTAACTGAAGAAGCGCTGGTAACCCGGATCGTCGTGCATGTAGCCGATGGTGTAGACGTGCACCATCAGGGACACGAACGTGACCACCACCATCATCACGGCGGACAGGGAGTCGATCAGGAAGCCGACCTGCAGCGGCACGCCGCCGATCGTCATCCACGTGTAGAGCGTGCCGTTGAAGGTGTTGCCCTTCAGCACGTCCACCAGCACCATCGCCGAGGCGATCAGGGAGATCGCGACCCCGAGTATCGTGACCGTGTGCGTGAGGGTCCGTCCGATCGCGCGCCCGAGCAGGCCGGCGACGAGGGCACCGACCAGCGGCGCGAAGGGCACGATCAGGTACAGGCTCTTCATCCCTTCAAGCTCCCCAGATCATCCACGTTGATGGTCCGCAGGCTGCGGAACAGGCAGACCAGGATGGCCAGGCCGATGGCGGATTCGGCGGCTGCGACGGTCAGGATGAAGAAGACGAAGACCTGCCCGGCGATATCCTGCAGGTAGTGCGAGAAGGCCACGAAGTTGATGTTGACGGCGAGCAGGTTCAGCTCGATCGCCATGAGCAGGATGATGACGTTCTTGCGGTTCAGGAAAATGCCGACCACGCTGATAGCGAACAGCAGCGCGCCGAGTACGAGGTAGTGCGAGAGCGTGATCATGTGACGGCTCGTGATGCGTGACTCGTGACTCGTGATGCGTGACTCGTGAGGCGTGACTCGTCAGGCGTGAGGTACGAGGCGTGGGGGGCTGGACGGATAGCGTGCCCGGCAGCATCCGGCATGCTGTGTCGCCGTGCACGAGTCATCGCACCATCCTTTTGGTTCGCACCGATCCCTCGCCGATCACGAATCACGCGTCGTGCTCTTCTCCGCCGGCATCGAGACGATGCGGATGCGGTCCTGCTTGCGTACGGCCACCTGTCGGGCCGGATCCTGGTACCTGGAATCCTTGCGCCGGCGCAGCGTGAGCGCGATGGCGGCCACGATGGCGACCAGCAGCACCACCGCTGCCAGCTCGAAGGCGTACACGTACTCGGTGTACAGCACCACGCCGATCTCCTTGGTATTGCTGTAGTCCGCAGGCTTGGGTACCGGGGCGGTGATCGAGATCAGGCCGAACTGGCGGCCCCACAGCACCACCGCCATTTCCGCCACCATGATCCCGGCAATGGCAAGGCCGGGGGCGAGATAGTCCCAGTAGCCCTCGCGCAAGCGGTCGATGTTGATGTCGAGCATCATCACCACGAACAGGAACAAGACCATCACCGCACCGATGTAGACGAGGATCAAGGCGATGGCGAGAAACTCGGCCTCGAGCAGCATCCAAATGCCGGAGGCGGTGGCGAATGCCAGCACCAGGAACAGCGCGGCATGCACGGGGTTGCGCGTGGTGATGACGCGGACCGCCGCGAACAGCAAAATCGCGGCGAAGACGTAGAAGACTGCGGTGTGGAACATCGCTTATGCGTGTCTGGTGACTCGTGACTCGTGACTCGCGGCGTAGCTGGTGGATCCCGCGCGTTCACGAGCACCGGAAACTGGCGTAGCTGCTACAGGTTTCATCGATCTGCCCAAATCATCCAATCACGAGTCACGAATCACGAGTCACGAATCACGAGTTACCAGTCACGAACCCTCACCGATACCGGGCATCCTCAGCGCGATCCTTGGCGATCTGCGCCTCGTAGCGATCGCCGATGGCGAGGAGCATCTCCTTCGTGTACAGCAGGTCGCCGCGCTTCTCGCCGTGGTACTCGAGAATGCGGGTCTCGACGATCGAATCCACCGGACAGGACTCCTCGCAGAAGCCGCAGAAAATGCACTTGGTCAGGTCGATGTCGTAACGGGTGGTGCGGCGGGTATTGTCGGCCCGCTGCTCAGACTCGATGGTGATCGCCAGCGCCGGGCAGACGGCTTCGCACAGCTTGCAGGCGATGCAGCGTTCCTCGCCGTTCGGATAGCGGCGCAGCGCGTGCAGCCCGCGGAAGCGCGGCGACTGCGGCGTCTTCTCCTCCGGGAACTGGATGGTGACCTTGCGCGCGAACAGGTGACGACCGGTCAGCATCATGCCCCGGACCAGTTCGAACAGCAGGAAGGTACGGAAGAACTCGCGGATGCGCGCGATCATGCGTGCCCCCATGGCCACCAGGGCGTCTGCATCCACCCGCCGATCACCACCAGCCAGACCAGCGTGACGGGGATGAACACCTTCCAACCCAGGCGCATGATCTGGTCGTAGCGGTAGCGCGGGAAGGTGGCGCGGAACCACAGGAACAGGAACAGGACGAAGGCGACCTTGGCGGCGAGCCACGGGAAGCCGTCGGGCAGGAAAGGGACGGGCGAGAGCCAGCCGCCGAGGAACATGACCGCGCACAGCGTGGACACGAGGATCATGTTCGCATACTCGGCCAGGAAGAAGATGGCGAAGGCCATGCCCGAGTATTCGACGTGGAAGCCCGCCACGATCTCGGATTCGCCCTCGGCCACGTCGAAGGGCGCGCGGTTGGTCTCGGCCACGCCGGCGATCAGGTAGACCAGGAACATCGGAAATAGCGGGAGCCAGTTCCACGACAGCAGACCGAGCCCGCCCGCCTGGCGCTGCACGATGTCGGACAGGTTGAGGCTCTGCGACATCATGAGCACGCCGACCAGCGCGAAACCCATCGCGATCTCGTAGGAGACGATCTGTGCCGCGGAGCGCAGGCTGCCGAGGAATGCGTACTTGGAGTTCGATGCCCACCCGGCGATGATCACGCCGTACACGCCCATGGACGTGATCGCGAGCACGTACAGCAGGCCGGCGTTGACGTCGGCCAGCACGACTTCCGGGCTGAACGGAATGACGGCCCAGGCGGCGAGCGCCGGCATGATCGCCATCACCGGCGCGAACACGAACAGGAACCTGTTCGCCCCGGAGGGGATGATCACCTCCTTGGTCAGCAGCTTCAGCGCATCGGCTATCGGCTGCAACAGCCCCTTGAATCCGACGCGGTTCGGACCCATGCGCACCTGCATGTAGCCGATCACCTTACGCTCGGCCAGCGTCAGGTAGGCGACCAGTCCCATCAACGGCAGCACGATGGCGACGATCTTGACCAGCGTCCACACGACTGGCCAGGCTGGACCGAGGAGTTGCTCGAAGAATTCCATCGTCAGACACTCACCTTCTCGGCACTCGACACCCGCTCCAGGTGCAGCTCGCCGAACATCTCGCCGAGCTCGGCGGTGGTCCGATGCGCCGCCGCCACGCGTACGCAGCCCGGCGGAACCGCCTCGTCGACCACGGCCTTGAGCACTGCCTGTCCGGTTCCCTGGATCACGCGCACCGGCTGCCCCTCCTCGATCCCCAGGCGCGCGAGCGTGGCCGCGGCCATGCGGGCAGCGGGAAGCGCCGCGTCGCGCGTCATCTGCAGCGGCGGGGAGCGGCGTGCGAGGTTGTCGGCAAAGTGGATGGGCACGTCCGCGATGCGCTGCAGGGCCCACGTGCCGGCGCCTCCGGAAGCCAGCGGTCCGGGCGACGGCACATTCGACAGCCGGGCGCCGATGTCCATACCGTGCAGTGCGGCCGCGCGCACGTCCTCGGCGCTGGCGAAGTCGAACCCGCCCAGTCCGAGCAGCGTCCCCAGCACGCGCAGCACCTTCCAGCCGGGCCGGGCCTCGCCGAAGGGCCGCACCACGCCGACGAAGCTTTGCAAGCGTCCCTCGGTGTTGACGAACGACCCCGCCGTCTCCGTAAAAGGCGCAATCGGCAGGAGCACGTGGGCATACTCGGTGGCGCGATGCTTGAACGGAGAGCACGCGACGACGAACTCGGCGGCCTTCAGCGCCGCGAGCGCGCGCTGCGGGTCATGGCAGTCAAGTTCGGGTTCGACGTTCCACAGCACATAGGCCTTGAGCGGCTTCGCCAGCATTGCGCCCGCGTCGAGCCCGGACGGGGTGTCGAACGGCACGGCACCCGCAAGGTGACCACCCACGCTGTTGGCCGCTTCGCCCAGAAAGCCCATGCGCGCGCCCAGCAGCTGTGCAAGCGCGTGCGCGAGCCGCTGCAGTACGGCCGCCTGGGGATGGTGCTGCGCCAGATTCCCGAGGAACACGCCGACGTTCGCACCCGAGGCGAGACTGCGCGCCATGGCTTGCGCGGCCTCGGACGGGGTTGCTGGAGGCAGTCCGGCGACCGGCTGATCCTTCATCGCGGCGACGGCCCGCACCACATCGGCGAGCGCGCCCGGCAATGCCGCGGGCGCCACCACGAGCTTGGCGGTGAGGGCGATGAGCTGATCATCGTCCAGGCAGTCGATCAGATTGACCTGCATGGACCTGCGCGCGGCCACTCGCATGCGCGCAGCCAGAAGCGGGTGATCCTTGCGCAGCTGACTGCCGATCACCAGGACACGATCGAGCGTGGATACCTCGGCGATCGACATGCCCAGCCACGGCACCCCGGCCGTCTTGCCGTCCTGACTGAAGTCGCTCTGGCGCAGCCGGTAATCGACGCTGCCGCTACCCAGGCTGCGAAGCATGCGCCCCAGAAGATGCAGCTCCTCGAAGGTCGAATGCGGCGTGGCGAGTGCGCCGATCGACTGCGCCCCGTGCTGGTCACGCGCACGCTTCAGACCGCGCGCCACTTCCTCGAGCGCGACGGGCCACTCGACCTCCACCCACCTGCCCTCGCGACGGACCATCGGTCGCGCCAGGCGGTCCGGACCGTCCAGTCCCTCGTAGCTGAAGCGGTCCTTGTCGGAGAGCCAGCACTCGTTGACGGCCTCGTTCTCGAGCGGCAGCACGCGCATCACGCGATCCTGCTTGACCTGCAGCAGCAGATTGGCGCCGAGGCCGTCGTGCGGACTGACGGACTTGCGCCGGCCCAGTTCCCAGCTGCGTGCCGAGAAGCGGAACGGCTTGGACGTGAGTGCGCCGACCGGGCACAGGTCGATCATGTTGCCGGACAGCTCGGAGTCCACCGTGCGCCCGACGAAACTCAGGATCTCGGAGTGCTCGCCCCGACCGGCCATGCCCAGCTCCATGATGCCGGCCACTTCCTGTCCGAAGCGCACGCAGCGCGTACAGTGGATGCAGCGGCTCATCTCCTCGGCCGCCACCAGCGGGCCGATGTCCTTGGGCGGCACCACCCGCTTGGGTTCGCCATAGCGCGAGTTGCTCGCGCCGTAACCCACCCCGAGATCCTGCAACTGCCATTCGCCCCCCAGATCGCTGATCGGGCAGTCGAGCGGATGGTTGATGAGGAGGAACTCCATCACGCCCTTCTGGGCGTCGACCGCGTGTGCCGAGTGGGTGAACACCTTCATGCCCTCGGTCACCGGCGTGGCGCAGGCGGGCAGCGGCTTGGGTGCCTTCTCCACCTGGACCAGGCACATCCGGCAGTTGGCGGCGATGGACAGCTTCTTGTGATAGCAGAAGTGCGGAATGTAGATGCCGAGCTTGTTCGCCGCCTCCATCACGGTGGCATTGGCGGGCACTTCCACCGGCGTGCCGTCGATTTCCAGGTTGACGTTGGCCATCAGCGTGCGTGCATCCTCAGGCGTAGGCGGGTTCGGTCACGATGCACTTCTTGTGCTCGATGTGATACGCGAACTCGTCGCGGAAATGCTTGATGAAGGCGCGCACCGGCATCGCCGCCGCATCGCCGAGTGCGCAGATGGTACGCCCCTGGATGTTGTCCGCCACCGAATTGAGCACATCCAGATCCTCGAGGCGTCCCTGTCCGTGCTCGATGCGATGAACCATTCGATAGAGCCAACCCGTGCCTTCGCGGCACGGCGTGCACTGGCCGCACGACTCCTCGTAGTAGAAGTAGGACAGGCGCAGCAGCGCACGCACCATGCAGGTGCGATCGTCCATGCAGATGACCGCCCCCGAGCCCAACATGGAGCCCGCTTTCGCGATCGAATCGTAGTCCATGTCGGTCGCCAGCATGATATCGCCGGGCAGCACCGGCATCGACGAGCCGCCGGGGATGCAGGCTTTGAGCATGCGGCCGTCGCGCATGCCCCCGGCCATCTCGAGCAGCTTCGCGAACGGAGTGCCCAGACGGATCTCGTAGTTGCCCGGGCGCGCAACGTGACCGGACACGGAGAAGAGCTTCGTGCCGCCGTTGTTGGGCCTGCCCATGCCGAGGAACGCATCGCCGCCGTTGCGGATGATCCACGGAACGGCCGCAAAGGTCTCGGTGTTGTTGATCGTCGTCGGCTTGCCGTACAGCCCGTAACTCGCGGGGAAGGGGGGCTTGAAGCGTGGTTGGCCCTTCTTGCCTTCGAGCGATTCCAGCAGGGCGGTTTCCTCGCCGCAGATGTAAGCGCCGAATCCGTGATGGGCGAAGAGGTCGAAGCTGAAATCCGACCCCAGGATGTTGCGGCCCAGGTAGCCGGCCGTGCGAGCCTCGCCGAGCGCCTCCTCGAAGCGCTCGTAGACGTCCCAGATCTCCCCGTGGATGTAGTTGTACCCGACGCTGATGCCCATCGCGTAGGCACCGATGATCATTCCCTCGATCACCGTGTGCGGGTTGTAGCGCAGGATGTCCCGGTCCTTGAACGTCCCCGGCTCGCCCTCGTCCGAATTGCACACCAGGTAGCGCTGTCCGGTGTAGTGCTTCGGCATGAAGCTCCACTTCAGCCCGGTCGGGAAGCCCGCGCCGCCGCGCCCACGCAGCGCCGACTTCTTCACCTCGGCGATCACGTCCTCCGGCGAGATCTTCTCGCGCAGGATCTTCTTCAGCGCTTCGTAGCCGCCGCGCGCTTCGTAATCCTGAAGCCTCCAGTTGGCGCCGGTGACATCCTTCATGATGAGCGCGTCCGGTCCGAACGCGCCTGCCGGGAACGGCACGGTCGAAGTCGGCGTCACGATTCGCCACCTCCATCACGCGTGCGCTGGAGCCACTCGTCTATGCGCTGCGGCGTCATGCCGATGAGCATCGTCTTGTTGTTCACCAACGCCACCGGGGCGTCGCCACAGGCACCGAAGCACTCGCCCTCCTGGAGCGTGAACTGCCCGTCGGCCGTGGTGCCCCCGTAGTCGATCCCGAGGCGCTTTTTCAGGTGCTGCGCGGCCTCGGTCGCCCCGGACAGGGCGCACGGCAGGTTCGTGCAGATGCACACCTTGTGCTTGCCCACCGGTTTGAGGTCGTACATGGCGTAGAACGATGCGACCTCGTACACCGCGATACTGGGCATGCGCAGGTACTGCGCGACACGATCCATCAGCTCGGAGGTCAGGTGTCCGTTTTCCTCCTGCACGATGGCGAGCGCGGACATGACCGCCGACTGTCTCTGGTCGGGCGGGTACTTGGCGATCTCTCGGTCGATCTTCGCGCGAGCGCTATCGGAAAGCATGCTCATCTCTCACCACGAAGGCACGAAGCAGGACAAAGATGCAAGAGCGTTGCGGTATCTCATCTCGGAAGTACTCGCTTTCCTTCGTGTCTTCGTGCCTTCGTGGTTGAACCCAACACTTACCGGTCGATTTCGCCGAACACGATGTCCATCGTGCCGATGATGGCGACCGCGTCTGAAATCATGTGTCCGCGTGCCAGTTCGTCCATTGCCGCCAGGTGGGGGAAACCCGGCGCGCGGATCTTGAGGCGGTATGGCTTGTTGGCCCCGTCGGACACCAGGTAGATGCCGAACTCACCCTTGGGGTGCTCGACGGCCGCATACGTCTCTCCCTCCGGCACGTGCATGCCCTCGGTGAAGAGCTTGAAGTGGTGGATCAGCTCTTCCATGTTCGACTTCATATCCACGCGGCCGGGCGGGGCGACCTTGTGGTCGTCCACGATCACGGGACCGGGATTGCGGCGCAGCCAGTCGACGCACTGCTTGACGATCCGATTGCTCTGGCGCATCTCCTCGATGCGAACCAGGTAGCGGTCGTAGCAGTCGCCGTTCACGCCCACCGGGATGTCGAACTCGAGGCGATCGTAGACTTCATACGGCTGCTTCTTGCGCAGGTCCCATTCGATTCCCGACCCACGCAGCATCGGTCCGGTGAATCCGAGCGCCTTCGCGCGTTCCGGAGACACTACACCGATACCCACCGTGCGCTGCTTCCAGATGCGGTTGTCGGTTAGCAGCGTCTCGTACTCGTCCACCAGCCTGGGGAATCGTTGCGCGAAGTTCTCGATGAAATCGAGCACCGAGCCCTGGCGGTTGGCATTCAGGCGCGCGACGTCATCCTTCGAGCGCAGACTCGATTCCTGGTACTGCGGCATGCGCTCCGGGAGGTCCCGATAGACGCCGCCCGGACGGTAGTACGCGGCATGCATGCGCGCGCCCGACACCGCCTCGTAGCAGTCCATCAGGTCCTCGCGCTCCCGGAAGCAGTACAGGAAGACCGTCATGGCACCGATGTCCAGACCGTGCGCGCCCAGCCAGAGCAGGTGGTTGAGGATCCGGGTGATCTCGTCGAACATCACGCGGATGTACTGCGCACGCAGCGGCACCTCGATGCCGAGCAGCTTCTCGATGGCCAGGCAGTAGGCGTGCTCGTTGCACATCATGGACACGTAGTCGAGACGATCCATGTACGGTAGAGACTGGATGAACGTCTTGTGTTCTGCGAGCTTCTCCGTCGCACGGTGCAGCAGGCCGATGTGCGGATCGGCCCGCTGGATGACCTCGCCGTCGAGCTCCAGCACGAGGCGCAGCACGCCGTGCGCCGCCGGATGCTGCGGGCCGAAGTTCATCGTGTAATTGCGGATCTCTGCCATCTAACTGCTCTTAAAACTCTCAACGCAAAGTACGCCAAGGCCGCAAAGATACTTTTGAGGGAGCGCAAGCCGCACACTTTCGTTCAGCCCTTTGCGGTCTTTGCGCCCTTTGCGGTTGGCGCTTTTCAGTACAGCGCCGCGCAGCGTCATGCCTTGCGCTCGCTGTCCGCGTAGTTCTCCTCGCGGATCACGCGCGGAACGATCTCGCGCGGCTCGATCGTCACCGGCTGGTAGATGACGCGTTGCTGATCAGGGTCGTAGCGCATCTCCACGTGCCCGGACAGCGGGAAATCCTTGCGGAACGGGTGGCCGACGAAGCCGTAGTCGGTGAGGATGCGGCGCAGGTCGCGGTGGTCGGTGAACACGATGCCGAACAGGTCGAACGCCTCGCGCTCGTACCAGTCCGCCGAAGGCCAGATGCCGGTGACCGACGGGACGATCGGCAGGTCGTCCTCGGGGGCGAATGTGCGCAAGCGCAGGCGCCGGTTCGATTCCAGCGAGAGGAGATGGTAGACGACGCCGAAGCGCGATCCGTCCCAGGTGCCGTCGCCGTAGGTCGAGTAGTCCATCCCGCACAGGTCGACGAGTTGCTCGAAGCGCAGTCCGGTTGCATCACGCAACGCCTCGCAGACTTCCAGCAGATCCGCCGCACGCACCACGAGCGTGAGCTCCCCGAGCCGCTCGTCGAGGGAAACGATGTGCGCCCCGAAACGCTCGGTCAACGCACTCTTGAGGGACTGCAGGCTGGAAGACATGCGTCGATCGGTTCCTCGGCTAGCGTGCAATCGTGCTGGTTCGCCGGATCTTGTTCTGCAACTGGATGATTCCGTACAGCAAGGCTTCCGCCGTGGGCGGACAACCCGGCACGTAGACGTCCACCGGAACGATGCGATCGCACCCGCGGACCACGGAATACGAATAGTGATAGTAGCCGCCGCCGTTGGCGCAGGATCCCATCGAGATCACCCAGCGCGGCTCGGCCATCTGGTCGTACACCTTGCGCAGTGCGGGCGCCATCTTGTTGCACAACGTCCCCGCCACGATCATGACGTCCGACTGACGCGGACTGGGGCGGAACAGGATGCCGAATCGATCCAGGTCGTAGCGGGCCGCCCCCGCCTGCATCATCTCCACGGCACAACAGGCCAGTCCGAAGGTCATCGGCCACAGCGAGCCGGTCCTGGTCCAGTTGATTACGTTGTCGAGCGTGGTGGTGACGAAACCTTGCTCGAGAACTCCTTCGATGCTCATGTCGGTCGACTCTCGCTGGTCATTCCCAATCGAGCGCACCCTTCTTCCACTCGTAGACGAATCCGACCACGAGAATGGCGAGGAAGACCACCATCGCGGTGAATCCGAACGTACCGATCTGGTCGAGGACGACGGCCCAGGGGAAGAGAAACGCGATTTCCAGGTCGAACAGGATGAAGAGGATCGCGACGAGGTAGTAGCGCACGTCGAAACGCATGCGCGCGTCCTCGAACGCCTCGAAACCGCACTCGTAGGGAGAAAGCTTTTCGCTGTCGGGCTTGTTCGGGCCGATCAGCCGGCCGAGGGCGATGGGAACGACGCCCACGCCCAGACCGACGAGGATGAAGAGGAGAATCGGAAAATATTCTTGCAGCATTCAGCGACTCGTGCCCGACCTAGCGGGCAGCTGGCTCGTCCGTACCTCTTTCGGACCGAGGTCTTCCGCAGCTGTCGCGGAAACCGCGGCCCCCATGAGCCTCCTCCGTGGACAGGTCGTGTCGACTGCCTGTCCTGTCTTGTGATGGTGCCGATGGGGAGACTCGAACTCCCACGGCTTTCGCCACCGCCCCCTCAAGACGGCGTGTCTACCAATTTCACCACATCGGCTTTCGCAACTACTCGCTGAAGGCAGACCGTCTACCGCCGCCTCCAACGCCACGCGCTACTGCTTCGGTATGTCGTCGGTCTTGGAGCCCGCCGGCGCGGCCGGCTCCGGGACCGGGGCAACGCCCCCTTCGGGCGGCGCGATCGGGGCCGGCACCGCCTGCGGCGCATCCATCACGCTGGTCGCCGTGGGTTTCTGCATGGAGAACCAGGTCAGCCCGAGACTCGTGATGAAGAACACTGCGGCCAGGATGCCCGTGCTGCGGCTGAGAAAGTTGGCCGAACCGGAGGCTCCGAACAGGCTGCCCGACGAACCGCTGCCAAAGGCAGCGCCCATATCCGCGCCCTTGCCGTGCTGGAGGAGCACCAGGCCGCAGATCCCCAGGGCAATCACGACGTGAATCAACAACAAGACGATTTGCATGGTCCTTCCGACTGCTTACGCATTCATCGATCCGCCGCACGGCAGATCGCCAGGAATTCCTCGGACACCAGGGATGCTCCGCCGATCAGTCCCCCGTCGATATCCGGCTGTTCGAACAGCTGGGCTGCGTTGGCTGCCTTGACGCTACCCCCGTATAGGATCGGCAGCACCCGCGCAACCGCTGCGCCCGCAGTGCGCGAAGCCTGCTCGCGCAACCAGGCGTGCACTTCCTGCGCCTGCTCCGGCGTGGCACTTCGCCCCGTCCCGATCGCCCACACCGGCTCGTAGGCCAGGATGGCGTCACGCAAGGCGTCCCCGCCGGCCGATTCCACCACCGCCCGCAACTGGCCGGCGACCACCTCGTTGGTCTGTCCCGCCTCCCGCTGCGCCAGGGTTTCGCCGACGCACAGGATGGGGGTCAGTCCTCCGCTCCGGACCGCCTTGAACTTCGCCGCCACCTGGCCGTCGTCCTCTCCATACAGGGCACGACGCTCGGAGTGCCCGACGATCGCGAAGCGACAGCCGAACTCCCGGAGCATGGCCACCGACACTTCGCCGGTGTAAGCGCCCTTGACGTGCTCGCTGGCGTTTTGCGCGCCCCAGGCGATGGCACTACCGGAGAGCAGCGACTGGACTTGCGCGAGATACGGGAAAGGCACGCAGACCGCAACGTTGGCCGATGGGAGCCCACTCAGACCCGTCAGCAGGCTTCGCAGCAACGCCTCGTTTTCGGCGAGGCCGCCATGCATCTTCCAGTTTCCAGCGACAAGCTTCGCGCGCATGCCCACCGTTCACCAAATCAACGGGATTTTACGCTCCCCGGCGAGGGTGGGTCAAACGAGGGAGGGTTCGCGGCACGCGGATGGCAGGCGCCGCGCTGTGTGATCGCGCACGCAAGCCGATTGGATGCGGACTCGTGGCGGGCGTGCAGCCCCGTCGCCCGCGGCAATCCGAAGACCCACGCGAATCCGTGCCGGCTGCTAGCCGAAGCGCCCGGTGATGTAATCCTCGGTCGCCTTGTTCTTCGGCTTGATGAAGATCGTGTCGGTGGCGTCGAACTCGATCACTTCGCCCAGGTACATGTAGGCCGTGTAATCGGAGACCCGCGCCGCCTGCTGCATGTTGTGGGTGACGATGAGGATCGTGAGCTTACCCTTCAGATCGGCAATCAGTTCCTCGATGCTGGCGGTGGCGATGGGATCCAGGGCAGAGGTCGGTTCGTCGAACAACAGGATCTCCGGCTCGGTCGCCAGCGCACGCGCGATGCACAGCCGCTGCTGCTGGCCGCCCGACAGATTGAAGGCGAGATCCTTGAGCCGGTGCTTGACCTCGTCCCACAAGGCTGCACCCCTGAGGGCCTGTTCGACCTTCTCGTCGACGATCGACGCCTTGCGCTCCCCGCGCACGCGCAGGCCGTACGCGACGTTCTCGTAGATCGACTTGGGAAAAGGATTGGGCTTCTGGAACACCATGCTGATGCGCATGCGCACCTCGATCGGATCGACGTGCGCATGCAGCAGGTTGGTGTTGTCCGGATACAGGCGGATCTCCCCCTCGTAGCGGTTGCCCGGATACAGATCGTGCATCCGGTTGAAGCAGCGCAGGTAGGTCGACTTGCCGCATCCGGACGGTCCGATCAGCGCGGTCACCTTCTTCTCGTACAGGGGCATGCTGATGCCCTTGAGAGCATGGAAGCTGCCGTAGTGGAAGTTCAGGTTCTTCGTTTCCGCCTTGACCACCATGGAGGCGGTGGCGAGCGGACCGTCGGTCACTTTGGGCATGTTCGAAAGGCTCTTCTACGGTTCGTCGTTACCACTTGATGCGCTTGCGCAACCTGTAGCGGATGTAGATCGCCAGGGCGTTCATCGACAGGGTCATGAGCAGAAGCACCAGACCCGCCGCGGCGGCGTTCTGATGGAACGCCGCCTCGGGGCGCGAAGTCCAGTTGAACATCTGGATGGGCATGACCGTGAATGGCGCCGTCAGCCATTCGAACGACAGGAACGGGAACTCGCCCTGGACCGGGGCAGGCGGCAGGAAGGCGATGAAGGTGAGCGCGCCGATCGTGATGATGGGTGCGGTCTCGCCGATCGCGCGCGCCATGCCGATCACCACACCGGTCATGATGCCGGGCACGGAGTACGGCAGCACATGGTCCCAGGTGGTTCCCCACTTGGTTGCCCCCACTGCGTACGCGGCCTCGCGAATCGCGCTCGGTATCGAACGGATCGCCTCGCGCGTGGCAACGATCACGACCGGCAGAATGAGCAGACCCAGCGTCAGGCCAGCCGACAGGATGCTCTGGCCGAAGCCGAGCCCGTAGACAAACAGGCCGAGCGCAAGAAGACCGTACACGATCGACGGTACGCCCGCCAGATTGGTGATGTTGATCTCGATGATTGCGGTGAGCAGATTCTTGGGCGCGTATTCCTCCAGATAGACCGCTGCGGCCACCCCGACGGGAATCGCGGAGGCGGCCGTGACGATCATTACCAGCGTGCTGCCCACCCACGCGGACAGAATGCCGGCCTGAGCGGGCCGGCGCGACGGGAAGTTGGTGAAAAAGTCCGGCGACAGGCGCGGCGCGCCGTCGATCGCCATGTCGATCACCAGGGCCGAGAAGGTGATCGCGGCGATGCCCAGGCACATCAGCCCGACGGCGGCAAACAGCAGATCCAGGCGCTTGTGCCGTCGGATCAGGTCGCGTGTTTCCTGCAGTGCCGACTGGTCCATGGCAAGGGTCCTAGTAGACCTGACGGAAGCGACGCGTCAGCATGTGGCCGAGCACGTTGAACGCGAGGGTCATGAGCATCAGCGTCAGGCCGGCGGCGAAGATGGTCTGGTAACCGATGCTGCCGTGCGGCAGGTCGCCCAGTGCAACCTGCACGATGAAGGAGGTGATCGTCGCAGCCGGCTCGGTGGGATTCCACGTGAGATTGGGCTGCATACCGGCTGCGATCGCGAGGATCATCGTTTCGCCCACCGCCCGGGAAATGCCGAGGATGTAGGCGGCCGTGATCCCCGACAGGGCGGCCGGGGTCACGACCCGCACGGCGGTCTGGTAGCGCGTGGCCCCCATCGCGTAGCTCCCCTCGCGCATGCTCATGGGTACCGCGCGCATGGCATCCTCGCTCACCGACGCAACGTAGGGAATGATCATGATGCCCATGACGAGTCCCGCCGACAGAAGATTGAAGCCGGGCAGCGACGGGAAGAAGTGCTGCAGCAGCGGGGTGACGAACAGCAGGGCGAAATAGCCGTAGACCACGGTGGGCACGCCGGAGAGCAGTTCCAGCAGAGGCTTGGCGATCTCTCGTACGGAGAACGGTGCGAATTCCGACAGATAGATCGCGATGATGGTGCCGAGCGGAACCGCCACGCACAAGGCCACCGCGGAACTGACCAGCGTGCCCGACAGCAGCACCATGATCCCGTAGTGCGCATCGGCGAACAGCGGGGTCCACTGCGTATCGGTGAGGAAATCCCAGACCGAGATCTGACGGAAGAACAGCACCGACTCGGACACCAGAACGTAGACGATGCCGAGCGTCACGAACACGGAGAAGGCCGCGGCCGAGAACAGAATGAACTCGATCACGCGCTCGCGCAGATGCCGGGTTTTTCTTCTCGAAAGCCGGTCGCTGATGACGTTATCTGCCACAGCGTAGAGCCTTTCTGAATAGGTAGCGGAGGGCGGAGCCATCGCAAGGGCCGTCAGTCTACACCAGTCACCGGGCCGGCTCATTCGAGCCGACGCCGACTGCACGAAAAGCGAGAGGGGCGGCCGCCCCTCTCAGGTCAACGTACGCGCGAGCCGCTCAAAGCTTGGCTTCGAGCTTCATCAGGTCCTCGATGGTCAGGCCGACCTTGTTCTCGCCGCCGAACTTCGTGCCGAGCTGCTTCTTTGCGACGTGCTCCAGGTTGTATTGGTAGGCCTTCTGGGGGAGGGGAACGTACTTGACTTCACGCACGAGCGGATCGGCATTCTTCATGTAGAAGTCGAGGAACTGCTTCACTTCCGGCCGCTGGAGCGACTTGGCGTTCACATAGACGAAGATCGGACGCGACAGGGGCTGATAGGTGCCGTTCTCCACGGTCTCGGTCGACGGGTAGACGCCGGGCTGGCCGGGCGCGGGTGAGATGGGAACTGCCTTGAGCTTGTCCTTGTTCTCGGTGTAGTAGGCGAAGCCGAAATAGCCCAACGCGTTGACGTCGCGTGCCACACCCTGGACCAGCACGTTGTCGTCCTCGCTGGCCGTGAAGTCGCCGCGGCTCGCCTTGGACTTGCCGTTGACTGCTTCGGTGAAGTAGTCGAAGGTGCCGGAATCGGCGCCCGGGCCGAACAGCTTGAGCGGCTGGTCCGGCCAAGCCGGGTTGACCTGCTTCCAGGTCTTGATCTTGCCCTGCGCCGCCGGCTCCCACATTCTCTTGAGTTCCGCAGGCGTGAGGCTCTTGATCCAGGTGTTCTGCGGATTCATGACCACCGTGAGCGCGTCGTACGCCACGGGCAGTTCGTAGTACTGCACCCCGGCCGCCTTGCACGCGTCCATCTCCGACTTCAGGATGGGGCGGGAGGCGTTGGAGAAGTCGGTCTCGCCGCGGCAGAACTTCTTGAAGCCGCCGCCGGTTCCGGAGATTCCGACGGTCACGCGGACCTTACCCTTGACCGACTGCTGGAAGTCCTCCGCCACCGCTTCGGTGATGGGAAAGACGGTGCTGGAGCCGTCTATCCTGACCATCTGGGCGTGCACCGGCAGCGCCGCAACGCCAAGGGTGGCGACCGTGGAGGACACGGCAAAAGCGCGCGCTATCATTCGGAAGTTCATAGAGTCCAGGCTCCTGTTGGGATCACGAAAGCAGGACTCCGATTCTAGGCCCCGAGTGTGACGGTTTCATTGCATCCGGTCACCCGGTCCGACGCCTATGCTGCCTGAACTTGGCCGTTACGCCGCCGCCCGCCGTCTGATCGACTCTGCGATGGACTCGGCCAGCGTCCTGACCTCCGATTCGGTCTCCCCCTCCACCATGACCCGGATCACCGGCTCGGTGCCGGACGGGCGAAGGAGGACGCGCCCGCGGCCCGCGAGGGCGGTTTCGGCCGCGCGCACCGCGGCCTGCACCTGAGGATCCCGGCGAAAGTCGGTTCCGCGCTCGACCCGCACGTTGACCAGGACCTGCGGGTACAGGCGCAGGCCCCGGCACAACTCCTCCAGGGACTTGCGTTCTGCCCGCACCGCGTGCAGCACCTGCAGCGCCGACACGATGCCGTCCCCCGTGGTGTGCTTGTCCAGGCAGATGATGTGTCCCGAGTTTTCGCCGCCGATCTGCCATCCCCGGCCGCGCAACTCCTCGAGCACGTAGCGGTCGCCGACGGCCGCCCGGCAGAACGGGATGCTCAGGTCGGCCAGCGCCTTCTCCAGGCCGAAGTTGCTCATCAGGGTGCCGACCACGCCCCCGCGCATTCCGCCATCGGCATGGCGGCGGCGGGCAATCAGGTACACCAGCTGATCGCCGTCGTAGACGCGGCCTTCGCTGTCCACCATCATCAGGCGGTCGCCGTCGCCGTCGAGCGCGATGCCCAGCTCGGCATGCTGTTCCACCACGGACTTTGCCAGGGTCTTCGGCATGGTGGCCCCGCAGTCCTGATTGATGTTCAGCCCGTCCGGCTGATTGCCGATGGCGATCACATCGGCCCCCAGTTCGTGGAACACGTGCGGCGCGACGTTGTATGTGGCGCCGTGCGCGCAATCGACTACGATCTTCATGCCACGCAGGTCGAGGTCGTTGGGAAAGCTGCTCTTGCAGAATTCGATGTAGCGTCCGGCGGCATCGCTGATACGACGTGCCTTGCCGAGCTGGGCAGAGGGAACCGTGACGATCGGATCCTCGAGATGCGCTTCGATCTCCTGCTCCACTGCGTCGGGCAGCTTGTCGCCGCTCGAGGAGAAGAACTTGATCCCGTTGTCTTCGTAGGGATTATGCGATGCGCTGATGACGATGCCGGCGGACAGCCTCAGCGCGCGCGTCAGATAGGCGATGGCGGGCGTGGGACTGGGTCCCGACAGATAGGTATCCACCCCGGCGGCGGACAGGCCGGCGGTGAGCGCCGACTCGAGCATGTATCCGGAAATCCGCGTGTCCTTCCCGATCAGCACGCCGGGCGGTTCCGCACCCGCTGGGCGCTGTCCCGCTCCGGCAAGCACCTTTCCCGCCGCATAACCCAGATGCATCACGAACTCGGGCGTGATCGGGTGCTCTCCCACCTTTCCCCGCACGCCGTCGGTCCCGAAGTACTTTCTACTCATGCCTCGTAATCCTCATCGAGCACTGCCTGTCTGACCAGCAACGCATCGCGGGTCGCCGCGACATCGTGCACCCGGACGATCGCTGCGCCCCGATCGACCGCCAGCAGTGCCGCGGCCACGCTGCCGGCCAGCCGCGCGCCCACGCCGCGGCCAGTGATTCTACCCAGCATCGATTTGCGCGAAAGCCCGGCGACGACCGGTACGCCACCGGCAGCCAGACGCGGCAATCCTCTGATCAGGCTCAGGTTGTGGCGCACCGTCTTGCCGAACCCGAAGCCCGGATCCACCGTCAGACGGCTGCGGTCGATGCCCGCCATCTCGCACACCGCCACGCGGGCGACCAGGAACGCCTGCACCTCCGACAGCACGTCTTCGTATTCAGGCGACTGCTGCATCGTGCCCGGCTCACCGCGCATGTGCATCAGGCACAGCGCGCAGTCCGACCCGGCAACCGCCGCCAACGCTCCCGGGGCGCGCAGCGCCTCGATGTCATTGATCATATCGGCACCGGCAGCCAGAGCCTGATGCATCAGTTGCGGCTTGCGGGTATCCACGGAGATCGGAACGCCGAGGCCGTTCACTGCCGCGATGACCGGCAGGACCCGATCCGCCTCCTCCTGCAGGCTCAGCGGCGGTGCACCGGGCCGTGTCGACTCCCCGCCGACGTCGAGGATGTCGGCGCCCTCCTCGATCAGACGCTGCGCGTGCTCGACAGCCCGGTCGACCTCGAGGAAGCGGCCGCCGTCGGAAAAGGAATCGGGCGTGACGTTCACCACGCCCATGATGAGCGGTCGATCCAGCGTCAGGAGAAAGCGCCCGGCGCGCAGGCGTGGGAAGGCGGTGGCGGTCATGCAGCGCCCTGCAACGGAAAAGGGGCAACCTGCGTTGCCCCTTCCAGCCGGCGAGGGATGTTCCCTCCCTTTACTTGGGCTCGGGCGCCGGCGTACCGGTCGGCGCCGACGCGCTCGGACCGCTGTCGCGCGGGGTGGGCGGCACCACTGCAGGCGCGGGCCGCGGCGGCCGCGGCGGACGGCCGTCCATGATGTCGTTGATCTGGTCGGCGTCGATGGTCTCCCACTCGAGCAGCGCCGTGGCCATCGTCTCGACCTTGTCGCGGTTGTCCTCGAGCAACTTGCGCGCGAGGCGGTACTGCTCGTCGATGATGCGGCGAATCTCCGCATCGACCTGCTGCATGGTCGCTTCCGACACATTCTTGTGCGTGGTGATCGAGCGGCCGAGGAAGACCTCACCTTCGTTCTCGCCGTAGACCATGGGTCCGAGGCGTTCGCTCATGCCCCACTGCGTCACCATGCGCCGTGCCATCTCCGTGGCGCGCTCGAAGTCGTTCGACGCACCGGTGGTCATCTGCCCCATGAACACCTCCTCGGCGATGCGGCCGCCGAACAATACCGAGATGTTCTGGAGAATCTGCTCGCGGTCCATGCTGTAGCGGTCCTGCTCCGGCAGCTGCATGGTCACGCCAAGGGCCCGCCCGCGCGGGATGATCGTGACCTTGTGCACCGGGTCGGTCTTGGTCAGCAGCTTGGCGACCACGGCATGGCCGGATTCATGGTAAGCGGTGTTCTTGCGTTCGTGCTCGGGCATCACGATCGAGCGCCGCTCGGCGCCCATGATGATCTTGTCCTTGGCGCGCTCGAAATCGTCCATGTCCACCAGGCGCTTGTTGGCGCGCGCCGCGAACAGGGCGGCTTCGTTGACCAGGTTGGCCAGGTCGGCGCCGGAGAAGCCGGGCGTGCCGCGCGCCAGGATGTCGGGGCGCACGTCGGGAGCCACCGGCACCTTGCGCATGTGCACGTTGATGATCTGCTCGCGGCCGCGGATATCCGGCAGCGGCACGACCACCTGACGGTCGAAGCGGCCCGGGCGCAGAAGGGCGGGATCGAGCACGTCGGGCCGGTTGGTCGCGGCGATGACGATCACCCCGGAGCTGCCCTCGAAGCCGTCCATCTCCACCAGCAGCTGATTGAGCGTCTGCTCGCGTTCGTCGTTTCCGCCGCCCAGGCCCGCGCCGCGCTGGCGGCCGACCGCGTCGATCTCGTCGATGAACACGATGCAGGGCGCGTGCTTCTTGGCCTGCTCGAACATGTCGCGCACGCGCGCGGCACCGACGCCGACGAACATCTCGACGAAGTCCGAACCGGAAATGCTGAAGAACGGCACCTTGGCCTCTCCGGCGATGGCTTTGGCCAGGAGGGTCTTGCCGGTCCCGGGACTGCCCACCATCAGCACCCCGCGCGGGATGCGCCCCCCCAGCTTCTGGAACTTGCTCGGGTCACGCAGGAACTCCACCAGTTCCTTGACCTCTTCCTTGGCCTCCTCGCAGCCGGCGACCTCGGCAAAGGTGATGGTGTTGTTGCTCTCGTCCAACATGCGCGCACGGCTCTTTCCGAACGAGAACGCACCGCCGCGACCGCCGCCCTGCATCTGGCGCATGAAGAAGATCCACACGCCGATCAGCAGCAGCATGGGGAACCACGACACGAAGATGTTCATCAGCAGCGAAGGCTCCTCCTCGGGCTTCGCCTCGATGATGACGCCGGCCTTGAGCAGGTCGCTGACCAGCCAGGGGTCGGAGGGGGAGTAGGTGGTGAACTTCTCGCCCGTGCTCTTCACGCCCTTCAGCACCCGGCCCTCGATGGTGACCTTGGCGACGTGCCCCTGCTTCACCTCTTCGATGAACTGCGAATAGTCCATCGCCTTCTGGGGAGCCTGGCGGGCGCTGAATTGGTTGAACACGGTCATCAGCACCAGGGCGATGACCAGCCAGATGGCGACGTTCTTGATCAGATTGTTCAAAATTGCTCCTCGCCCCGCAGGGCGCAAACCAAGCTGCCAGCGGCCATTGTAATGGCGCCGGATCACTCATGTCAGGGATGGTTCTGCACCTCGATCCCCACCAGGTACATTTCGGGACTGCGGCTGCGCGACGCATCCGGCTTGCGCGCCAAGACGCGTCGAAAGGACCGCCTCATCTGATCGCGAACCTCGGCGAAGGCCTCGCCCTGGAAAGTTTTGACCAGCAGGTTGCCGCCCAGTTTCAACCGCTCCAGACCGAACTCGATGGCCAGTTCCGCCAAGTGCGCGGCACGCGCCTGATCCACCATTCCGATGCCGCTGATATTGGGCGACATGTCGCTCAACACAAGGTCGACCTGCCGCTCGCCTAGCATCTCCTCCAGCCGCTCCAGCGTAGCGGCCTCGCGAAAATCGCCGCGGATGAACTCCACGCCGGGAAGGGCCTGCATGTCCAGGATATCGACCGCGACCACCCGACCTTTCGGGCCAACCAGCTCCGCCGCGATCTGCGACCAGCCACCGGGCGCGGATCCCAGGTCGACCACCGTCATGCCGGGGAGGATCAGCCGGTCCTGCTGCGCGAGTTCGCGCAGCTTGAACGCTGCGCGCGAACGATAGCCCTCCTCCTTCGCCTTGCGAACGAAGCGGTCGGAAACGTGCTCCTGCATCCAGGTCCGGCTCGACTTGCTGCGCGCCATCTCACTCGCATCCCTGGCGCGCTTGCAGGATGGCTGGTCCGCGCGGCGCCGGGGTCCTAGAATACGGCATGACCAGCTCCCACGAAGCAACTCCGCTCAGCCCGGCGCAGCGCCGAGCGCTCAAGGCCCGCGCACACGCTCTCCACCCGGTGGTGACCATCGGCGACAAGGGCCTGTCCCCGGCCGTATTGCGCGAAATCGACGTCAACCTCAAGAGCCACGAACTGATCAAGGTGAAGGCGGCGGCCGAAGACCGGGAGGTGCGCGAGGACTTCCTGTCGAAGATCTGCACCGCGCTCGGCGCCCAGCCGGTCCAGCACATCGGCAAGCTCCTGGTGGTGTTCCGGCCGCAGCCGGAGGTCGTCGCCCGCATCGCCGACGTCGCCGTGAAGTCCGCTGACCGCCGCGCCGGCGCCCGCGCCCGCAGGGCGGCTGCGGTGAAGCCGGTGAGTCGAGCCGCCGCACCCCGTGC
>JAEZCG010000108.1 GCA_023430065.1 Pseudomonadota bacterium | reverse complement strand
GTCAAGAGCCGCCTGTTCGGCCACTCGGTGGTGTCACTTCCGTTCTGCGTCTATGGCGGCGCCGCATCGGAAGACGACGCGGCAGGCGCTGCGCTTCACGAGGCAGCCGTGCGCTTCACCGAGGAATGCGGCGCCGAGTACCTGGAGTTGCACAACGTCGCGCAACAGCGGTCCGACTGGCCGGCGCAGGACCTGTACGTGACATTCCGCAAGGAGATCCTCCCTGAGGTCGAGGCGAACATGCTCGCCATCCCGCGCAAGCAGCGCGCGATGGTGCGCAAGGGGATCAAGGCGGAGCTTCGCAGCGAGATCGACCAGACCGTCGACCGCTACTTCGAACTATATGCCGACAACGTCCATCGGCACGGTACGCCTCCCTTTCCCAAACGCTACTTCGCGGAACTCAAGCGTGTGTTCGGCGACCAATGCGAGGTGCTGATCGTCGTCGATCCCTCGGGGCGGCCGGTATCGGGGGTCCTGTCGTTCTACTTCAAGGACGAGGTGCTGCCCTACTACGCCGGCGACCTGTACGAGGCACGCGATCTGGCGGCCAACGACTTCAAGTACTGGGAGTTGATGCGCCGCGCCTGCGAGCGCGGCGTCAGGATATTCGACTACGGCCGCAGCAAGCGCGGCACGGGTTCGTTCGACTTCAAGAAGAACTGGGGATTCGAGCCCGCTCCGCTGCACTACGAGTTCAAGCTGCTTCGACGCAGCGAAGTGCCGCAGAACAATCCGCTCAATCCAAAGTATCAGCTGTTCATCAAGACCTGGCGGCGCCTGCCGCGCCCGATGGCGAATTTCCTCGGGGGCCACCTCGTCCGCCACCTGACTTGACGCCGATGGAAGAGCTGCTGTTCCTTGCCCATCGGATACCGTATCCCCCCAACAAGGGGGATAAGGTCCGCTCCTACCATCTGGTCCGGTTCCTCGCCGAGCACTTCCGCGTTCACCTCGGCGCGTTCGTCGACGATCCGGACGATTTGAAGCATGTCGATGTACTGCGCGACTGGTGTGCGAGCATCCACCTCGTTCCATTGTCGCGCCGATGGGCGACGTTGCGCAGCGCGAGCGGCCTTCTGACTGGCAAACCGCTCACCCTTCCCTATTATTTCGACGCCGGCATGGCCCGCTGGGTGGACTCCGTCCTCGACGGCCGCGCGGTACGAGCCGCGTTCGTCTTCTCGAGTGCCATGGGACAGTATGTCGAGCATCGCGACGACATTCGACGCGTGGTCGATTTCGTCGACGTCGACTCGGACAAGTGGCGGCAGTATGCGCTCAAGTGCGGCGGCCTGAAGCGCCTGGTCTACGCCAGGGAAGCGGATCGTCTGTTGCGCTATGAACGTCATCTGGCGTCGATTGCCGACGTGAACTTCTTCGTCTCCGGAGACGAAGCGCGTCTGTTCCGAACCTTGGCGCCCGATCTCCAGGCAAAGGTGGATCACTTCAACCAGAGCGTCGATACGCGTCACTTTGCCAGAGATACCGCCAGCAGCAACCCTTACCCGCACGGACGCAAAGTGATCGTATTCACTGGCGCGATGGACTACTGGCCCAACGTGGTTGCGGTCAGCTGGTTTGCACGCGAAGTCCTTCCGGTCGTGCGCCGATCGCACGCAGAGGCTGAGTTCTTCATCGTCGGCTCCCGGCCGACCGATGAGGTGATGCGACTTGCTGAGATACCCGGCGTTCACATTACGGGGCGCGTCGAGGATGTGCGTCCTTACTTGTGGCATGCGGCTGTTGCCGTGGCCCCGCTGCGCATTGCACGAGGCGTCCAAACGAAAGTGCTCGAGGCCATGGCGGCAGGAACCCCTGCCGTCGTCACGTCGGGAGCGCTCGAGGGAATCCAGGCCGTTCCCGGAACGCACGTGCTCCTGGCCGACGACGTAGACCGGTTTGCTTCTGCGGTCGGTGAGCTGCTACGGAATCCCAATCACGCACTGACAGCGCACGCTCGCGAACTGGTCGCGCGTGAGTACGAGTGGGAAAAGAATCTGCGGCGTGTCCTTCATGCCCTGCATCCGCCCGACCTCATCCGAGCCCGCTCATTCAGGGAAGTGAGTCCTGATCGGGATTCGGCAAGCGCCCCGGAGAGCGCATGAAACCGGGAGACTTTCCGGGGAGGACCGTCAAGACCGAGCCCATGTCCCACGAAGCCGCTGCGCGCTGGCGGACTGCCTTGGTGATGCTGGCGGTGGGTCTGGCTGCGATCGTACTTCTGTACGCTGCGGACGTGCTGAGCATTGTGCATACGTGGTGGACGGTGGGCACGTACGCGCACGGTCTGGTGGTCTATCCGGTCAGTGCCTGGCTGATCTGGCGGCAGCGAAGTGTGCTTTCGACCCAGGCACCGCGCCCGTTCCTGCCTGCGGCGGTCCTGCTCGCAGGACTCAGCATCGTCTGGCTGTTCGGCCACCTGAGCAATACGCAGACGCTGCGCGAGTTCGCCTTTGTGGCATCGGTTCCCGTACTGGCCTGGACCGTCCTCGGAAATGCGGTCTCCCGCACACT
>JAEZCG010000090.1 GCA_023430065.1 Pseudomonadota bacterium | reverse complement strand
CTTAGCACGACCATTGCATCCGCGCCGTTGACCTCATGGGAGGCGATGTCCGGCGCGGTGACCGGCTTCGCAGACCGGGCCCGGCGAGCGCGCCCTCAGAGCGCGCCGAACCAACAGGAGACCAACCATGATCAGGCGACTCGCAGGGTCCCTGACGCTCATTGCGGGCGTGACGCTTCTGCTGGGGTTGCCGCTGGTCATCGGCGCCGCCAGCACCGTCGGAACCGAACGCTTCACGGGCCTGATGGTGGCGGCACTGATCGCCTGCTGCAGTGCGGTCGTGCTCACCTCCACCGCGCAGTATCTCGTTGCGCAAGCTCGGACACCCGAGCACTCCTCGCGCTCGGAAGGTGCGCGCGCCAGCGGGCGCGACCGGTAGGGCGCGTGGCACCCACGAACGGTTTCATCCCGAGCGAAGTGAGCAACTCCGTGTGGATTCCGCACCGCGAGGATCCCTCGAACCCTGCCGCAGCATGCCGGCAGGATCGGCCGGTGCGCTAGCCGCGCATCGGTCGTCTCAAGCCGCGAGTTTGCGCTCCACGGCCCGCGCAAAGAAGGCTGATCCCAAGGGCAGCGCCGCGTCGTTGAAGTCGTACGACGGGTTGTGCACCTCGCACGCACCCTCGCCGTCGCCGTTGCCGATGTTCAGGTAGCAGCCGGGCACCTTCTCCAGCATGAACGAGAAGTCTTCCGACGCCATGATCAGCGCCGGATCCCGCACCACGTTCTCGCCGCCCACGAGCTCGCTGCAGACTGCAGCGGCAAACTCGGCCTGGTCCGGATCGTTGATCACCGGGGCGAAGTTGACGCGGAACTCCACGCTCGCCCGTGCGCCCATGGCCTGGGCGATGCCCTCGGCGGTGCGCTTCATGGTCGCGCCGATCAGATCCATCACCGGCGTGGAGAACGCGCGCGCCGTGCCGGACAGACGTGCGGTCTGCGGGATGACGTTGTAGGCATCGCCGGCGTGCAGTTGCGTGATCGACAGCACCGCGGTGTCCACCGGCCTCACGTTGCGCGAGACGATGGTCTGCAGCGCCGAGGCGACCTGGACGGCCACCATCACCGGATCGACGCCGGCCTCCGGGCGTGCCCCGTGACTGCCGAGTCCGACGATGTCGATGTCGAAGAAGGCCCCGCCCGCCATCATCGGCCCCGAGCGCACGGCGAACTTGCCCACGGGAAGCTTCGGCCGGTTGTGCATGCCGAAGATCGCATCACAGGGAAAGCGTTCGAACAGCGCGTCGGCGAGCATCGCCAGCGCACCGCCCAGGCCCTCCTCCGCCGGCTGGAAGATGAAGTGCACGGTGCCGTCGAAGTTGCGCGTCTGCGCCAGATAGCGGGCCGCGCCGAGCAGCATGGCGGTATGGCCATCGTGTCCGCAGGCGTGCATGCGACCCTCGTGCCGCGACCGATGCGCAAAGGTGTTCGCCTCGGCGATCGGCAGCGCGTCCATGTCGGCGCGCAGCCCCAGGCGCCGCCCGGGGGCATCGGCGCGCGCTCCGTTGCGCAGCACCCCGACCACGCCGGTGCGACCGATCCTGCGATGCACCTCGATTCCGAAGGCCTCGAGCTGTTGCGCGACGAACCCGGCCGTGCGCTCCTCCTGGAAGCCGATCTCGGGATGGGCGTGGATGTCCTGCCGCCAGGCGGCAATCTCGGGATGGAACTCGCGGATGCGCTCCAATGCGCTCATGACTCTCTCCTGGGTCGTCGTGGTCAGCGGACGCGGTACTTCTCCACCGCCTCCTCGTCCCAGTCGATGCCGATGCCCGGTCGGTCGGGAGGCGTGAGTGTGCCGTTGACCAGCGTGAAGCGCTGCCTGAGCAGATTGCCGATCACATCCATGTGTTCGAGCCAGTGCGCGGTGGGCGTGGCGCACAGCAGATGGGCGCTGGCCTCGACGAAGGTGTGCGAGGACATCTCGATGTTGTAGGCACGCGCCAGGCTGGCGGCATCCATCCATCCCGTCACGCCGCGGATGAACTGTGCGTCCGGCATCACGAAATCCGCCGCACGCAGCCTGAGCGCACGCTCCATGTCCTCCGGACCATTGAAGTTCTCGCCGATCTGGATGGGTGTGGTCACCATCTCGGCGAGCCGGGCGTAGCTCTCGAGATCGTCGGCGAGGACGGGTTCCTCGATCCAGGCGAGTCCTTCCGCATCGAGCGCCTTGCAGCGGATCTTCGCCTCGGCAAACGTGAGCGACTGGTTGTAGTCCACCATCAGCGCGCGCGCGCCGAGCACCTTTTTCGCGGCGCGCACCGCGGCGATGTCCTCGGCGAGCGTCGGAAAGCCCAGCTTGATCTTCAGGCCGAGATAGTCGTCCGCCACTGCCTCCTCGGCCACTTCGACCACGCTCTTCGCGTCGTACAGGCCGACGCTGTAATAGCACTCGAGCGCGCGCGGCGTGGCGCCCAGGACGGCGTACAACGGCTCGTTGCGTGCCTTGGCATAAGCGTCCCACAGCGCCATGTCGATGCCGCCGAGCGCCACGCACAGCAAATTCTTGACGCCCATCAGTCGCAGGCGCCGGAGCAGGTAGTCATGGACCTCGCGCGGCGCCAGGGGGCGTCCCTGGATCATCTGTCCCAGGCCCTGCACCGACGCCTCCAGCGCGGGCAGCAGCGCGGGGAGATACACCTGCGAATACGCACGACCGGCGATGCCCTCGTCGGTCAGGACCTCGATGAGCACCAGCGGAAAGGATTCGATGAAGCCGGATGCCGTGCGCAAGGGTCGTCGCATGGATGCCAGGACAGGCACCGTGTTGATCGCTTCGATGATCGCCATGGGTCGATTCGTCTCAGTGGGTGAGGGGTGGAAGGGCCTCGATGCAGCGGATCGCGTCGGCAATGTCCCCCGCGGCGAGTGGTCGTTGGAAGTTACGGGTGTGGGGTGCGGTCATGGTGCCGGCGGCGATGGCCTCGATCTCCCCGGCGCTTGCCCCTGGCATTCCGAGATCACTCAGCGAGCGCGGCAACTCGACCGCACGGAAGAAACGCCGCATGTCCTCGATGAACTCCGATGGACGCTGCTCCAGCGTGAGCTGCACCAGCAGGGCATACGCGACCTGGTGTCCGTGCAGGGCATCGCGCGCACCGCGCACCGCGCTCAGGCCGCGTGTCATGGCATGCGAAATCGACAAGCCCCCGCTCTCGAACCCCAGGCCGCTGTGCATCACGGTCGCTTCGACCACGCGCTCGACGGCATCGCTCACCTGCCCGGCGCGCACGTCGGCCAGCGCCCGGATCGCGTACGCGCGCAGGGTCTCGTAGCATAGGTCGGCGAGCGCTCCGGCCGCGGCGCACGCGCGAGCCCCGAACATGTTCGGCCCACCTGCCTTCATGCACTGAGCGACTTCGAACTTCTTCACGATCGCATCGCCGATACCCGCCGTGAACATCGGCACCGGCGCGGTGACGATGCACTGCGTGTCGACCACCACGACCTCCGGATTGGCAGGCATGTGCTCCACGCGCAGCAGCCGGTGCGAGCGGTCGTACAGCACGTAGTTCTTGCTCGTGGGCGCGTCGTTCGAGGCCGCGGTCGGGATGGTGACGACGCGCCGGCCGAGCAGGTGCGCCACCCCTTTTCCGGCGTCGATGCCCTTGCCCCCGCCGCAGCCGATGACGAAATCGACGTTGCGCGCACGCACGATGCCGGCGAGCCGCTCCACCTCCTCGGGCACGATGTCGCCGGAGAACTCGACCGGCTCGCAGTGCACGCCGGCTGCTTCGCAGGCGGCGCTGATGCGTTGACCGAACAGGCCGAGCACGACGGCGTCGGCCACCAGGACGCAGCGCCCGCCGAGTCGGGCGAGGTAGTCGCCCATCGCATCGATGGCCCCGGGACCCTGGAGGTAGCGCTGCGGGGCGCCGAATACGCGGAGCGAACCGGTCATCTGCATGGCGTTCGGGTTCGGAGAGGTGCCATCCTAACGCACGCCGCGCACGCCTCCACTCGGTCCGGGGATCACACGAGATCGAGGATGGCGCGCGCGAACGCCTCGGGCGCCTCCTGCGGCACGTTGTGGCCGATGCCCGGCAACACGCGCCGCTCGTACGCGCCGGTGAAGAAGCGCCGGTGCCGTGCAGAGCCGTCCCCCTGCATCACGCCATCGGCGTCGCCGTCGAGCGAGATGGTGGGCACGCCGATGGGCGGCTGGGCCGTGAGGCGCCGCTCGGTTTCCTCGACGGCGGGATCGCCGGGCACCAGGCCGTACCGATGCCGGTAGGAATGGATCACCACCGGCACGAAATCCGGATTGTCGAAGGAGGCGGCCGTGCGGGCATAGGTTGCCTCGTCGAACGCCCACATCGGCGACCACTGCCGCCACAGCAGCCGGCACAGATCGTGGCGATGCGCCTCCAGCCCTGCCCGCCCGCGCTCGCCGTGGAAGTAGTACTGGTACCAGTAGCGATGTTCGTTGTCCGGCGTGGAGGGGATCCCCGCACTGGGGATGTCCTGCACGTTGTAGCCGAGGGCCGAGACCAGGCCGCGCACGCGTTCGGGCCAGAGCGCGGCGACGATGCAGGCAGCACGGCCGCCCCAGTCGTAGCCCGCGAGCACGGCCTGGGAAAGGTGCAGCGCGTCCATCAGCGCGCGCAGATCGTGCGCAAGCACCGCCTGCTGGCCGGAGCGTGGCGTGCCCGCCGACCGGAAGCGCGTCGGACCGAAGCCGCGCAGGTAGGGAACGATCGCCCTGCATCCCGCCGCAACGAGATGCGGCACGACCTCGTCGTACGCGTGCATGTCGTAGGGAAAGCCGTGCATCAGCATGACCGGTACGCCGTCGGCCGGTCCCTGGTCGAGATAGGCGACGTTCAGCACGCCGGCGTCGATGTGTCCGAGCATGGTCGTGTCTTCTAGGACCGCAGTACCTGCCCCGCAGCCGCGCCGGTCAGCGCACCGCGCTCCCAGGTAACGACGCCGTTGACGATGGTGCAGGCGATGCCGCGCGACGGCATCACCATGCGCTTGGCTCCGCCGGGCAGGTCGAAGCGTCGTTCGCCGCGACTGCCCGAGCCGACGGTGGCCGGATCGAAGATGGTGACGTCCGCCGCGAGCCCCGTGTGCAGGCGCCCGCGGTCGCGGATGCCGAAGAAATCGGCGGGATCCGAGGTCAGCCGGCGTACCGCCTCTTCCAGGCAAAGCACGCCGCGCTCGCGCACCCAGGTGCCGAGCAGGTAGGTCGGGTAGCCCGCATCGCACAGCATGTCCACGTGCGCGCCACCGTCCCCCAGCCCGAGCAGAATGCTCCGGTCGTGCAGCAGCTCGGCCATGCGGTCCACGCGATTGTTGAACGACTGCACGGTGAACTCCAGGCGCAGCTCGTCGGCCAGCGTGAGATCCAGCAGCGTGTCGACGCCGTCCTTCCCCTGGATGCGCGCGATCTCCGCCACACTCATGCCCTCGAAGCGCTTGACCTCGGGCGCATGGGCCTCGTGCAGCGTCATGCGCGACCAGTTGCCGAAGCTCATCGGATTCTTCAGTTCTTCACGAAACTGCGCGCGGAACGCCGGGTCGCGATAGACGGCCTTCTGCGCATCGAGGCGCTTGTCGGCGAACACGCGCTTCCAGGCGGGAAAGGCGGCGAACACGAACGGGCTGCGCATGTCGACTTCACGCGTCAGCGGCAGCGGCGAGGTCTGTGGCCGGGCGCCTTTGGCGATCATCGGTGCGGCCTTGCGCAGCGTGTCGCGCACCGCCTCGGACAGGTCATCGCGGTCGAACAGCGCGATGAAGGTGACGGGACGGCCGCTCCCCTCCAGCAGCAGGTCCAGCATGGCGGCCCCGTCGTCCTCCAGCACGGCGATCTGGCGCGTGAGCGCCACCTCGATCGCGCCCTTGCCGCGCTCCTTGAGCACCGATGCGTAGCTGTGCAGCTCGTCGCTGCTCGCATTACGGCAGGCCAGCGGGCGTCCAGCGAAGCCCAGATGCTGGTTGAGGATGGTCGAAGAGAACCCGAACGCCCCGGCATCCATCGCCTCGGCAAGGAGCGCGCGGATGCGCGCGGTCTCGTCCGCGGTGGCGGCACGCTCGATCGACGCCTCCCCCATCACGAAGTGCCGCAGTGGCGTGAGCGGCGCGAGAAAGGCGAGATTGAGCGACGGCCTCCGGCGCCCCGCCGCGTCCATGTACTGCGGAAAACTCTCCCAGTCCCAGCTGATCCCCTGCTCGAGCACCTCGTAGGGGATCGCCTCGACGTTGACCAGATCGCGCATGGCGACCTCACGCGCGTCCGGCCGGCACGGCGCGATGCCCACGCCACAATTGCCCATCACCACGCTGGTCACGCCGTGCCAGGACGAGGGGCTGAGCGCCGGATCCCAGCATATCTGTGCGTCGTAATGCGTGTGCGGGTCGATGAAGCCGGGGGCGACCACGAGATCGCTCGCATCGATGGCGGTTCTCGCCCTGTCGGAGATCGTGCCGATGTCGACGATCCTGCCGTCGGCGATCCCGACGTCGGCGTGCCGGCCCGGCGCCCCGGTGCCGTCGACGACGAGGCCGTTACGGATGATCAGATCGAGGGGCATGGCAAGGTTCTCACTTGACGTGCAAGGCGTTCAACGCAAAGCGCGCGCAGGCCGCAAAGGAAGGACTTGAACCACGAAGGGCGCGGCGCAACACGCAGGAAACCCAGAAACGACACCGTTGGAGGCGTGACATGGTCAACCTTCAGGTGAACCGCCAGTACACCGACGACTCGTCGGCGTCCTTTGCGTCCTTTGCGTTCATCGCCCTCGAGCTGCACACGTGCTGCGGTCACCCGCCGCGGATCGCCGGCACCAGGTGCACTTCGCTGTTCGGCCCGATCGGCGCGAACCAGGCATCCTGGAAGATCTCGCCGTCGATGGCCACGGCGTACCCGCTATCCAGGTGCGGACCGAGTTCGGGGAAGCGCTCGCCCAGCGCACGCAGCAATTGCCGCACGTCGCGGGCGTCGACATCGACTACTTCGACGCCACCCGCAAGCTGGCGCAAGGTACCGGACAGAATGACCTTGGCCATTCAACAAACGCGCAGTCCGCAGCCGCTAGCGCTTCGCCGCCGCCTCGATACCGGCCAGCACGCGCGGTGGCGACATCGGCAGCTCCGTGAAGCGCACGCCGGTGGCGTTCGCCACGGCGTTCGCGATGGCGCCCATCGGCGGCACGATCGGCGTCTCGCCCACGCCGCGCACGCCATACGGATGACGCGGGTTGGGCACCTCGACGATCACCGCGTCGATCATCGGCACGTCGGAGCAGACCGGAATGCGGTAGTCGAGGAAGCCGGGATTCTCCATGCGACCCTTGGCGTCGTAGATGTACTCCTCGTTCAGCGCCCAGCCGATGCCCTGCACCGCACCGCCCTGGATCTGACCTTCGACGTAGCTCGGGTGGATGGCCTTGCCGGCATCCTGGATCGCGGTGTAGCGCAGCACGCTCACCTTGCCGGTCTCCGGGTCGACCTCGACATCGACGATGTGCGTGGCCAGCGTGGGGCCGGCGCCGGTGGCGTTGATCGCCGCGTTGGCCACGATCGGACCGCCGGTCTTGCGGGCGGTCCTGGCCAGTTCGGCGAGCGGCATCGACTTCTGCTCACCGTCGACCGTCGCGCACGCACTGCCATCCTTCCAGGTCACGCTGTCCGGCGCGACCTCCCAGATGCGCGCTGCACGCTCGCGCAGCTGGCCGATCATGTCGCGGGCCGCTTCCACCACTGCCATGCCCGCGGAGTAGGTGACGCGGCTGCCGCCGGTGAGGAAGTTGTAGCCGACGCTGTTGGTGTCGCCGATCGTCGGGCGCACGCTCTCCAGCGGCACGCCGAGTTCCTCCGCGGCCATCATCGCCAGCGATGCGCGCGAGCCCCCGATGTCGGGCGTGCCGGCGACCAGCGCAAGGGTGCCGTCCTCGCTTAGATTGAGCGTGGCGGAGGTGTCGCCGCCGATGTTGAACCAGAAGCCCGATGCCACGCCGCGCCCCTGGTTCTTCTTCAGGGGTGCCTGGTAGTGCGGGTGCTTCTTCGCGGCCTCCAGCGTCTGCACCAGGCCGATCGGCCCGAACTTCGGCCCGTATGCGGTCTTCGTGCCTTCCTTCGCCGCGTTCTTCAGCCGGAACTCGATGGGATCGAGACCCAGCTCGCGCGCCAGTTCGTCGATCACGCTCTCTACCGCGTACTCGGAGATCGGGCCGCCGGGCGCACGGTAGGCCGCCACCTTCGGGCGATTGACCACGACGTCGAATCCCACGACCTTCACGTTCTCGAGATCGTAGGGGGCGAAGGCGCACATCGCGCCGGGCTGCACCGGCGAACCCTGGAAGGCGCCTGCCTGATAGCGCAGCAGCGCCTCGCCCGCCACGATGCGGCCATCCTTGGTCGCGCCGATCTTCACCCTCACGCGCGCGCCGGAGGTCGGACCGGTTGCGCGGAAGACTTCGGTGCGCGACATGACCATCTTCACCGGCTGGCAGGCCTTGCGCGACAGCGCGAGCGCCAGCGGCTCCACGTACACGACGGTCTTGCCGCCGAAGCCGCCGCCGATCTCCGAGGGCGTGACCTTGAGTCTGGACACCTCCATGCCGAGCAGCTTCGCGCAGAAGCTGCGCACGATGAACTGTCCCTGGGTGGTGCACCACAGCTCGGCCTGGCCGTCCTCGGAGACGCTCGCCACGCAGGCGTGCGGCTCGATGTAGCCCTGATGCACCGGCCGGGTCAGGAACTCGCGCTCGATCACGACGTCCGCCTGCGCGAAGCCTGCCTCGACGTCGCCCAGCACGAACTCCACCCGCTTGGCGAGGTTCGACGCTCTCTCCGGCCGCGGCTCGACCCCGATGGTGAACATGGTGTCGTGCAGGACCGGTGCGCCGGGGGCGAGCGCCTCGTCGACGTCCATCACGTGCGGCAGCACCTCGTAGTCCACCTCGATCAGCTTCAGCGCCTGGCTGGCGACCCGCTCGTCGATCGCCGCCACCGCCGCCACCGCGTGGCCCTCGTACAGCGCCTTCTCGCGCGCCATGACGTTGCGCGTCATGTCGCGGAAGTTGACCATCATCTCGCCGGCCGGAATGAATTCCGAGGGCAGGTCGCTGAAGTCGGCGGCGGTGACCACCGCCTTCACGCCCGGCAACGCGAGCGCCTTCGACACGTCGATGGAGCGGATGCGGGCGTGCGCGTGCGGACTGCGCAACACTTTGCCGGCGAGCATGTTCGGCAGCCGCAGATCCGCGCCGAACCTGGCGCGGCCGGTCACCTTGTCGACGCCGTCGGGGCGCAGCGGCCGCGTGCCGACGATCTTCAGTGGCCGTTCGAGCACTCCCCGGTTGGTGATGTCGTTCATCTCGATCTCCTCGGCATGCGATGTTCGGGGTCAGGCCGCGCGCATTTCCTTCGCGGCATCCATCACGGCGCGCACGATCTTGTCGTAGCCCGTGCAACGGCAGAGGTTGCCGGCGAGCCAGTAGCGCACCTCGGTCTCGCTCGGATCCGGGTTGCGCTCCAGCAGCGCCTTGGCGGCAATCAGGAAGCCGGGCGTGCAGATCCCGCACTGCAGGGCCGCGTGGTCGAGGAACTTCTGCTGCAGCGGATGCAGCCGGTCGCCCTTCGCCATGCCTTCGATGGTCTCGATCGTCCGCCCTTCCGCCTCGACGCCCAGCACCAGACAGGCGCACACCAGGCGCCCGTCGAGCATGACGCTGCACGCGCCGCAGTCGCCGGAGGAACAGCCTTCCTTGCTGCCGGTGAGCTGCAACTCGTCGCGCAGCACGTCGAGCAGCGTCTGCTCGGTGCTGCAGAGGAATTCGGCGGGATCGCCGTTGACGGTGGTGGTGACGTGGTGCTTGCTCATGATCTCTTCGCCCGTTCCAGTGCCGTCGCTGCGGCGCGTCTCGCCAGCACGCCGGCGACCTTGATGCGGAAATCGATGGTGCCGCGCTTGTCGTCGATCGGCTTGCAGGCCGCGCTCGTCGCCCTGCCCAGCGCCTCGAGCGCGGCGGCGTCGACACGCGTGCCGATCAGGGCCGCCCCTGCCGCATCCACGCGCAACGGCGTCGGCGCCACCGCACCCAGTCCCACGCGCGCGTGCGTGCAGGTGCCGGCATCGTCGAGCACGAGCGCGACGCCGACACCCACCACGGCGATGTCCATCTCGGTGCGTGGAATGAAGCGCAGGTAGGCGTCACCGCCGTGCGGACGGGGCTGCGCCAGCCTGATGCCGACGATCAACTCGCCGCGCGCGAGAGATGTACGCCCCGGACCGGTCACGACGGTCTCGACCGGCGCCTCGCGCATCCCCGCCGGACCGGCGATCTCGCACACCGCGCCGGCGGCGATGAGTGCCGGGACGCTGTCCGCAGCCGGCGAGGCGTTGCAGAGGTTGCCGGCGAGCGTGGCACGGCCCTGCACCTGCGTCGAGCCGATGAGCGTCAGCGCCTCCACCACGCCCGGCCAGGCACGGCGCAGACCGGCGTGCTCGCCGATCTCGGCACAACTGGTCGCGGCGCCGATGCGAATGCCGCCAGGGCCGCTTTCGATGCCGTGCAGCCCGGGTATCGCCTTCAGATCGACGACGGCATCGGGTTCGATCATGCCCGCCCGCATCTTCACCAGCAGATCGGTGCCCCCGGCGAGCACCTGCGCGCCGACGTTGGCGGCGAGAAAGCTCACCGCCTCCTCGACTGTCCTGGGTCGCTTGTAGTCCATCCTGGTTTCTCCTCCCGCTCGGACAGGGGGAATTATGCGTGTTTCCGAGACGCGTGGTCGCGAATGCCGCCCATCGCAGATCGGCGGCGGCCCCGCGCGTCCCCTGCCCTCATTCGCGCAGCATGTCGTCCAGATGCCGCATCTCGCCGTGACGCATCACGAAGAAGTCCTCGCCGCGCAGTCCGGCCGCTTGCCGCGCCAGGGCAAGCCGATGCGGTGGCTCGTCCATCGGCTCGTCGGTGAGTATGAACGTGCCCCAGTGCATCGCCACCGACCGCCGCGCACGCAGATCGAGGTGGATCTGCACCGCCTCCTCGGGATTGACGTGCATGACCTGCATGAACCAGCGTGGCTCGTACGCGCCGATGGGCAGTGCTGCCAGATCGATCGGGACGAAGCGGGCGGCGATGTCGGCGAAATCGCGCGAATACCCGGTGTCGCCGGCGAAGAAGAACCGGAACGCCGGCTCGCCGGCACGTGTCCGCGACGGCAGCTCGATCATCCAGCCGCCCCACAGCGTGCGGTCGCGGTCCCGGGCGTTGCGCGCGCTCCAGTGCTGCACCGGCACGAGGTGGAAATCGAGCCCGCGATGGTGGGCACTCTCCCACCAGTCCATTTCCATCACTTCGCGCATGCCTCGCCCCGCGAACCAGCTCTTCAGACCCAGCGGGACGAAGAAGCGCGGCGACCCGTTGACCTGTCGCGCCAGGTGCTTCACCGTGCCCAGGTCGAGGTGGTCGTAATGGTTGTGCGAGATCACCACGGCGTCGATGTGCGGCAGTTCGTGCAGGGCAATCGCGGGCGCCACGATGCGAGCCGGACCGGCGAAGCTTAGCGGCGACGCACGCCTGGTGAGGTGCGGATCGGTGAGGATGTTCAGCCCGCCGAGCTGCAGCAGGAAGCTCGCGTGGCCGATCCAGGTGAGCATGGGTTGCGTACGGTTGTGCCGCAGCCAGGCGAGATCCGGATGCAACCGCTCGAATCGGTAGCCGCCCTGGGGGACGCGCGGCAAGCCGTTGCGCCAGCGCTCGCGCTGCCAGCGCCAGAAACTGCCGTGCGCGGGAGTCGGATAGTTGTTTCGGAACCCGCCCGGCGTATGATGGGCTGGCTTGTTCGTCGTCATGCTCGACTCACCGGATCGCGCAGCGATGCCTGTCAGCCCGGCGTCGGACGCTTCGCGTCCGTTTCTCTACTTCGCCCACGCCAATGGCTTTCCCGGCGAAACCTACCACACGCTGCTCGAATGCCTGAGCACGGGTTTCGACGTCGCCTGGCTGCCGATGGTGGGACACGACGCCCGCTTCCCGGTGACCCAGGGCTGGCCGCATCTGGTGGAGGAACTGCGCGCCGATCTGCGGGCGCGGCATCGCCCGCCCGCCATCGCGGTAGGACATTCGCTGGGCGGCTACCTGACCCTGCTGGCGGCGGTGCGCGAGCCGGCGCTGTTCCGCGCCGTCATCCTTCTCGATGCCCCCCTGTTCGGCGGCCTCGCCGCGGGCGTGCTGCGTTTGTTCCGCGGCACCTGGCTGATGGATCGCATCACGCCTGCCGCCCGCACACGGGCGCGGCGGCGGTATTTCGCCAGCGAGGCCGAGGCCCTCCGCTACTTCCGGACCAAGCCGCTGTTCCGGCGCTTCGACCCTGCTTGTCTGCGCGACTACGTCCGGCATGGTACGCAGGCGGACGCGCACGGCCGCTCGCTGCGTTTCGCTCCCGAGGTGGAGGCGCGCATCTACACCACGATGCCGCATCATTTCGGCGCGGCCGCCCGCGAACTGCACTGTCCGGCTGCACTGATCGCCGGACGCGCTTCCCTCGTGGACCGTCAGGTCGGATTAACCGAATCCCGTCGGCATCTGCGCGTGGTGCACGTCGACGGCTCCCACCTGTTCCCGTTCGAGCACCCCGAGGCGACCGCGCACACGATCGAGCGCCTGTGCCGGGACTTCGCACTGCTTCCGGCGGACAGGCAGCGCGCCTGACTGCATCGAGCGCCGAACACCGGGCATGTGCGGCAAACGCCTGATTCGCAGGACGCACTGCCATCGCACGCGCGCGGTGCCGCGTCTGCTGCGAGACACGTGTCGATTCGCGCATTGCCGGGCGCACCTGTGCACACCTCGCCCGCTGATTCACTTTCTCGGACCGAGGTCCTGGAACTTCTCGCTCAGGTTGACCTCCGCGACGAACCAGTTGCGCGCCGGTTTGTAGAAGTAGAACTGCCACACCGTCACGTGGCGCTCGGACTTGAGCAGGTAGACCAGCCTCGCGAGCGAGGTCCCGAAGCTCTCCTCGCGCACCAACTCGTAGCCGATCACCCGTCCCAACGGTGCCAGCGTCGCTTGCGTCGCGCGCGCGATGGATTGCGCCTGGGCCGCGCCGATGTTCGAGCCGGCGAACAGCTTCGAATAGGCCGGTCCGACCTGGCCGCGCTGCAGCGTGGCCAGAAAGGCTTCGGCTTGCGCGCGTGGCGCACCCTGCGCCATGACGCTCGCGCAGGGCAGGACGGTGAGCAGGAGAAGCAGGCACCATCTCGTCATCGATGTCCCTCTCGGAAGGTGGTGGGCGGGCGCAGGTTGATCTGCGCGTCGGGCGCGTCCCGCGTGGCTCCGATCCCGACTGCAGGATTGAGGAAGCTCCAGCATTGAGCTTATAGGAATACCCCACCAGCAGCGAGCCGAGCTGCACGGTGTCGACGGGTGACATGGGTGCATGACCGGTCCGAACGCGCATGCTGTAACGATTGCGTGTGGCGAAGACGGCGCACGACGATGCGCGGCGCCATTGCAGAGGCGGCATCGCGCCTATAATCCGAACGCGCATCCGCACTGCTGACGATCGCGTGTGGACGATGCAGGGGCGCGGCGGTTGGCGCAACCCCGCCGATCAGCAGATCCGACGCAGCAGGCAATCGGAACCAACGGGAGACAGAACAAGGTCATGGCAAAGGGCAATTCCAAGCAGGGCGTGGGTGTCATCGGTCTCGGCTCGATGGGCTTGGGTGTCGCGCGCACACTGCTATCCAAGGGCTTTGCGGTCAACGCCTACGACGTGCGACCAGAGGTGGTGAAGAGCTTTGCACGCGAGGGTGGACGTGCGTGCGCCACGCCAGCGGAAGTGGGTGCGCGTTCGGGCGTGGTCATCGTCCTCGTGGTCAACGCCGAGCAGACGCAGGAGGCGTTGCTGGGCAAGCAGGGAGCTGCGCAGCGCATGGCACGGGGCTCGGTCGTGGTTGCCAGCGCCACCGTCGCGCCGGCCTATGCGGAGCAACTCGGTGCGGCGCTCAAGGAGCGCGGCATCCATATGATCGATGCGCCGGTGAGCGGCGGTGCAGCGAAGGCGGCGCAGGGACAGTTGTCCATCATGGCTTCGGGCGCGCGCGAGTCCTTCGCGCGTGCCGAGGCGGTGCTCGAGGCAATCGCCGCCAAGGTCTACCGGCTGGGCGATGCGCCGGGCATGGGCTCCAAGGTGAAGATGATCAATCAGCTCCTGGCGGGCGTGCACATTGCCGCATCGGCCGAGGCGATGGCGCTGGGCATCCGGGCCGGGGTGGATCCGAACGTCCTATACGAAGTGATTTCCAACAGCGCCGGCGCATCGTGGATGTTCCAGAACCGTGTACCACACATCCTGGCAGGTGACTATACGCCGCTGTCGGCAGTGAACATCTTCGTGAAGGATCTCGGCATCGTCCTGGATTCCGCGCGCAAGGCGACGTTTCCACTGCCGCTCACCGCCACGGCCCACCAGATGTTCCTGATGGCCGGTGCCCAGGGATTGGGCAGCGAGGATGACTCGGCGGTGGTCAAGGTCTTCCAGACGATCTCCGGGATTCCGCTGCCGGAGAAGAAGCGCGCGGCCGCGTCGAATAAGAGCAGCAAGACCAAGGCCACCGCGCGCGGGAAATCGGCGCGCAAGCGATCGTCGCGCTAGTGACTGGCGCGCTTTGCCTCGGGGCGTCGGGCCGAGCACGTCGAGGCATCCTCGACGTGGTCACCGCACACCGAGGGTCCCGCGGCATCGCCTCGGAATGACAGCGCGGGACGGCATGAAAAGTCCCGGACCGCACCACGACGCGGCGACGCCATGGCACCGGGGACGGCGTGGCACCGGGGACGGCATGAGGCCTCGGCGACGGCCCGGCGCATCCGTGACCGCGCGGAACGAGACGACATCGCTCGACACCACGGCGTCATTCCGAGCGCACGCGTGAGCGCACACGAGCAATCCTCGACGCGGACGTCGCACACCCGGGTGACCGGCGCTTCCCGTCAGATCTCGCGGCGACCGGACCGACCCAACCGATGGCGCACCAGCTCGAGTGCAGCGGCAACCCCGTCGAGATTGGGATTGAGATCGTAGGCACGCTCGAGGAAATCGAGCGCACGGCCGAGCTCGTCGCGCTGGGCATAGATGCTGCCGCACCCGGCCAGCGCGCCGAAGTGATTGGGATTGCGCTCGAGCGCTGCATCGCAGTCCTTCAACGCCTGGTCGTAATCGCCGATGAGGAAATAGGCGGTGGCACGCTTGTTCCACGCCTCGGCGAAGTCCGGGCGACGCTCGATAGCGCGGGTGAAGGCATCGAGCGCCGCGCCCATCTGCTGCGCTTCCATGCGCGCGACGCCCTCCCGCACCAGGGCGTCGGCCTCGGGGTCGCCCGAGCGCAGCCACACGCTCCAGATCGCCCCCTCGGCCAGACGGCGCACGTTCCTGTCCTGGTCGCGCAGGGCGCCGAGCAAGGCTTCCACGTCTTCCATCCTGCCGGAGTGAGCGAGCTGCTCGATGCCTTGCGCGCGCCTGCCGGCATCGCCGCTCTGCATGGCCATCAGCGCCTGGCTGCGCGACATCTCGGCGTACGCGACCCCGCCGAGCTTCGTCGCCGTGCTCAGGGCGAGTAAGGAAAGTAGAAGGAGGATGCGGATGCGCTTCATCGTCTCTTCCGGTTGTGTCCCTTCAGCGTCCATGCACGTGTGCGGGTGTCGGCGGTGACGCGCGGGTCGGTCCATTCTAACGCCAACCATTTGCCCTGCTACAGTTACGCACCGGTCCCACCGACGAGAATGCCCATGAACGCACCCTCCTCCCTTTCCGCGCCGCACGCGCTGCCCGCCCCAGCGCGCATCGGCATGGCGCTCGCGGACGTCGACACACCCGCCCTGCTGCTCGACCTCGACGCGTTCGAACGCAACCTGCACCGGCTGAACGATACGCTGCGCGGACGCCCGGTCCGGGTTCGCCCGCACGCCAAGTCGCACAAGTGCCCGCAGATCGCGCTGCGCCAGATTGCCCTCGGCGCCGTCGGCGTGTGCTGCCAGAAGGTCAGCGAGGCCGAGGCCATGGTGCGCGGCGGCGTGCATGACGTGCTGGTGGCCAACGAAGTCGTCGGCACAGGTAAGCTGGCACGCCTCGCCGCCCTCGCGCGCGAGGCCCGCATCGGGGTGTGCGTGGACGATGCAGGCAACGTCGAGGATCTGAGCCGGGCCGCAGAGACGGCCGACAGCGCACTCGATGTGTACGTCGAGATCAACGTGGGCGCCGATCGCTGCGGGGTGGAACCTGGCGAGGCGGCCCTGGCGCTGGCGCGTGCGATCGCGCGTGCGCACGGCCTGCGCTTCGCGGGCATCCACGCCTACCACGGCGGAGCACAGCACCTGCGCACCCCCGCCGAGCGCGCTGCGGCAATCGCCCAGGCCGTCGACAAGGTGGCCCACGCGAAGGCGCTGATCGAGGCGGACGGGATCGACGTCGCCATCGTGACCGGCGCAGGCACCGGCACCTTCACCCTGGAGGCGGCCAGCGGCGTATACAACGAGATCCAGCCCGGTTCCTACGTGTTCATGGACGCCGACTATGGCCGCAATCTGGGCGAAGACGGCCAGCCCGTGCACGAGTTCGAGCACAGCCTGTTCATTCTCGCCACCGTGATGAGCCACGTACTGCCGCAGCGAGCGGTGGTCGACGTCGGCTTGAAGGCGCACAGCGTCGATTCCGGCATGCCCACCGTCGCAGGCGTGCCCGGCGCACGGTACACCCGCGCTTCCGACGAGCACGGCGCCATCGAACTGGACGGCCCCGGAATCATGCGACTGGGGGAGAAGATCCGTTTGATCCCCGGGCACTGCGACCCCACGGTGAACCTGTACGACTGGCTCGTGTGCTACCGCGGCGATCGCGTCGAGGACCTCTGGCCGATCAGCGCCCGCGGAGCGTTCTACTAGAGGCGGACTTCAACTAAATCGACACAAGGGCACCGAGGAACACAGAGGAGCAAAGCGGCGCCTACCCACCAATGGCTCGGTGCGCCTCTGTGTCCTCGGTGTTGGGTGCAGTTGTCGTTCATAGAATCTCGATCGGATCAACATGGCCAACCCACGCTATCTCGGCTTCGACACGCTCGCGCTGCATGCCGGGCAGCAGCCCGACCCGACGACGGGTGCACGTGCGACCCCCATCTTCCAGACCACCTCCTTCGTGTTTCGCGACACGGACCACGCGGCGGCGCTGTTCAACATGGAGCGCGCCGGCCACGTCTACTCGCGCATCTCCAATCCCACCAACGCGGTACTGGAGGAGCGCGTCGCAGCACTGGAGAACGGCATAGGCGGCATCGCCACGGCCAGCGGCCAGGCGGCGCTGCACCTGGCGGTGTGCACCATCGCCGCTGCCGGTTCACACATCGTCGCCAGCCGCTCGCTCTATGGCGGCTCGCACAACCTGCTCCAGTACACGCTCAGCCGCTTCGGCGTCGAGACGACCTTCGTCGACCCGCGCAAGCTGGACGCCTGGCGTACGGCGATCCGCCCCGAGACCCGCCTGCTGTTCGCCGAGACGCTGGGCAATCCCGGCCTGGACGTGCTCGACGTGCCCAACGTCGCGCAGATCGCGCACGAGGCGAAGTTGCCGCTTCTGGTCGACTCCACCTTCACCACGCCCTACCTGATGCGCCCCTTCGATCTGGGCGCGGACCTGCTGTTCCACTCGGCCACGAAGTTTCTGGGCGGACACGGCGTGGCCATCGGCGGCGTGCTGGTGGACAGCGGCGCGTTCGATTGGGAGGCTTCGGGCAGGTTTCCGGAACTCACTGAACCCTACGACGGCTTCCACGGCATGGATTTTCAGGAGGAATCCACCGTCGGCGCCTTCCTGCTGCGCGCCCGGCGCGAAGGATTGCGCGATTTCGGCGCATGCATGGCACCGGCCGTGGCGTTCCAGATTCTGCAGGGCGTGGAGACGCTGACGCTGCGGATGCAGCGCCACGTCGAGAACACTCGCAAGATCGTCGCCTTCCTCGCCGGTCATGCGGCGGTGGAATCGGTCAACTACCCCGAGCTCGAATCCCATCCCGATTACACGCTGGCGAAATCGCTCCTCCCGCGCGGTTGCGGTGCGGTCTTCACCTTCTCGATCAAGGGCGGTCGCCCAGCTGGTCGCAAGTTCATCGAATCGCTGCGCGTGTTCTCGCACCTGGCCAACGTCGGCGACGCCAAGTCGCTCGTCATTCACCCGGCCACGACGACGCATTTCCGCATGGACGACGCCGCGCTCGCCGCCGCCGGCATCGGCCCGGGCACCGTCCGCCTGTCGGTGGGCCTGGAGGATCCACAGGACCTGATCGACGATCTGGCGGGCGCGTTGCGGGCGTCCCAGAAATAGAACGCGTTCAACGCAGAGGGCACCGAGGAGCACAGAGAAATGAAGCCGCTGCCAGCACCTGTCGATTCCGACCCGCTGACACGAGCGGTCATCGGTGCGGCGATGCGGGTACATTCGACCCTGGGGCCAGGACTTCTGGAAGGCGTGTACGAAACGTGTCTGGCATACGAGCTGGACAAAGCCGGCATGCAGGTGCGTACGCAAGTTCCGTTGGCGGTCGTCTATGATGGAAACAAGCTGGATCCCGGCTACCGCCTCGATTTGCTGGTCAATGAACAACGCCTCGTCGAGGTGAAGTCCGTGGACAGGCTAGCTTCCATCCACCTTGCGCAGGTGTTGACGTATCTCCGCCTGTCTTCCCTCCGAATTGGGCTTCTGCTCAACTTCAATGTTGAGCACCTGCGAAACGGTATCAGGCGAATAGCCAATTGATTTCCTCTGAGTCCCTCTGTGTCCTCAGTGTTTAACGAGGTTTGAATTGGACCTAACCGTCAACGACCGCAAGGCCTACGCCTATACCGGCGGCAAGCCATTCGATCCGAAACTGCCTGCGGTGGTAT
>JAEZCG010000080.1 GCA_023430065.1 Pseudomonadota bacterium | reverse complement strand
GCCCACGCGGGCCGCCGACGCAATGCTCAAGCCGCGATCGCTTCTTCCACTTCGTCCAACGGCGCGGAGGCCATGGCAGACTGCCGGGACGAGGCAAGCTTGCGATAGAGCGTCTCGCGCGTCAGACGCAGGAGGCGGCACGGGGCCCCGACGCGTACGCAGGTGCGCTCCGGTCCCAAGGGCTCGAATCCGAACACACGCTTGTAAAACGGCACGTGGCGTGGGTTGACTTCGATCAGGATGTCGGTGCGGCGGTGCTCGATCATGCAGAACGACACCAGCGTCTCGAGCATCCCCAGCCAGACCTTCTTGGAATCGACCCCATCCTCGATGGCGAGGCGGACGAGTTCGGCCACCTTTGCGCCACCATTGCGCAAGCTCCCGACTTCGCAGGGATTGACTTCGTCGACCAGCATGCCGTGGGGATTGTCCAGACCGACGGTGATCGTCGCCACGGGCCGCCCATGCTGGAGCGTCAGCAGCGTGGTGTAGTGCGGCGCGCGTCGGACATCCGGGAACGACAGGCCCATGTCGGAAAACTCGTACTGGCGCCAGGCATAGCGGCGGGCTGCCAGTTCCCAGGCCTGCGCCCGCTGAGCCGGGCTGTGGGCGATGACGACCTGCAGCTGGGACGGGTGGATGCTGCCTCGAAGAGATCGACGACTGCAAAGCCCCAGCCTATCCTGTCCGAAGGCATCGGGCACCCCCTTGCTCCACGCAGTCGAATCTTCCACACCGCTGCTCTCGAGATACATCCAGACCTCCCGCTGTATCGTGCAAATTATGCTGGGACCACTGTGAATGCTTACAGCATTTTGGCCATACGTTGGCGCGGACCCGAGTTAGCAATCTCGGTGCCAGAAAGTAAAATCACGGGAAATCAGTGCATTATTTGTTATTCATCAACCAGTGGCTGCATGTCATCGTCTGCAGACGGAGACAGCGGCGCCGCGTAGCGCTGGCATCGTCTACACTTTCCTCGAGCGGCTCGAGGCCTTCGCACGACGATGGTATTTCTCACTTCGTACGGTCGGTTCGGCGCAAGTGACGGGACGCGGGAGGCGATCTCATGCGATCGCCATCGTCTCCGGTGCTCGACGACAGCGTGAAGCATGACGGCGGTCATGACGCAAGGCAAGTGTCTCTGTTTAACGTCAGACATGAAGAAATTTACCGGGGAGCCGATTACCATGCTGGAGTGCCGCCCCGCGCATGCATCCAGCGAGCCGGGCACGGCACCAAGAAATCAGGAGATCGCTTGTCCCCGGTTGTCACAGGCTTGCTCGAGGCGTTTCGCGAGTGGTTCGAGATCGTCCCGGCGACCGTCCCGAGCCTCAAGGAAAGCGCGTATCGCATCCGCCACAGCGTCTACTGCGAGGACCTGAGGTTCGAACCGCCCCGGGCGGACGGCCTGGAGACGGACCAGTACGATCAGAACGCGCTGCACGTGCTGATGCGTCACCGCCCCTCTGCGTCCTTCATCGCATGCGTGCGCCTGGTCCGCGTGCCCACGGACCGTCCACAGGAGCCGCTGCCTTTCGAGCGCGTCTGCACTCGCCTCAATCGGGGCATCGTGCCGCACGACCCGGTCCAGCGAATTCACATCGCCGAGGTGTCCCGCCTCTCGGTCGTTCGCGGGTTCAGGCGCCGGAAAGGTGAAATGTCACAGGAAATACCGGGGTCCGACGCGGATATCGCGGGCGGTCCGCGACAACGTTTTCCCCACCTGCTCGTGGGCCTCTATCTCGGCGTGATTGCCGCCGCGATGCTCAACGAGATCGAGCGGCTCTTCGTCCTCACCGAGCCGCGGCTCGCCGGCCACCTCGGCCACCTCGGCATCGGCATCCACCAGATCGGTGCCCCCGTGGAGCACCGAGGGGTGCGTGTGCCGTCGATGATCCATGTCGGAAACATGCACACGGGACTGCGGCCGACCATCCTGCCGTTTTACGATCACATCCTGGAGTCGATGCGGGGCGCTTATGCCGAACAGGCAGACTCCCGCGACGTGCGCGCCTGAGAGCCGTCAGATCGCCCGGCGCAGCTGCTCTGCGATCGGCATGCGTGCCACGCGGGCGGCCGGCGGCAAGGCCGCCAGCACGGTGGCCATAAACCCGACCGTGAACGCTTTCAGCGCGAGGGCCGGCGTGAGCAGGATGCGAGCCGTGTAACCGATGTCGGCATTGGGCGGGGGCGGCATCGGAATGCCGATGGCCGACACCAGCCAGCCGAGCGTGGTACCGACGAGCAGCCCCACCAGCGCGCCGAAGGCGGCGAGCATGACGTTCTCGATCAGCACCAGCACGAAGACGTCGACGTTGCCGTTGCCCAGCGCCCGCATGGTGCCGAACTCGCCGACGCGCTCGAGAACGGTCATGTTGACGAGATTGACCACGCCCAGACCGACCATGACCAGGATGATCAGCTCAAGTACGCCGAGCTGCCGGCGGTATAGGGCCACCGTTTTCTCGTAGAAGTCGTTGAGTTCGATCCAGGTCTTCACCTCCAGCCCTCGTCCGGGCGCGGCACTCTCGAACATTCGGGCGACGCGCTGCGTATCGGCGGTGCGCTTCAGGAGGACGACCAGGGCATTCACGCCGGCGGTACCGAGCAGTTCCTGGGCAGCGGGCAGGCCGATGCGCACGGCGCGCGCGTCGTACTCGTTGGAGAAGGTCCTGAACGTGCCGACCACCTGGAAGTCCAGGGTGTTCAGCGCGCCGTCCGCAGTGCTCACCAGGAGGCTGACGCGATCGGCTGGCGCGAGCTTCATCGCACGCGCCACCCCATGGCCGAGAAGGATGCCGTCGTGGTCTGCACGTGTCAGGGCACGGCCGCTCTCGATGCGCAGGTGCGTGCCGAGCTTGGCTTCGCGCTCGGGCTCGATGCCCTCGGCGAGGATGGCCAGTTCGGCCTTGCCATTGCCCAGCAGCGCGGAAAAGCGCACGCGCGCCATCACGTCGTCCACTTCCCTGCGCTCGGCGAGCGCTCTGCGCAACCCTTCGGCGTCCGAGATCAGGTACTTCTCGGGAGAACGGGATCCATAGGTGAACGACCCGACCTTGCCGACCTGGAGATGGCCCGACTGCGAGCGGATGAGGGATTCTCCGAGCTGGTGGAACAAGTCCTCGACGAAGCCGCCGGCGAGCATCAGGCTGGAGACGCCGACCACGATGGCGAGGATCGTCATGGCCGAGCGCGAGCGGTGCCGCCTGACGTTGCGCCACGCCAGCCGGATCAATTGGCGGTAGCTACTTTCCTTGCCGAATTGCATCCACGATCCCCATTCGTGAAGCACGGATGGCGGGCAACACCGCGCCGCCCAGTGCGCTCAGCACGCCCACCGCCGCCGCCCGGATGGCCAGGCCATACGTGACCAGGATCTCGCCCGTATACCCCTGATCCGCACCGGGCGGGGGCGGCATGGGGATGCCGACGGAGGAAATGCCGTGCGCGGCCAGCAGTCCCAGGCCGAGGCCGAGCGCGGCGCCGACGATACCGAGCACCAGGCCTTCGACGATGAAGCGACGCCGGATGGTTTCCCGCGTGGCGCCGATCGCCAGCGCCGTGCCGATCTCGCTCGTGCGCTCGACCACGCCGATCGTCATGCAGTTGGAGATCGTCAGCACGACGATGACGGCAATGATCAGGTTGAGGAATCCGAGCTGCTTGGAGAACAGTTCAGCCGTCTTCGTATAGAAGTCGGCCAGTTCGTACCAGGGCGTCACGCTGAACTGGTCCGCCGGAAGGCGTTCGCGCAGCGACGCGATCGCCGCGTCCGTCCGGGCGGTGTCCGCCAGCAGCACGATCCAGCGGGACGCGCCCTCGATGCGCAACAGCTGCCTTGCGAGGTCGATCGGTACGCGCAGGAACACATCGTCATACGCCTTGGTGGATGTGGCGAATATTCCCTTCACCTCCACTTCGACGCCGTTGACCCCACCCCCGACCGTACTGCTCAGGAGCACCACTTTCCGGCCGACCTCGGCACCGAGGTTCTGCGCCAGGCCCCGGCCCAGCAAGACCTCCTTGGCGCCCGCCTGTGCGGAGAGCGGCTCGCCATCGACGATAGTCATGGCGGCAACCAGTTCACCCTCCGCCGGGGGGCTCAAGCCCTCGCCCTGGAAAGACAGGGTGGAGTCACCCAGACTCACCAGCCCGCTGAAGGAAAGACGCGGCGCGATTGCCCTCGACCCCAGCCCCGTGACCACGGCCGCCGGGTCGCGGTCCGGCAGCAGATAGGAGAGCGGATCGGACAGCCCCGAATCCGCGAAGCCTGGCCGCGTCACCTGCAGATGTCCCACGGTGTGGACGGCATCCTCCTGCATCGACGCCAGGACCCACTGGATGAAGCCGGAGGAGAGCAGCAGCGCAATGACGCTGAATGCCACGGCAATCACGGCGACGCCGCTGCGCCGCTTGCGCCGGATCACCTCCTTGAACGCCAGCACCAGATCGATCGTCAGATGGCGCGCGGCGCGAGCCGCTCGCGACTTCCAGTCGGAAGCGCGTGGAGCGAAGCGCTGTGGCGTGCGGACGGTGGAGGCAGTGGTCATGAATCGCGGCGGACGAAGCGACCCGCTACCATGTGCACTCTCGCGTACGGTCCCGGGCATGCGGCTGTTAACGACGCCCCTGCACCACGCTGAAGGCCGGACTCGTCTTCCCGCTCAATGAGAGTCCGTCCGCGTACGATAGAGGCACAACTTCGTCGCAAATTCGCCTGCCGCATGATGACTACGTCCGAAGGGATCAGCGCCGCGCTCGAGGAGGCTGTCCGACTGTGGAAGGATGCCGTCGGCGTCGACAACGTCGTCACCGACGCCGCTGCCCTGTCGGCGCGCGCTCGTGCCACGTTTGCCAGCGCCAACCGGATTGCGGCACTCGTGCGACCGGGCTCGGCGGAAGAGGTCCAGGCGTGCATGCGCATTGCCACGACCAAGGGTGTGCCGGTCTACCCGGTCAGCAGCGGCCGCAACTGGGGCTACGGCTCCTCCCTTCCGGTCGGCGACGGCAATGTCGTCCTGGATCTGTCCAGGATGAACCGTATTCTCGAGATCGATGCGCGCCTTGCCTATGCCACGGTGGAGCCCGGCGTGACGCAAGGGCAATTGCTCGCAGCCCTCGCGCTTACCGATCCGGCGTTATGGCTCGACGCAACCGGCTCCAGTCCGGACTGCAGCATCGTAGGGAACACGATGGAACGAGGGTTCGGACACACCCCCTACGGCGACCACTTCGGCCATGCCTGTGCCCTGCAGGTGGTCCTGCCCGACGGGCAACTGGTGGAGACGGGATTCGGCCAGTTCCCGGGCGCCGCGGCGACGCCGGTGTACCGATGGGGCGTGGGCCCCGCCATCGATGGTCTGTTCACGCATTCCAATCTCGGCATCGTCACCCGCATGACGGTCTGGCTGATGCCCCGGCCGGAATACTTTCAGGCGTTCTTCTTCCGCGCGCGCGAGGGCGCTTTGGAGCACGTGGTCGATGCCCTGCGCACGTTGCGCCTGGAGGGCTCGCTGCGCAGCGCGATCCACTTCGTGAATGCCTACAAGGTCGTGTCGTCGAACGGCCGCTACCCGTGGGACCTGGCGGACGGTACCGGGCGCTTGCCCGACGAGGCCATGCGGCGACTGATGGCCCAGTGGGGATGCGAGGCGTGGAACGGCTCGGGTGCGCTGTACGGCTCGCACGCCCAGGTGGCGGCGTCGCGGCGACGGGTGTCATCGCTTCTGCGAAGGCACGTGAGCGAATTACGCTTCCTCGACGATCGCCTGATCGCGGTGGCCGGTCGCCTGCGCAGACCCTACAAGTGGGTCACCGGGGTCGACCTGTCACAGGCGATGGAACTGGTGAGGCCGGTGTACGAACTGATGAAGGGAATTCCGACGTCCAGGATGCTGGCGAGTGCGTACTGGCGCAAGCGCACCATCCCCGCCGATTGCGATCCGGATCGCGACCGCTGCGGGCTCATCTGGGCCAATGCCGTGGCAGCAGCCGATCCCGTGCAAGTCCGTCGCATGGTTCGCATCGTCGAGGCGGTCTTCGCCCGGCATCCGTTCGAGCCTGCCATGTCGATGACCCTGCGCACCGAGCGGACCGTGGACAACATCATCTCCATCACCTACGACCGGGACCGCGAAGGCGAGGACGCGCGCGCGATGGCCTGCCACGACGAGCTCACCTCCGCCCTGATGGATGCCGGGTTCTATCCCTACCGACTGGGGGTGCACTCGATGGCGCTGGTAGGCAGCCGGCGCGACGCACCGGGCAGGCGTCTCATCGCGCAGCTCAAGAAGACACTCGATCCGGCCGGCATCCTGGCGCCGGGGCGTTACGAGGGTTGAACGAAGACAGGCCGTGCCTGGATGGCACGGCCTGTTACGTGAAGCGCGTCGACTGACGACGTCAGCCGGGGATCAGACCGGGCGGCGACGCATCGCCAGTCCGCCTGCGATGAGCAGTGCGCCAAGCGCCGCCAGCGTCCCCGGTTCGGGCGCCTCCTGCGTGATGATTCGGATGTTGGCGAGCACGGTGTTCTCGGCGCCTTCGAGAGTCAGGAAGCCCACGCAACCGGGTGCCAGTCCGGCTTCGGCACATGCCTCGTTCGACAGCGTACCCAGCGGATCGCCACCGATCAGTTCGGCGCCGATGATGACGGTATGGATTGTCCCGCCGACGTCGATGTCGAACGTGAGGTCGAACGGGTTCAGAAGCACGAAGATGTCGTCGCAGATCGAATCGACGTCACCGAAGCACGGCTGCAGATTCCGGGTCTCGACGACGTCGATCTCGAAGCTCTCGGTCACCGATCCGAGTATTCCCAGATCAGGATCGATGGCGGTGAGCGTCAGGTTCGAGCGCAGGACGGTACTCTGCAGGGCTGGGCACACGCCGCCGGCAGGCACCCCCACGCATTGAATGGCGTTGTTGAAGTGCGTGATCCCGATGGTGTCTACGCGCGGCCCGTTGGTCTGCACCTGCACGCTATCTCCCCCGGCGTAAACGCCCTGGGAGACCTCCAATCGGCTCTGCTCCTGAGTCGGATTGGTCGCCAGCGACCCCGGGATTCCCCATGCCAGCGTGAGGTAGGTATCGTTGTGCGGCGGAACCGGATTGGGATTCAGGTACTGGAAGTTATCCCCATTCTCGACGGTTTCGCTCTGGTCGAAGCCGTTGTCGAACGTGGCCTCCCACGTGACGACGGGGACGGCCCAGGCCGCCGAGCTGATGGCTAAAGCTGCTGCAGCCGCTGGGATTACGGCGAGCAGGCGATTGGATCCACGCATGCTGTCCTCCTGAATGACGCCGGAACCGCCGGCGAGCCCAGGCAGCGAGTGCCGTGCCCAACAAGAAATGGTTTTATAAACATCAATTTGTTTCGATAGCGCCTGATACAGTCAACACATCTGTAAAAGAATCCGACAGTCCCGGGATCAACAAAAAGGGCGACCCTTTCGGGCCGCCCCTTTGATGCCTTGGGGTGGCAAACCACCCCGATCAGCGGTGCTTATGCGCGCTTGCGGCGGCTGGCAACACCACCGGCGACCAGCAGGGCGCCGAGCATGGCCAGCGTGCCGGGCTCAGGTGCTTCTGTCGGCGCGGTGATCGTGATGTTGGCCACGACCGTGTTGGACTGACCTTCGGCCGTCAGGAAGCCGATGCAGCCAGCGGCCAGACCGGCTTCGGCGCAGGCGGCGTTCGACAGCGTGCCCAGCGCTTCGCCGCCCAGCATCGTCGCACCGATGGTGACGTGGTGGATGGTGCCATCCACGTCGATGTCGAACTCGAGCGCGATCGGGTTCAGCAGCACGAAGATGTCGTCGCAGACGGTTTCCAGGCCACCTTCGAAGCAGGGCGACTGGTTCTTGGTTTCCGCGAACTGGATGCCGAAGGCCTGGGTTGCCTGAAGCGGACCCACACCCCCTGGATCGATCGAGGTCAGGGTCAGTTCCGACAGCAGGGTAGTGGTAACCAGCGCCGGGCAGATGCCGCCAGCCGGCACGCCGCCCGTGCAGGTGATCGCGTTGTTGAAGTGCGTGATCCCGATGGTCTGCTCAGTCCCGCCGTTAGTGGTTACGTCCACAGACGGGCCGCCGGCGTAGACACCTTGCGACACCACCAGCTTGGACTGCTCCTGGGTCGGGTTGGTGGCCAGCGAGCCGGGCGTACCCCACGCGATCTGCAGGTAGGTATCCGCTTCACCACCGACGGGGTTGCTACCCGTGAAGTTGGGATTGTCGGTACCGGCGGCGAACGTCGTCAGCGACTGGTCGAAACCGTTGTCGAAGGAAGCCTGCCAGGTGTTGATCAGCGTGGCGGACGCTGTCGTGCTGAAACCCACGCCGGCTGCGATCGCGCTGGCAGCAAGTAGGGCCTTTAGGTTGGTCATGTTCGATCTCCTGGATTATCCGGGCCTTGAGCCGGCCGAGGCCTCTTAAGCCAGAAGTATGCCGCCTACAAATTACATTAAATATCAATTGCTTATACTGTCTTCGTGGTAAGCCCCCCAGGAAACCGTAAAGCTAACCGACACCGTCCCCGGGGCCTCTCAGCGTGATGCATCAGAAAATTCCTGAGCCGCATCGAACGCAGGTCATCCTGTAAAGCAAGCCGACAGGCGTGGCCGTCCATGCCTGCCCCGATGCGTCGACGATGGCGGACCGTCAGAACGTGTAGCGGATTTCCGCGTACACCCGATCGCTGTGGTCGAAGGTGCCGAACGCGCCGGTATCGGGGCCGGCGAAGATGTCGACGCCGGCAGAAATGCGCAGGTCGGGGCGTGCGTACCAGTTGATCCGGGGCCGCAAGAGGCGGTCGTTGCTATTGAGGC